>JAZSPG010000081.1:0-12770 GCA_045537295.1 Candidatus Scatosoma sp. | reverse complement strand
CGTTACGACGGTATCAATATCAACAAGATAAAAAAGAGCGATTTACGGCGTTCGCTGGGTATCGTATTGCAGGACACCAACTTGTTTACGGGTACGATACTTGAAAATATCCGCTACGGCAGGTTAGACGCGACGGACGAGGAATGTATCGCGTCGGCAAAGCTCGCCAACGCGCACGATTTCATTTGCCGTTTGCCCGACGGGTATGATACCATGCTCACCAACAACGGCGCGAATTTATCGCAAGGCCAGCGCCAGCTTTTATCCATAGCCCGCGCGGCAGTCGCGGACGCACCCGCAATGATTTTGGACGAGGCAACCTCGTCTATCGACACGCGCACCGAGGCGTTGGTGCAAGACGGTATGGATAAACTTATGCACGGTCGCACGGTGTTCGTAATCGCCCACAGGCTTTCCACCGTCCGTAATTCCGACGCAATTATGGTTTTGGAACGAGGAAAAATTATCGAACGCGGTACGCACGACCAGCTTATCGAGCAAAAAGGCACTTACTATCAACTGTATACAGGCGCGTTCGAACTCGAATAAACGAGCGAACGGTAAAACGAGCTTGCCACACTTGGCAAGCTCGTTTGATTTTATTATAAATGGTTTTATTATAAAATGTTATTTAGAAAAGGGCGAAACCTCGCGAATGAGTTCGGCGTACCCCTCGTCCGCACCGATAATGGCGATAGGTGCAAGTTTTGTAATCGCACCGTTTTTGGCAATCGAGAGGGCGTAAGTGTAACGGCTTTGGAAAAATATTTCTACGCTCTCGTTGGCGGAAATAATATCGTTGACCGTATCTTGATAGGTACTGCATTTTGCCTGTTCAAAGCGGTACTCGCTGAAATTACAGTCAGACTGCGGGATAAAGGCGTACCGCGCCCCGATAGCTTTATAGGTGTTTTGCATATCGTTTTCCAAGGCGTGATGGGCAACCTGCACGATATCGCTTTGCAAAACGGGATACCCGCCGTCCGCGTTTTTGTACGGTTCTAAGAAAAGCTTTTCTTTTCCGTTATTTTTCGAACCGCTAAAATCGCCGAGTTGCATAAAGGTTTTGCCGTTGACGGTATATTTGATTACCGTCGTCGTGTTGTTGTAGTTGGAAATTTTGGTAAACCCGCTCACCTCGTCCAAAATATCCTCGTGCGTGAGTAAAATATCCAAAGTCACCTCGCCTAAGCGAATACTTTGCCCCGTGTGCGCTTTGAGGAATTTGATATTCGGATATTTCTCTTTGATAAGCGCCCCAAACGTCATAAACGAGGTTTTCTGGTCTAACCACGGAATATTATAAATCGCGGATTCTATCACGATTTTCTCGCTGTATTTTTGAATAAGCTTTTGCACGAGTTGTTTATGGTCGCTATGCCCGTGCGTGAGAATAAATGCGGAAACTTGAATTTTTTCATTTTGCGCCTTGCCCGTAATCTCGTACAAGAAATCCAATAACCCGTCCACCGCGCTATCCGGCGCTTGTTTCGCGCTTCCGCCGTCTACCAAAATAAGCTTTCCGTTCGCTTGACGGATAATATAAAACATACCGTTATCCGCGTACGGCGTAGATTTATTATTATTCCCGTACGGGTCGTTCATCAGCGCGTACTGATAAATCACGGTGTCCTCGCCGTCCGCTTGTTCGTACCCGTACTCAATCGCGGTGTGCGCCACGCTCACCTTATCCTCAATCACGCGCGCCTGCTTGAACGCGTCGGTGTAGTAGGCGTAGAGGATTTGGTTATCCTTTTCAAATTCGGCGTACGCATTTCCGTTCACCTCGTTTTTGGCAATTTCCTTATAACCGTTCTTTTGTACCTTTGACAAATAGCTATCAAACCCCGCCCGCGAGGTTTTGGCAATCAGTTGCATATCGCCCGCCTTGTTGTCGGGGTTTAAGTCTAACCCCACACCCGTCGAATAAAGATTGAGCGCTAATTCGCCGTCCATATACGCGGGCGCGGATAAAGTCCAACCCGCACGCGTTTGACTTACGGACGGGTCATTTTCGCTCTTTTTACACGCGGAAACCCCCGAAACCAAAAAAGCAACCGCCAAAACGAAAGAAAACCGTTTTTTCATAAAAAACCGCCTTATTTTTAATCGCTAAGGATATTATAACATAATTTCATGAAAAAATCTATACCAAAACTTGTCCTCTTACTGCCAAAACTTGCACTCTTTGGTATTTTTGATAAAAAAATAAGATGCGCGTAAAAAAATTTCAAGTTTTTTGTTTAAGAGGGAAAATTATCGGTTACATATAACTGTAAACGAAAATCAAGCGGAAAAAAATCCGCGACAAGCAATAAGGAGAAAAATTATTATGGCTGGAAAAGTAATAGGTATCGACCTCGGAACGACGAACTCGTGCGTAGCGGTTATGGAAGGCGGTGAACCCGTCGTAATCGCGAACGCGGAAGGCGCAAGAACGACCCCGTCCGTGGTATCTTTCCAAAAAGACGGCTCGCGCGTGGTAGGGCAGGTAGCAAAGCGTCAAGCGGTAGCAAACCCTGACAAAACGGTAATTTCCATCAAGCGTTATATGGGTTCGGATTATAAAGTAAAAATTGAAGATAAAGAATATTCCCCGCAGGAAATTTCGGCAATGACCTTGGCGAAATTAAAAGCGGACGCAGAGGCGTATTTAGGACAAAAGGTAACGGAGGCGGTTATCACCTGCCCCGCATACTTTTCCGACTCGCAACGCCAAGCTACCAAAGACGCGGGCAAAATCGCAGGCTTAAACGTTTTGCGTATCATCAACGAACCCACGGCGGCGGCGCTTGCGTACGGTTTGGATAAAGACAAGGGCGGTAAGGTAATGATTTACGACCTCGGTGGCGGTACGTTCGACGTTTCCATCTTGGAAATTTCCGACGGCGTGTTCGAGGTGCTTGCAACCAACGGCGACACCAAGCTCGGCGGTGACGACTGGGACGAAAAAATTATGAGCTACCTCGTAGACGAGTTCAAGAAATCGCACGGTATCGACTTGTCCAAGGACAAAATGGCAATGCAACGCTTGAAAGAATCCGCGGAAAAAGCGAAAATCGAGCTTTCGGGTATGACCTCTACGAACATCAACCTTCCTTTCATTTCTATGAGTGCAGAAGGCCCTCAACACCTTGATATCACGCTCACCAGACAAAAATTCGAGGCAATGACGGCGGACTTGTTAGAAAGAACGGTAGCGCCTATGAAATCGGCAATGCGCGACGCAGGGCTTTCGTACAGCGATATCGACAAGGTAATCCTCGTCGGTGGTTCGACGCGTATGCCCGCGGTTGTAGCAAAGGTAAAGGAAGTTACGGGCAAAGAACCGTTCAAGGGCATCAACCCCGACGAATGTGTAGCAATCGGTGCGGCGGTACAAGGCGGTGTCTTGACGGGCGAAGTTAAGGACGTATTGCTTCTCGACGTTACCCCGCTTTCGCTGGGTATTGAAACGCTCGGCGGAGTATTTACGAGAATAATCGATAGAAACACGACGATACCCGTAAAAAAGAGCCAAGTATTCTCGACGGCGGCGGACAATCAAACGAGCGTGGACATTCACGTATTGCAAGGCGAACGCGAGTTCTGTAAAGACAACAAAACGCTTGGCAACTTCGTGTTGACGGGTATTGCGCCCGCGCCCCGCGGTATACCGCAAATCGAAGTTACCTTCGATATCGACGCGAACGGTATCGTACACGTAACGGCGCAGGATAAAGGCACGGGCAAATCGACGGATATCACGATAACCTCGTCCACCAACCTGTCTGAAGAAGAAATCGACAAAGCGGTAAAAGAGGCGGAACAATTCGCTGAGGAAGACAAAAAACGCAAAGAAAAAGTAGAGAACAAGAACAAACTCGACGGAATGATTTTCTCGGTAGAACAAACGCTCAAAGACGCAGGCGACAAGCTGGACGAAGCGGATAAGACGGCGTTGCAAACGGCAATCGACGAGGCGAAGAAAGAACTGGAAACGGACGATGACGAGCGCATCAAATCGGCGTACGATAAGCTTATGCAGGATATCCAACCTATCGTGGCAAAGCTTTACCAAGCGGGCGCAGGCGCACCTGGCGCGGACGGTGGCGCAACGGGCGGTGACGACACCGAATTTCATCAATAAGTAAAAGAATAAAAAAAACGTGTAATAACGGGTTTGGCGCGCCAAGCCCGATTTACACTATTAAAAGAATGAATTGAACTTCGTTCGTGTATTGCGCCTGACGGCGCGTGAATTGCCCTACGGGTATGAATTGCAAAACTTTCGTTTTGCATTGCGGTAAAATTTTACAATAATGAAATGCTTTGCATTTCAATTCACGGGCGCGAGCCCAAATCATTGAGCAAAAGCGAAAATTCACGGCGCAAGCCAATTCATTTCACAAGGAAAAAACATTATGGCGGACAAAAAAAATTATTACGAAATCCTCGGCGTAGACAGAAAAGCCACGCCCGACCAAATCAAATCAGCGTATAGAAAACTCGCAATGAAATACCACCCCGATAGAAACCAAGGCAACGCGGAGGCGGCGGAAAAATTCAAAGAAATCAACGAAGCGAACAAAACGCTTTCCGACGAACAAAAACGCTCGGCGTACGACTACGAATTAGACCACCCTGGAATGAGCGGATTCGGCGGTTTTGGAGGCGGAGCGCAAGGATTCGGCGGTTTTGAGGACATATTCAGTAGCTTTTTCGGCGGAGGCTTTGGCGGTGGCGCAAGAACGGCGCAATCGGAAGTAGGCGAGGATATCCAGCGCGAAATGAGCCTGTCCTTTATGGACGCAGCAAAAGGCTGTAAAAAGACCTTCTCGTATATGCGCAACGAACCCTGCGAATCCTGTCGCGGAACGGGCGCGAAAAACGGAACGGAATACACCACTTGCTCGCGCTGTCAAGGCAAAGGCGTCGTGCAACAAGTCCAAAACACGATGTTCGGCAGAACGATACGCCAAACGGTCTGCCCCGACTGTAACGGCAACGGCAGAACGATAAAAGAACGCTGTAACGACTGTAAAGGCAAGGGCTACCAACGCAAAGAAACGACGGTCAGCTTTGATATTCCCGCAGGCGTAGACACGGGCAGTTATATACGAAAGAGGGGATTTGGTCAAGCCTCGGCAAACGGCGGAGCGCCGGGCGATTTAATCGTGGTATTCCGCGTCGAACCGCATAAAATCTTCGTCCGCGACAGGTTTGATTTGAAATTAGATTTACCCATTTCCTACAAGACAGCGGTTTTAGGCGGGGTTGTAAAAGTCCCGACAATCGACGACGTGTTCGAGTTTACCGTCCCCGAAGGCACGCAAAGCGGACAGGTGTTCACCGTTCGCGGAAAAGGCATCAAATCCGCGCGTAACGGCACGGGTAACTTAGTCCTGCGCGTAATTGTGGAAGTACCCACGAGATTATCCAAAGACCAAAAGAAAGAACTCGAAAAATTAAGCGATAGCTTAGAGCTTAAACAGCACGAAAAAATGAAACGTTACGCGGACAATTTACAAGCTCTCTACGGCGAAAATCCCTATTGATTTTATATAAAAACTGAACGAAAAACCGCAAAAACAGCGTTGCGCAAGCACCGCTGTTTTTGCTTGCCGAAAAATCGTCACCCGCCTAAGAAAAACCCAAAAAAAGCCTAAGAACCGCCCGCGAACCCAAAAACATCATAAGTTTTGGCAGTAAGATGACAAGTTTTGGCATAGACAAACGCTTGGCAAATCACGCACGACACCGAGCATATCGACGTGCTGTTCCCGAGAGTTTTGAAACTCACCTCAGGCGTTCGTTCTATCGGCGGACTTGACAACTGGACGACGGCAAACGGCAACTATTCGTATTGCCACAGCGCGTTCTTAGGCACGAACACTATGACGGCGCAAGGCTACGTGGATTCGGTATTAGAACTCGTTGCGAGCAAGTATGACGAATACTACGCAACCTATCAGGAGAGCTTGTAATGGACGCACAAAAGCAAAAAAAGAGCGCGTTAAGCCGTTTGAAATGGCGTAAATACGCGTTTTGCTACGGGTTTATGGCAATACCGTTACTCAGTTTTGCCATATTCTACGTATACATAAACGCGAGTTCGTTTGCGCTTGCCTTTCAATCGGTGAATATCCGAAACGAAAAGACGTGGGTAGGACTTGCGAACTTCAAGGAATTTTTCGAGGGTTTGCAAGGCGACTCGCGCGTATGGACGAGTATCTTCAATTCGCTGAAAATGTGGTGGATAAACTTCGCGATAACGATGCCGTTATACTTAATCTTTTCCTACTATATCTACAAAAAGTTCTTAATGAACAATTTTTACGGGTACTTGATGATGATACCGAGTATCGTATCCACCTTCATCTACGCGCTCGTATACAAAAAATTCGTAGAGGTAGGCGTAAAGCAACTCTTTATCGATTCGGGGATGACGGACTATCCCGCAATTTTAACGGATTTACCCTACGCGTTTTGGAACAATATTTTCTTTACCTGTTGGATATCGTTCGGCACGTCCGTAACGGTATACACCAACGCAATGCGCGCAATCGACGACGAAATTTTAGAGAGCGCGCGCTTAGACGGGGTAAACGACAGACAAGAATTTTTCAACATAATCCTGCCTTTGATTTGGCCTACGCTCACGACCTTCGTCGTGACGGGCGTTGCGGGTATGTTCACTACGTCGGGTAGCTTGTTGACCTTCTATATGTACGACGCACCCGAACAAATTTGGGGTTTCGGTTATTATATCACGCGCACGATAAAAACGGAAAAAACCTACGTTTCCTATCCTATGGTTTCGGCTTCGGGACTTGTGGTTACTTGCTTGATATTGCCCGTTGTATTCGCGACGAAAGCGCTAATGAACAAATTAGACAAAACGGAGGACAGCAAGCAATGATTGTATTGATAACCGTTCTCGTTTTGGTATATTTGGCAATTTTCGCGCAAATGCTATTACGCGTTTCGTTAAAAAGGGTGACGGTAGACGCGGAAACGGGCGCGAAAAAATGGCAGTTCAACAAAGAACCGCTCACCCGCGGATTTATCAGTTCGCGCTTACTTTGGGCGCTTATCGGAACGTTTATGTTCGTGTACGCCTTATCGCTGGTCGTCATTTTGGTATGGATGCTGTATACGGGCTTAAAACCCAACGACGAATATATCCGCGACAAATTCGCCCTGCCTCAAATTTGGGCGTTTGAAAACTACAAAACGGTTTTGCAAAATTTATACGTACAGGAAGGTTTATACCGTTACGGCGTAGGCAATATGCTTTTGAACAGCTTTTTGCACGCTGGCGTTCCTGGTCTTGTGGGTATTTTTTGGACGACGGTAGTGGCGTATATAATGAGCCGTTTCAACTGGCCGGGCAACAAATTTTTATACAATTTAGGTATCGTGTTGATGATGATATCTATCGTGGGTACGTCCGCGCAAAAAATGATTTTATATAAGGCTTGGGGCTTATACGATAATATGTACGTCACGATGCTGTTACCGCCCGCCACCGCTTTTTCGGGAATGAACTTTCTCATATTATACGGAGCGTTAAAGGTAATCCCGAAAACGTATTCGGAGGCGGCGTACTTAGACGGCGCGAGCGAAATGCACGTAATGTTCAAAATTATTATACCTATGGTAATTCCCACGTGCGCTACGCTGTTCATTTTAGGCTTTATTACGGGCTGGAACGATTACGAAAGTTTCCTCGTATGGTATCCCAGCACGCCAAATCTTTCCTATGGAATGTACGTATTCCAATACAGAGCGACGGCAGGCTCGTCGGGCGCAATCCGCGACCCGCACATTTTGGCAGGATACACGCTGGTAATGTTGCCCTCGCTGATAATTTATAGTTGCGGTCAAAAAGTAATGAGAAGTAAATTGACCGTCGGAGGATTAAAAGGATGAGAAAGAAAAAGTTATTCGGCGCGCTTAGTTTAGGCGTATGCGCCGTGACCTGTACGGCGCTTGGCGTATTTACGGGCGGGTTTGTGTTCGCGGACGGCGGGCAAGACCCTCAGCAAGATACGCAAACCTATCCTAAATACGCGGTATTCGAGGCAGGGCAGGGCGTATCCGAAATGGTGGATAACGTCGCATTCCCCTCGTACACGATAAACACGGGCAAGTATGCAAGCACCTCGTCGGGTACGGCGATTTACACGGACGGTGGCAACGCGCAGTTCACCTACACGCACGCTATCGATTTTTCCTCGCGCACCAAAGAGGACGCTTTGATGGAACTTTTCGCGGTGTACGACGGAGATACGTACGCACAAATTACGGGTATAACGGTAACGCTTGCCGACACTGAAAACGCGGAAAACACGTTTAGTATCGCCACCAACAAATCTGGCAAAGCGATATACGCCCGCGTAAATTATAAGGGCAAGAGCTTAGGACGCTCCAACGAAAGCAACCGCCCCAACTACACTTGGGATTCGAAATACGGAACGGTTATGTACGGGTTCAGCCACGACAACACCGATTCTAACGGCAAAGTATCTAAGCATATCCGACCCACCTCGTTTTCGCTCGATTACCAAACGAAAACGGTATACGCGGTGGATTACGACAGCAATACGGGTTCAGCTATTTACCGTACGATTTTAGACTTAGACGACCCCCTGCACGTCGGTAGCGGATTTGAATGGAACGGATTTGAGAGCGACACGGCGCAAATGAGCATTTCGATAAGTTTCGCGCAAGCCAAGCGCGGATGCGTGATAATGCGTTCTATTTTAGGTGCAACCTTAGAGGGTGAATTTACGGGCGAAGCAAGTTTCCCCGCCCCGCAAATCAAATGCGAGGTAGACGCGGATTATATGGCGGAAGGTATGCCAGACGCAGGTAAAAACGTAGCGTACGCATTGCCCAAAGCGACGGCGTTCGACTGGTATTTCGGTCAAACGGAAAGCGTGAAAACGGACGTATACAAAAAGAACGGCGAGGCGTATAGCGACTTAATCGCGGAAAACGTAACGAACGGCAGTTTCACGCCCCAAACGGTAGGCGATTACGCCATTCGCTACACGGCGACCAACGGCAAGAACACCTCGACGAAAGAGCTGTACTTTTCCGTCGTGGAAAAATTACCCGCAATTATTATCGCGCAAATAGAAGAATATGATATAAGCAACCTCGGGATTAACAAAATATTCACACTTCCCGAAGTTTCGTCGTACGGGGGTTCGGGCAAATTAACGACGAAAGAAACGCTGTATTATAACGGACAGGAAGTAACGCTTAGTGACGCGCGTAGCGTACTTATCGACAAACCGGGCGTACTTTCGCTTCGCGTGGAAAGCAAGGGTTACACGGGCAATACGGCGGTAAAATACTTCACGGTAGAAATCCCCGACGAAACGGTTTTAAGCGTTTCGGGCGTACCCATGGCTGTAATTAGCGGATACGCGACGGGCTTACCGACGGCAACGGCGTACGACAGCGCGACGGGCGCGAGCGTAGCGGTAACCGTCACGGTAGACGGTCAACCTTGCACGGACGGTGTTTTATACACAGAAAAAACGGACGGATTTGTGACGGTCGTTTACACGACGGCAGACGGCGAGAAAACCCAAACGTACGCAATCCCCGTAATTTCCAGCGAGAACGTTCTTCCCTCTAATTTCCTGTTCACGAGCGCGGGCGAGATAACCAAAGAAGACGGTTCTGCGGGGATAACGCTGACGACGGAAATAAACGGTAGTGAGGCGTACTGGTCCTACCCCGTCGTCACGGGCTACGGTAGCGTCAACGCGTACGTAACCCTTTCGGGCGTAGCAGGCAAGAACAATTTCGACTATATCGACGTGTACTTTGAGAACTACTATATGCCCTCGGAACGCGCGTTTTTACGCGTGTATACGCAATGCTCGCAAGGCGCGGAAATGACGACTTTGCAAGTCAACGGCAAAGGCACGGAATACTTCGTCACAGGCTCTATCCGCGACAATTCCAAACCCTTACAAATCTACCTCGACGGTGACGGCAACGTTTGCAACGGCGCAACGCTCGTACCAATCTGTTCGCTCGGCTATCAGGCAACGGTATCGAAAGTATCCTTTCAATTCGGCGGGGTGTACGGCAAATCGTCTATCATTTTGCGCGAGCTTAGCAACCAGCTTTTGAACGCAAGCTACGACGCGAACACGTCAACGCATAGCTGGACGGATAAAAACCAACCTGTAATCGCGTACGAAAAACCTATGTCCAAAACGGTAAACGTGACGGCAGGCCAAAAAATTCTTCTCGCCAAAGCACAGGCGTACGATATGTGTTCGAGCGGAGCGACCATTTCGCTCACCGTCACCTCGCCCAGCGGTCAAAAAATTATCGACACCAAAGACCTTACGAAAGAATGGAGCTTTACGGCAACGGAACTTGGTCAATACCTGGTAATGTACACGGCGACGGACGTAAACAGGAAATCGGGTAGTGATATTTTATACTATAACGTAATCGATAACGTAACGCCCGTACTGACGGTAAGCGGAACGCCGAAAACGGAATACGTACTTGGTGCAAGCATCGCCCCGCCCAAAGCGACGGCGACGGACAACGTAGACGGGGACGTACAAGTCTACGTGTATATCCGCAATATGCAGGACTGGAAACTAACCGAGCTTACGCCGAGCGTAAACGACGCGGGTGAAATAGAGGAAAAACCCTTCGTATTCACCAAAACGGGCGAATATCAACTCGTCTACCTCGTCCGCGACGGCAGTTATAACTATACGCAGTATGTGTTCACGATAACGGTGAAGGAGTAAACGCGCAATGAAAAAAATAGCCAAAAGAATATTAGCGTTAATTATGACGGCAGGCACGCTGTTTTCCGCGTACGCCTGCACGGAAGAAGACTATACTTCAAGCAGTGGCGTAAACAAGGCAGAAACGTCCGTTTCCACCGAATATAACTACGATTCGGGCATTGATTATACCAAAGAACCTATGACCCTCGTGGAAAACGGCGAGGCGAAATACACGGTCGTGGTTTCCAAAACCGCGCCCAGCTCAGTACTTGCGGTTGCCAACGAGTTGAACACTTACGTTAAGCAGTCCACGGGCGTCGAACTACCCATCGTTGACGACGAAAAGACGGTGACGGGCAAGTATATTTCCATCGGCGACACCAAACAATTCAAGGACGAATCGGGTATGGACGTGTCGAAAATCCAAAACGACGGCTACCATATCAAATCGGTGAACGGAAATACCTACATCAACGCGCCGTTAGCGCGCGGTGTGAAATTCGGCGTATATACCTTCCTTGAACGCTTTTTAGGCGTTCGCTGGCTGACGGACACCGTAACGCACGTACCGCAAACGGCAAAATGGCAAATCTACCCCCACGACATTTTGGAAGAACCCGTATACAAAATGCGCTGGTGGATGGGCGGTGCAACCTACTTAAACAACACCTTTTTCAATCATTGTAAATATTACGAGGGAACGGAGCTTTGGTTAAAGGACGTCAACACCAACCACAACGCCACCGACTCGCACGGGAACGTCGGCTACGTGAATAAAACGGACCCCGACCCCGAGGACGCTTCAAAAACGCTTAGGGAAACGCACCCCGAGTTTTTCTCAGACTATACGAATAAAATGCTCACTTATTACGACTTGTGTTACACGAGCGGTGTGGGTGACAACGGCGAATTTATCGAGGGCATCAACGTTGCAAGCTTGATGGTGGAAAAAATCAAAACGTTTTTATCCGCGCCGAGAGCGCAAGAAACGGAACTTATTATGATAGGTCGCGTGGACGATAGAACGGCGGTTTGCAAATGCGAAAAATGCGAGGAACACCGTAATAAATTCACCGAATCGGGCATACAAGTAATGTTCGTAAACGTCGTCGAGTCGCAGGTAAACGCTTGGCTTAGACAAACGCAGAATAGAGAAATCACCTTTGTAACGTTCGCTTATCAGGCGACGCAAACCCCGCCCGTATTAGACGAAAAGGATAAGGACGGCAATTACGTACCCGTAGACCCGCTGGTAAAATGCAACGAAAACGTGGCAATCCGAATTGCGCCTATCGACGCGAACTATACGTACAGCTTTAACGACGAACGCCAAGAAGAAGGACAAAGAAAAATCGTATACGGCTGGTCGGCGGTGGCGGATACCATTATGATTTGGGACTACGTTTCCAACTACGTCGAATACTGGTGGTATTTCCCGAATATGTACTACCTCAAAGAGAACTTGCAAACGTATAAGGATATCGGCGCGATTTACGTTATGAACCAGTCGTCCTATACGCAAAACCAGATTTGGCACGACGATATGCGCAACTACGTGGCAAGCAGATTGTACTGGAACTTAAACTGGAACGTAGAGTACTTAATCAACGAATATATCGAACTGTATTACGGTGTCGCGAGTGAAAACGTAAAGGATATCGTAATGACCTTTGAACATTTCTACGGCGAGCTTCGCGAAACGAATAATTTTAGAATTACCTTGCTCAGCGAAAAATCCGCGTATATGACGGGCGAGCTGTATCCCATCGAGTTTTTGAACTTGTTAATGGATAAAATCGATACGGCTATCTATGAGGTGAACGCAAACGAAACGCTTTTAGAGGCGGACAAATCGGCGTACGCAAGACGGCTGTTGGGTATCCGCTTAACGCCTATGCGTATGTTACTTAGAAACTATACGAGCTACTACGCTTTGAATACGAGAATTGCGTACGCAACCGAATACTTTGATATTATCGACGATTTCGGCATCACCGCGCTTGGCGAACA
>JAZSPG010000061.1:0-5920 GCA_045537295.1 Candidatus Scatosoma sp. | reverse complement strand
TATTCTTAGTAATGATTTTTCCCCATTAAAAAATTTCTCCATATTAAAACATGTTGTCGCTGACTGCAAATTATTTCTTCGATAATAATAAACTTTTTTATTTCCAACTACAACTCGATTCGCTAAAAGGGCCACAGTAGTAATAAACTGAAGTCCCTCCCCATAAAATAAATCTTGTAAAAATTTTATATTATTTTTTAACAAAAACTCTCTTTTGTAAATTTTATTCCAACATCCAACTATTACCCTTGGCGATAGCAATAATGCCACTGCATCTTCGGGCGAAATAATTTCAACTTTGTCATGCTGTATTTGCGCCTCATCTTTTCTTACAAAAGCATTCTTTGATAAAGCAAATTCCGCTTGATTATTTTCAATCAACTGCAACATATATTCTATATAATCTTTAGCAATCCAGTCGTCCCCATCAACAAAAACAACGTATTGCCCCTTAGCAATATCTAAACCCGCGTTACGCGCCGAGCTAACCCCTGCGTTTTGTGTATGTATTACTCTTAATCTGTTTTCTCCTTTCGCTAATTCATCTAAAATTTTCGCTGTATTATCTATAGAACCATCATCGACAACAATAACTTCTATATTAGTATAGGTTTGCCCTAAACACGTCAAAATACATTTTTTTATATATTGCTCAACATTATAAGCTGGAATAATAATTGATACTAACATTTATTCTATCCTTATCCTTTTATTTTCAATTTCCCTTAAACTTTCTTCTATGTATCCCCGAGCTTTTTCTCTTTCAATTTGCAAGATTTCATTTGTCTTTTGAAATGAAATCCCAAAAATATCCTGCATTGTTTGCGGCTCATATCTATTTAACATATTCATTTTATTTAGAAGCGAGGAAATTCTTGTGGATTGCTTTTCCGCAAGCCCATAATTCCTCTCAAAAGTATAAAAAGGAATATTAAAATTCAAAGAAAATGCTGTTCCATGAAAAGAATCTGTACATACAAAACTTGCGTTTGCAATTAAAGATAAAAACTCGCAAGGACCTACGTCTTGCACAAATTCACCATTATTAGAAAAATCATAAGGAATGTTAAGAATTTTCAAATGATATTTTTCCGCTATTTCTAAAATATTCTTCATAGCTTTTTCGCTAGGCTTATCCAAAAAATAAGCAAGCACATATGGTATTTTTTGCTTGTTACTTGTATCAAACTTCTTTAACCACGTATTTTTATCTAACAATAAAGTTGGGTCAAAAAGAACGGGTACGTCTTCCCCTATAAGTCCGTTAATTATTTTTGCCCCGGATATCTCTCGAACGGATTTATGGGGGATTTGCGATATGTATTTTTTTATCTTTTTTTGATTATAAGGCGGAATACTTTCTTTTCCAAAGCTCGGTGCTATCGCTATTCTTTTTTCTTGTGGTGCAAATCGCAAATAATAAACAGGGTCGACGTATAAAGTTGTCGCACTCCAAATTTGGTCGCTTCCGCAAACAAAAGCTTTATACTCTTGTTTTTTAGCAAGCTCCCGCATTTGAGAATAAGACAAAGTTTTTACCGATAAAAATTCATCGGTAAATTTAGCAAAACGTTCCTTGCTTCCATTACCAAATTTTTTCGCATAACCATTTTGATAATTTTTTAATTGTTTAAGCCCATTCTTAACAAATATTGCTCTAAAAAGCATGGCAAATAATTTTTTTAAGCGTATATCTCTTCCTTTTATAAAGCTCCCTTTAACTTTCCAAATCTCTGCCTTGTAGCCTGATTCCTCAACCAAAGTTTTCACGGCATATGCTTGAAGGGAAGAACCAAAATTAAATCCCGTATATAATGTTGCTATTCCTATTTTTTTACCCATATGCCATCACCGATATTTCAATAATCCCCGAATAGTCCAATGAACCATATAATAGCAAGATTTTATTAGGGATAATTTTTCAACTTGTCTATATACATTCCATTGATATTTCAGCATTTTCAATTTATTTGACGAAACGGAATTTGAATGCACTTTATATTGAGCTAAACATTCGTGTAAACAATACGCTCGCTCGCCATTTTTCAAAATACTCAACCAACAAGCCAAATCCTCTCGCTTTATTGCATTCGTCGGCATTAAAACTTTTCCTATCTTTTCAGCATCATAAATAACCGTTAAACATCCAATATGGTTATGCTTTAATATATCCTTGTACGTACATATATCAAGCCGAGGCTTAAAATGTGATATAGTTACACTGTTTTCATCAATTACATCATAATCCGTAAAAGTAAATGCATACCCATTAGTTTCCATAAATGCAATTTGCTTTTCAAGTTTTTCGGGTAGCCATAAATCGTCACTATCTAAAAAAGCTATCCGCTTTCCTTTCGCTTCACGCAATGCATAATTACGACTAACCGCCGCGCCACTATTTTTATCATTCTGCAAAATCTTAATCCGACTATCCTGATAAGAGCGAACAATTTCCAATGAATTATCAGTAGAGCAATCATCTACAAAAAGCAACTCCCAGTTGGTATAGGTTTGTGCCAAAACACTATTTATCGTTTCCTGTAAATATTTCGCCCCGTTATAATTCGGCATTATAATTGAAACTAACTCTTCCATAACCACCCATTTACTCCACTTATAATTGTGTAACGGTTTCGGTAGCAGAAGTTTCCACATCTTCACCGTTTTCTACAATCTCTACATCATCCTGCGATATTTCTTCTTTTGTAACTACGCTATCACCTTCGACAATACCATCTTCCTTGAATACTTTCGCAATCGTCTTAAAGAATATCTTCAAGTCGCCCCAAAACGTAATCTTCTTCGCGTATTCTCCGTCATACCACGCTTTCTTTTCAATATCGCTAGCGAGCACGTCGCGCCCGTTTATTTGCGCCAAACCCGTTAAACCAGGTGTAACGTCGTTCGCGCCGTACTTGTCCCGTTCAGAAACTAAATCCTCCTCCGAAATCCCCGCAGGGCGCGGACCGATAATCGACATATCGCCTTTTAAGATACAAAACATTTGCGGTAATTCGTCTAAACTTGTTTTACGCAAAAATGCGCCTACCTTGGTAATGTAATCCTCGCTATGTAAAAGTCGAGGAGCACAATCTTTGGGCGCATCCGTTCTCATACTTCTAAATTTATAAAATTTGAAAGGCTTTTTATTTTTTCCTACCCGTTCCGTCTTGAAAATAGCAGGACCTTTACTATCGCATTTTACCACGATAGCAATAATCAACATAGGGATAGCTAAAATAATAATCCCTAATAAACTTAAAACAATATCTATCAATCTCTTAAAAAACTTTCTATACATCTAAACTTCCCCTAGGAAAAATTGTAAAAGCCCCTTTTATATTTATAAAAGGGCATATTTATCCCAATCTATATTCATCCACACAATATTTTAACACTTTTTATAAAATAAGTCAATACTTAAACCGCAAAAATGCCTAAATAGTCTTTGGGAATTTTTATAATATCATTATTTTAAGTTATAAAACGACACATTTCCCCTCAAAATCCCCCCAACCATTTAACAATTAGCCTTCTTGCCTGTATTTTATCGAGCAATTCTATCCGTAATTTTCTATCTTTCTTTATCTTTTTATCACTAATCGCAGGCGGTAAATTTGCAATACTTGTTTTACCTTCGATTTCCTTTTGTATCTTTTCATAATCGAAATTAGAATTTTCGGAAAGCATTTGGCTTATGGACACGCCGAAAAAATCGGCAAGCCTTATAACCGCTGATAACATAGGCTCGTTGCCTTGTGCTAATCTCGTCAAGTTCCCTATCGACATATCTATCGCCTTGCCAAGTTTTCGATAATTAATCCTTGAAAAGTTATGTAAATCGTGAAAATTCTTCGTAAAGTTTTCTACAATCGTTTCGTCCGTTTCAATCTTGATATATTTTCCGTCACGGTGCAAATCAAATATTATATCTCTAAACGTCTGGGATATAAGCTTATAAACTTCATATTTGGATAACGTTAAATGCTTATCCAATTCGGCAAGTATTTTTTCTTTATAAGCTTTTATCTCAATACCGCCTAAACGCTTAATAAACGACACCTGCAAAGACAAAACTTCTTCTATATCGAAATATATCTCATCCCCACACAATCTTTCTATATCCGTGCAGTATAAATCGGCAATCTTCTTCGCCACCGTAATATACGGCGAAACCGCTTTCGTATCATACGAAATCATAGTCGATTCCGCAAGCCCCGTATATGCCGTAATATCCAAATATCTCAAATCAAAAATAACCTCACGGCAACATTCGATATTCCTTGAAAACATAATTTGTCTTTCCAATAAATATTTATCCATAAAAATTTCTCCTAACCACTAAAAAATGCTTGACTTGCGTTCAGTATTATGATATTATAATAGCCCAACCCGTCCAAATCCATAAAGCCGAACACGGCTTATTTTCTTAAAACGGCTTGTTCAATATTAAGATAATTATAGCATTCACAAGAGAATAAGTCAACTGTTTTTCACCTACTTTCAAACAAAACCCATAAAGCTCCCTGCAAGGGCGAACGAAACTTATGTAGCCACGCGCAATAAGTGTAGTGAGCTACACTTATTGCATAAATAAGGCTCCCAAAAAAGATTTGCGTAGCAAAGATTTTTAGGGAAAAGGAGCAACCGTTTGAAAAGTCTTGCCGTTTACAAAAACGGCTGACAAAAGAACGAGTTGCGACGCAGTGAGCTACACTTATAAAATATAAATCATATAGGAGGTATTTTTATTTATATCATTTGCAATTTAGACAAACTCAAAAAATCGGACGTATCCCCCGTCGAAGAAGAAAACGAACGGGACGAAACTTACCAAGGAAAAAACACTTGTATTGACAGTTCAAGGACGTGTCAAAACTATCATACAGTACAACCACAAGGAAAATATTTGGACGTTATCGAAGAAAAAATCGCCCATTTACAACTAAAACGTAAAATCCGTTCGGATGCCGTTTATATGGTCTCGTTCGTATTAACGGCAAGCCCCGAATTTTTCAAACTATCAACGCCAACCAAACAAAACGCATTCTTTCGCGATTACACGCAATTTTTCAAGGACAAATACGGCGAAGAAAATATCCTTTCCGCCATCGTGCATTTAGACGAAACCAATCCGCATATGCACCTAAACCTTGTCCCCATCTCCAACGGGCGACTATGCGCCAAAGAACTGTTCGACGGCAAACTCGCAAAACTCCAAACGGAGATTTGGAAAGAAGTCGGGCAAAGATACGGTTTAGAACGCGGTAAAGAAGGCAACGACGTAGAACACCTCTCCACCGCCGAATATAAAGCCAAACAAATTTTAGACGAAGCGCAAACAAAAAAGTCGGAAACGCAAGAATACGCCGAGGCACTAAACAAAGCCGAGCAAGGCGAATTTGCTCATACCAAAAGCGGATTAAGAAAACAAATCACCGCGCTTTTAGCCGAAAACGAAACCCTTAAAAAACGGCTAAATACTTCTATGCAGGAAACGTTAGATTACGCCCAAGAAATCGACGAATTAAAGCAATGCAAAATCCGCGCGTCCAAAGCCGTTGTTGCGCTATCCAAATTACAAGAAGAAAATCCCCAAGCCTTTACCGAAATCATATCGCCAAAGAAAAAGCCCAAACCGCCAACCAAATTCAACGGTTGGACAAAATAATTTAGGCAATCCCCCTCCAAGCACTTGACAAATGTTTGCGATTGCGTATAATATCGTATTAACATTCTGTATACTTGGGCAACTAAAACTGAATACAAAACGAAATCCATTCGCTATCGCGAGGAAAATCGCATAGACGAAAATCTAAAAAAGGAGCAATTTGTGTTTTGGAAAAAGAACGACCCAGCCACACAAATACATTATAAGGAGATTTGAATTATAAGCAGTTACAAAAATTAAACGAAATCA
>JAZSPG010000034.1:0-21469 GCA_045537295.1 Candidatus Scatosoma sp. | reverse complement strand
TGCCACCTAGTAGCATTAAGAATAAAAAGAGAATTGCCAAAACGCCTAAAACCACGCACATGGGTACTATCATCATCTTTACCGCATTCCAGTACGTTCTCCATTTCGACGTTACTCTCGGCACGGTATACTGCTCGGATTTTTGAGAGATAGGTTTTTTTTGCCCCCCTCTCGTCTTGGACATATCCGCAATCGTCGAATTGTCGTCGTAATAAATAATTTTTTCTTTTTTAGACTTGTTTTGTTTGCTCATTCCTTACTCCTGACGGCACTTTTGCTCGCACAAATGGCAAGCAACGAAATGACCCGGCTCGTATTCTTTATACTCAGGGATTACCTCTTTACAAATATCCATAGCGTTTGGACAACGCGTGTGGAATTTGCATCCCTTCGGAGGATTCGCAGGCGAAGGAATATCGCCCTTCAATAAAATTCTATTCGTCTTTTCATCGGGGTTAGGATTAGGAACGGCTGAGAAAAGCGCGTTCGTATACGGGTGCATCGGATTGTCAAAAATATCTTTTTTATTGCCGAATTCCACCATCGAACCCAAATACATAACGCCGATTTTATCGGAGATATATTTTACGACGGATAAGTCGTGCGAAATAAACAAATAGGTTAATTGTCTTTCTTTTTGTATCTTCTTTAACAAATTGATAATTTGTGCTTGAATGGATACGTCGAGCGCGGAAACGGGCTCATCACAAACGACGAACTTGGGATTTACCGCTAACGCGCGCGCGATACAAATTCTTTGCCGTTGCCCGCCCGAAAATTCGTGGGGGTAACGTTCGTAATAATAATCGCGCAAACCGCATTGTTCCATAATGTTAAGCACGTATTCTTTCACTTTGTCGGGAGGCACGATTTTATGTACACGCACGGGCTCAGCCAAAATATCGCCAACGGTGCTTCTCGGAGGCAACGACGAATACGGGTCTTGGAAGACGATTTGCATTTTCGTTCGCAACGAGCGCATTTGCTTCGCTTTATACCCCGCGATATCCTGTCCCTCGAAAAAGACTTGTCCCGCGGTGGGTTGATGCAATTTTAAAATAGCGCGTCCCATCGTCGTTTTTCCGCAACCGGATTCGCCAACGATACCAAGCGTTTCGCCCGGCTTGACCATAAAGGACACGTCGTCTACCGCTTTTAAGGTAGAGAGAGGTTTCCCCGTCAACGTCTTTTTTAAAACGAAATGCTTGGATAAATGTCTAACTTCCAAAATCGCGTCAGGGTCGGGAGGCAAAAGCTTGTTCGCTTCAATTTGTTTTTGAAGCAAGCTTTCTCTCGTTTCCTCTTCCGTTGTCGCTTCAGGCGTAACTTCCGTTTGCGCCGTTTGCGTTTGGGCGGATTGTTCCACCTCGCTGTCTAACACGTCCGTTTGATTGTTCGTTTTCTTACTCATATTATTCTTCCTTTTCTCCGTAGAGATGACAAGCAACAAAATGGGTAGGGCTTACCTGTACCATTCCCGGGTAATCCCCCGAGCATTTCCCGATACATTGCGAGCATCTTTCTTTGAAATAACAATGGTTGGGCATATTTACGGGATTGGGTACGTTGCCGGGAATATTAAACAAGGCATCTTCTGAAGACTTCATCGTAGGCTTGGATTTTTGCAAGCCCTGCGTATAGGGGTGCATCGGATTATGGAAAATTTCCGACGCCGTACCCTGTTCGATGATACGCCCTGCGTACATTACCACTACAAACTCCGCCATTTCCGCAATAACACCCAAGTCGTGGGTAATCAAAAGAATGGAGCTGTTTATCTTATGTTTTAAATCGTTGAACAAGTCAAGGATTTGCGCCTGAATGGTTACGTCAAGCGCTGTCGTCGGCTCGTCCGCAATAATCAAGCGAGGCTCGCTTGCAAGCGCCATAGCTATCATAACACGTTGACGCATACCGCCAGAAAGTTCGTGCGGGAAAGACGCGTATACTCGTTCCGGCATAGCGATTCCAACGAGATTAAGTATTTCAATCGAACGCTTTTTTGCAAACTCTTTGTTCGCGCCGGGCACGTGCAACAAGCTAACTTCGTCTAACTGGTCGCCTATCGTAAAGACGGGATTAAGCGAAGTCATAGGTTCTTGGAATACCATCGACATTTGTCTACCGCGCAAACGATACAGCTCGCGCATAGGCATTTTTGCGATGTCGTAAACCTTTTCTTCCTGTTCAAACAAACCGATACCGTTTTCGTCCATCGCCTGTTTGGGCTTTAATACGGGCTCGCCGTTTTTATTTAATTTAGGCGTACCGTCTTTGTTAAGAACAGGCTGATAAATAATTTCGCCGTTTTCGTCCTTTTCGTATACGGGAATAAACTTACCCTTTTCGTCGCGCTTGTAATCGCTTGCTTTGAAACGGATAGAACCCTCTACGATTTGTCCCGAAGGACCTTGCAAAAGTCGCATAATGGACATAGAGGTAACCGATTTACCGCAACCCGATTCCCCCACGACGCCTACCGTCGTGTTGGAGGGAATGTTAAAGGTTACGCCGTTTACCGCTTTTACAACGCCTTGGTCGGTGAAGAAATAGGAATGCAAGCCCTCTACTTCGAGGATATTGTTGCTATCCTTCATTTCCGTAGTATATTTTGAGGGCGTAACTTTACGCTTTTTCGCCTTTTCCAATTCCTTTACGATTTTCGAGTTTTCTTTGGCTATATTACGAACTTCTTTACCGCTAAGATAATGAACTCCGGATTTTTTCTCGCTCATAATTATCTCCTTTGTTTCGGGTCTAAGGCATCACGCAAACCGTCGCCTACAAAGTTAAATCCAAGTACGGCAATGATAATGCAAATGCCCGGAGGGCCCCAAACGTTGAAGTTATTTTGCAAAATATCACTACGCTTGGAAATAACCTCTATCATCGTACCCCAAGATGCATACGGGATTTTAACACCCAAGCCAAGGTAGGAAAGCGTCGATTCGGACAAAATCATACTGCCCAGCGACATCGTCATCGAAACTAAAATTTGAGGTAAAATGTTGGGGATTAAGTGTTTGAAAATCCTTCTCATCGTGGAGTAGCCCATCGCTTCCGCCGCCACCATATATTCTTGCTCACGCAAGTATAAAATCTGACCGCGCACGAGTCTCGCCATACCAGTCCAAGAGAATAGCGATAATAGCCCCATCAATAAGTATATGTAATACTCCGACGGGACGCCGTTCGATTCTAAAACCGTACCGATAATTAGCATCAAAGGTAGCGTCGGCAAACACATTAACACGTCGCATATACGCATTATCAAATTATCTATCCATCCGCCGTAATAGCCTGCTAATCCGCCTAAAACAATACCGATAGCCGAGGTTACGAACACGGCAAGGAAGCTTATCGTCAACGACAGTCTACCACCGTACATAAGACGGGTAAAAATATCCATACCTTGTTCGTCCGTACCAAGTATATGCTCGTTTGAAGGGCTTGCAAGCGCGTTGATACCGTTATTCGTTACGATAACTTGCACATACTCGCCCGATTCGTTTTCCAACTCAAAATCAGTATAGACAATCGCGCCTGTACGGTCCGTTTCCGTTTCGCCCCATTGTTGATATACCACAGGGCCTACCCAACAAAACAAAAACAACGCAACGAGCATAATAATACCCGTAATCGAGAGTTTTGAACGGAAAAAACGACGGAACAACATACGCGTAGGCGACATCAATCTTACGTTTTTATCTAACGGCGTTTCGTTATCGCTGGTATCCAATTCTTCGGGTGCTACCTCTTCTACTTCCACGCCGTTTTCCAATTTTTCAAGTTCTTCTTCAAGTAATTTTTTCTCTTCCATAGCCTATCTCCTCCTACGCAAGTTTCACGCGCGGGTCGACGATACCGTACATCAAATCGGCAAGCAATACGCCCGTTACCGACAAAAATGCAAGGAAGGTATTGTACGTCATAATAACGGGAATATCCCCCTGTTGCATTGCGTTTAACGCGTAACTACCGATACCCGTCAAGTCGAATACCGATTCGGTAATCATTGCGCCCGAGAACAACGAAGGAATTAACCCTGCAAGCCCCGTAACAAGCGGAATCATCGTGTTACGGAATGCGTGCTTATAGATAACCTTACCCTCGCTTAAGCCCTTGGCTCTTGCCGTACGGATATAGTCGGAGTTCAACACTTCAAGCATATTCGTTCTCGTCATTCTCATACGTCCGCCGATACTTAATACGACAACCGTCAAGATAGGCAAGAACATATGGCGCAAATAATCGATAATCGCGTCCCAAGAATTTGTGTAGGTAACGCCCGCGTCTTTCATACCGGACACGGGGAACCAACCCAACTTGTTTGCGAAAATATCCTTAAGCATTTGCCCAAAGAAGAAGGACGGTAAGGAAATACCGATAAGTACTAATACGGTTACGAGATAATCTCTAATGGAATATTGATGCGTAGCCGCGGTAATACCCAGCGGAATGGCAATCATAAACTCGAACACCGTTGCCACGGCGGCAACAAGGAAGGACGTACCCAATCTATCCGCGTTAAATACTTCGGATAAAACGGGACGTTGGCTGATAAAGCTGTTGCCGAATTCTAAACGGGCAACGTTGCTAAGCCAGCTAAAATATCCTCCTATAATGCTGCCGTCAAGGCCGTAGGTTTTATATAATTGTTGCTTAAACTCCTCCGTTACACCCTCCGGCGTGGATTGCTGAAATTGCAAAATTTTCATTTCCACGAAGTCGGTGGGCATACAACGGAGCAAAGCATAGAGTATAAAGGAAACGCCAAGCAAAATTAAAATGGAGATTCCTATTCTTTTGAGTATATATTTAAACATTTCGACTCACTCTTTTAATTATTTAGTAAAATTAAACCAATTCAAGTTCCCAAATCTTTTCAAGGGGCGAAGAATAAGGATTTACCGTTTCACGAAGCCCTTTAATCGTCTTGCTGTTGTACGCGTACAAGTTCTTTCTTTGATATACGGGCATTTCAACGGCAAGGTCTAAAACAAGTTGCATTGCTTCTTCGTACATGGGAATTCTTTGTTCTTGTTCCATAATCGAACGCGCTTCGTCGATAATCTCGCTAAGTTGGTCGATAACGCCACGTTCGTATTCGTATCTGCTGTCGCTCTTGTTCAAGATTTCGCGATAGCCCCAAGCGTATACGGACGAAGCCGAAGAGTTCTTGTGGTAAACTTGATACATATCAGGGTCAATCGTCGAACCCCAAGCAGCCGCCCAAACTTCAAGCGAACCGGTTGCAAGCTTGGTAAGCGCTTGCGAGTCAGCCTTTACTTCTACGTTCCAACCCATATCGTTGAGGATTTCCGCCGCTTGCTTGAATACAGGGTAGGTAGGGTGTTCGGTAATGGACGCGCCTGCAATGGTAAACTTAATCTTTAATTGCGAGTCGTCTGCGCTTACGCCTGCGTCGTTCATATATTTTTGAATTTTTTCTTTTGCTTTTGCTTCACCCGTCCACTTCGTATAATCGCTGTTGTTGGGTTTAGACGTTATTTTATCGTCTTCAAACGGGTACGCCCAGCTTTCACGGGACATAGGCCAATCGATGGTAGTACAGGTACCTTCTGCGTAGAATTCAAGCGAAAGTTGCGTTTGCATAGCGCACATAATCGCGCGACGAATGTTTACGTTGGGTACTTTACCTGCGTTGATACCGATATAACCGTAACCAAGCTGCCAAGCGTCAAGGTTTACGAAACCGTCTTTTTTCATCGACGTTAATCTATCCGAGTTTGCCTTGGTAAATTGCGGGGTAATATAGTCTACTTCGCCCGAAGCAAGTTTATCAATTGCGTTGGAAGGGCTTACTACTTGGAAACGCAATTTGTCTGCTTTTACGTCAAACATAAAGTTATCGTTTGCCTTGAAGTAAACGATGTTACTGCTCCAGAAGTTGGTGCCTGCAGGATTGTCGCTGTTGTTTGCGTCCGTTGCCATAAACGCGCCTGCGCCTACGGGAACTTCAACGTGCTTTTGCGATTGAATAACCTTGCTTTGGAAATCACTGCTTGCATATTCTACGCCAAATTGATTGTTTTTAATGTTGATAGGTCTACCGTTAGGATAGTTTGCGTCTGCCGTGTAGTAGTGCGCAGGTGCAACCGTGAACCCGAAGTTATAAATTGCTTTGGGGTCGGTACCTTTTACCGTTACGCGCAAAACGTCGTATTCGTCCGCGTTCTTAGGCACGTTGTTTGCATCCCATTCGCGCGCAACTTTGTAGTCCTTGTTGTTGACTCTAACCGTCGCTTCTTGGGTGTTGTGCCCTAACGATTGAATACCGCTAATGTTGGGATACGCCAACCCGCCGTCTTCGTTTTTATAACCTTGCAAGATAATGTCGGTTGCCGCTGCGGTATAAACCGTTCTAAGCGTACCTGCCGTACCCGCATAGGTTAAAACTTTGTTCAATTCGTATTTTACGGTGTCGTTAAATACTCTTTCAATCGCGCTTGCTTCCGTATAGCCCGAAACGTCCGTCGTACCTTCAAACTTCAAAATTTTCGTTCTATCCGTTTTACCCTCGATTGTATTGTATTTAGGCGTAATTTTACCTTCGTACAAGAAGAACTTAAAGATATCGTTGGACAAAAGTTCTTTATGTTCGGAATAAGGCATCGTTTCAAGGTCGAAAGATTCTTTCGCTGCCTTGAAGTCGGCTTGCAATTCTTCCTTGAACGTTTTAAGCGTAAGCTCATAGTCTTCCTTTAATTTCGCTTGATAATCCGCGTCCGTCCAAGTAAGTTGTTGTTTTTCGGTGGAAACCGCCGCCTTATAGCCGTCGGTTACACCCCAATCTTCGATAGCGTCGTACATACCCGCTCTATCCAATTCGTAAGAGTTGTCACCTTGTTCGCCGTAGATTTCGTAGATGTCTACCAATTCCATAATACGCATATACGCGCTTGTGGACGCGCTTTCCGTCAATGACGCGCTTACATCGCCGTCGTCGGACAGGTTTTGTTGCGTTCTGTATTGCGTAAGACCTTCAATATCGATGGAATACATCGTCGAAGAACCAGTGTAAACGGGGTCGAGATATTCGTACATATTAAAGAATACGTCGTTCATTGTCAAAGGCTTGCCGTCAGAGAACTTCAAGTTGTTTTTAATAACGAACGTATAAATCGTTTTATCGTCCTCTTTGGTTGCGCCTTCTTGGATTTTTACCTCAAAATCCTTTACAACGGTAGGATGGTCGTCACCGGCAACGGGCAAACCGTTTTCATCGGTAGAAAGCATACCGATTTGCGTCATACCCACAACGTCCATATCCGCGCCTGCGGTTGCGTAGAAGGGGTTGAACAAACCGCTCAATTCTTCCGTCATCAATACGATACTGTCTTTTTTGCTACCGCCAACGCCGGGGGTGTCATCGTCTTTTTTGCATCCTGCAAAAGAGGTGAACACCGATGCGCTTACGGCACCGCAAAGCAATAAGCTGATAAATCTACTCATTCTTTTTTTAGCCATAATATTTTATCCTCCAATTTATTCTATTTCATAAGTCCCGATAGGGCGACTTTCAAAATCATATCTTCTGTCTACGGATTTTCCGCTAAAGTCCAGCGTTACCGTCCACTCCGTTTGATTTACCGTTACGTTGTTTGGATTAAACGAATATTGATATAACTCACTATGCGTTTTTCCGTATACTTCTAACGTTACTTGTCCCGCGGTAATACCGCTAGTATTGCCGTTTGCTAAGAGGGAAATGACGTAATTCCCTTGCAACGAAACGGCGCCTAAGCGCATCTTTCCGCCGATAGTTACGCCCGCTATATTTGCGCCCTCGTCAATCATACCGGCAAAAAGCCCAAACCAGCATTCATCCAACGTGTTTGCCTTTTTTGCAGTTGCAATATCCACAGTTACGTTTTCAAGCGTGATATTTTCAATGATTGCTTTATTGGAAATTCTACCAAACAAGCCACCGTTTTTCGCGGATTCAGAATTAAACTTCGCTACGACGTTTTTAAACTTGCAAGCTTGCCCGCTGATTGTGGAGATTTTTCCTTCAAACGTACCAGCCGTTAACGATGCGGGCCATTTCACTTCGCCGTTTTTGAAATCCAATTCGTCTGCGACGATGTCAAACGTTCCGCTAAGCCCCGCATAAGCGCTAAATTGCTCGGCGGTTTCTATTTTATAACGCTTCCCTTCTTCCACTTCAAAATAAATTTTTTGAATACGGTTGACGGCTTCGCCTTTTTCGTAGTCAATCGTGCCTTGATGCACAAAGGACGTTTCGTCGATTGCTTGCGTACAATCCGCGTCGGTATATGCCTTTGTAAAGGTAGTTCCGTCTATTTGAGGGAACTTAAACGTCGCATTGTTCGCATAGCGATATTCGTGATTCATTTGCCCGTCTTTCCAGTCGGGGAGCCAAATGGTATCCTTATCGTGCGTTGTCGAACCCTCCGCGTTTGTCGTTTTATAATCGAAGGTAGACGTTTGTAAATACGTCCAATCGGTACTGCCCTCTACGCGATAATAATACTCGAACTCAAAGTAGGGAACCCAAGCGGCGTACAACGTCATTTGGTAAAGCCCGTCTTCTTCCTCGTAATCAATCGTATCCGTTGCAAAATCCCAACGGTCAGAATAGGTATACGCAGGCATCGCTTCCGTTTGCGTGCCGACGTAATAATACGTTCCGTCGATTTCTTGGAGAGGAGCGCCCTCTTCGTCTACAACCTGCCCCGCGTCGTTTTTACGCAACTCGCAGTTTTCATACCAGCCCACGAAGAAATGTTCTTTCATCGTTAAGGTAATGTTACCCGTACCGCTGGTAGGACGGGTTAAATCGGTCGGCTCGGTTAATTTTACGTGCACCTTACCATCCTCTTTCACGTGGTCGGAGGGTTTAAACAAGTCGACAATCGTTACCCCCTCACGGCTTAAGAAAGAACCGCCGTTTGCATCGTAGGTTACCATAATGGTATACCCTTGTTTTTGGTATTCTTCAAGTTTCGTCAGGTGTTTACAACCCGCAAACAAGCAAGTTGCGCCCAAACAAGCCAAAGTTAAGATTACCCCGAATTTCTTTTTCATAAAATCTCTTCCTTTTTATGATACTTTTTTCGTCTTTTGCTTTCCCCTTTGCACCCGCAAGTTTGTCACTTGCGGGTGCAAAGCGTTTTACTGTTTTATTCGCCTTTCTTTTTCTTTAATACGAACTTATCCACCACGGTAAATCCTGCTAAACCAAGCGTTGCTACTCCCAAAACAATGATAATGACAATGTATGCCGTCACGCTTCTTTCAGGCGTTTCTTCCACGATAGGCGCTTCGGGAATCGGCTTTTCGTCAGGCGTCGTTTCCGGCGTCGGATTACGCGTTTCGAGATATTCAATCATCGATTCTGCCTTGGTAAGCGTTTCGTAGTTGGTTACCAACGCCTTTTGGTCTAACGAAGGCAGGCTGTTATACGCTGCACGCGCCTTTTCAACCGCTTCTTTCACGTCAAGATTAATCTTTTCAGGCAACGAATCAATCAAACCGATAACCACAAGCGTCGAATCCATCGCCGCATTGCTACCCGCTACAATCGAGCCAAAGTATTGCGAGAAGATGAACGAATCGTAATTTTTGCCGTTAGCCGGTTTCACCATTACGAGGTCGCCGTCCGTATGCCCGATACGGGATACGAAGTTTGCGCCGTAATAATAGTTATTCCAGCCCGACGTTGCGTTCCACATATAGAACGGAACGATTCCAAGACCTTGCAACGGGTCTTGCCCTTCGTATACTTTCAATTCGCCCGTAAACGGCAATTCTTCAAAGCTTGCGTATTCAGGGAGGTACTCTTCTTCCAATAAAGGCGATTCATAGCTCTTGAATACGGCGGTAGTTAATTTTTGACAATCGTAGAACGCTCTGTCGCCAATCGCTTTAAGGGTAGACGGTAATACTACGCTTTCGATAGCCGAACCCGCAAACGCTCTCGCGGAGATACGCGCCGTTCCTTCTGCAACCGAATAGGATACCTCTTGTTTGCTTTGAGGATAGGTTACAAGCGTATAGGTGCCGTTTGCCATCACTTGATACAGCGCATCGTCGATAACTTTAATCGTCGGCGTGATGTCGTAGGTGGTTTCTTTTCTCGTTTCCACTACGACGCCATTAAACTTCTCTTCTACTTCTTTTTCAAAGGTGGTAATCGAGCAAGCGTAGAAAGGATTTTCACCCATCTTTTTCAACGCCGTGCCAAATACCACGCTCGTTACGGCAGACTCGCCAAACGCGAAATCGCCAACGTACGTTGCGGAAGTGATATCCGCGACGGTAAGTGCAGTCTTTTCAAACGCTCTCGCGCCGATAGTAACTACTTTACCAAGGTTTTCTACATCCGTCAACTTTTCACAACCGGAGAACGCGCCCTCAGCCAAGATGACGCCCTCTTTAAGGCTTGCCTTTGTAAGTTTCGCGCAGTTTGCAAACGCATACGCGCCAATCTCTTTCACGCTGGTAAGGTCAATTTCGCCAGACACGTTGGTATTGTAGAACGCGTATTGTCCTACGGAGGTTACCGATTCAGGCAATACAAGCGCTCCGCTAAGCCCCGTGTTTGCAAACGCGTATTCCGCCACCGTCGTAAGCGTTTGATTGGTACCAAACACCACTTCGTTAAGTGTAGCCACGTCCGCGAATGCATACGCACCAATATTTTCCAACGAGGAAAGGTTAATCGTTACCAAATCGGGCGTATAATAGGAGTAAATCGCATCTTTTATAAAGATTTCCCCGTCGATTTGCACTTGTTCGTACGCATAGGATATACGGTAATTTTTCAAATACAAATCTACGAAGTTTGCACCCGAGAACGCGTACTCGCCAATGCTCTTTACACCCGACAAATCTACTGCGGTCAATTTGTTCGCGTTATAGAACGCATAGTTGCCCACAACGACGTTATCGCCGATAGTAAGGTTAATCAGTTGGATATTGCCGTCAAACGCATTGTCGCCAAGGACTACCCCGTCCCCAATAGTTACGGTGTGAAGTTTGGATTTCGCGCCGTTTTCTATCTTATAACGGTAATATTCTTCGGTAGCTACCACAACGCCGTTTTCGTCTTTAATTTCGTAGGTATATTTCTCGTAGTATCTAGCAAAGAAGTCTGCAATAGAAATATTTTGCGCTTCGGGTTTTTGCGAGAAGTTTTCCAAGTCGTTGAGTTCGATATCCGAAGCAAACGCGCCCTTTCCAACTACTACACCCGCTTCGATGGTAACTGTACCTAACTGGTCGCAATTGCTAAACGCATATTCGCCCACTTCGTCTATGTTAGACGGGATAGCTACGCTAGTAAGCTTAGATTTTGCAAACGCGTAATTACCGATTTTCGAAACGTTCGCCATATTCGGCGTCGCGCTAATTCCCGTGTTATAGAACGCGTAATCGCCAATGGTTTCTACTTCGTTCAGCTCGATAACGGACAAGTTGGTGCAATCCGCAAACGCATACGCGCCCACTGCCGTTACGTTATTTGCATACAATCTATGAAGGTTGGTTTTGCCCGAGAACGCGCCTACGCCAATCGACGTCGCATTTTCAAGGGTAATCGTGTTTTTGTTAAACTTGGGCGCAACGAGAATTACTTCCCCGCTTGCGCTTAACAAAATCGCACCGTTTTCCTCTTTCGTCATCGTCTCCGTTTCAAATTTCGCAACGTTCGTGCCGGCAAAGGCGTATTCGCCAAATACCGCAACGTCTTCGCCAAACGCTACCGTGCTGAGCGAAGAGCAGTTATAGAACGCTTTTTTCGCGATAACCGATGCGTTGATATCTACGCTGGTGAGGTTTTTACAGTTTTCAAACGCCGAGTCGCCAATTTTAATCTTCGGCGCGTCGAAGGTTACGCTTATCAACTCTTGGTTGTCTTTAAACGCGCCCACGCCTAACGATTGCGAGGATTCGGGCAAAGCAACGGAAGTCAACAGCGTGCCTCTAAACGAATAGTCGCCGATAGCAACCACTGCGCTCAAATTAACGTTGGCAAGTTGCGTTTCTGCAAACGCTTCTTTATTGATGAACTTCACATTTTCAAGGTTAATTTTCGAAAGGGCAGTACAGCCGAGGAATGCGCCCATACCGATTTTGTTTAACGATTTCGGCAATACCACTTCTTCAAGCCCTATCATACCCGCAAACGCATACGCTTCAATGGAAGTTACGCCTTCGGGGATAATAACCTTCTTCACTCTTTCCGCTTTTCTCTTTGCGTCGCCGATATACATCGGTTTGATGAAGAAAGGGTCTTCGTCGTTGATAACGTCGCCCGCCGACAAATCTTTATCTACGTATTCGTAGTTAGAGAACGCGTACGTTTGAATCATCGTAATGCCTCTGTCGTCGGGAATGGTAACCGTTCCGCCGAGGCCTTTATAGGCATTTAAGTACATACCTTGGGTGATGAACGGGTCTTTAACCGTTATCGCCACACGTCCCGAATACAACGTGGATTTTCCGTCGAACTTAACGTTTACGGAAACTACCGTCGAACCTTCGCTTTGGGCAACAATCGTACCGTTTTGCGATACGGTTGCAACTTTCGAGTTACCTACTTTATATTCAATGGTCGTCTTTTCAGGGAAGTTGGAATCCAAGGCATACGCCAAGGTTACGCTTTCAGACGGGAACATTGACAACGAATAATCACCGCCAAAGCTATACGTTCCGTCCGTTTCACCGATTTCACGCTCGTCGCTCGACAAACCGTAATACGCTTCGTTTACCTTATAGCCGGTAAGCGTAAACTTATTAACCGCGGGAACGTCGTACTTTTTATATCCAGCATCGCCGGGCGCAAGAACTTTTACCGTTAAGGTAGCCGTTACTTCTTCGCCGTTCTCGTTAAGACCTTTCGCCGTAACGACAGCCGTACCGCTCGTTTTTGCGATAATCGTTTGATTTACAATATCCACAACCTTTTTGTTGCTAGATTCAAACGAAACCATTTCAATCCATCTGTCCATAGGATAGATTTCAAGCAACCCGCGCAAAGGCTTCGTCTCGTTAGGGCTAAGCGAAATTTCATTTTCCGTGAAATACATCGCAATGACTTCGTCGGGCAATTGAATTTCGTACGTAGCGCTATTTAACGCGTAGTCGTAACACATCGCGATAAAGCTGTTGGAATTATTTAATACCTTGCCTTCAGGGCTCATACTTACCGAGTTCTTCAATCTACCCATAAAATCGGTAAGTTCTACCGTTACCGTGGAGGTAGAGTTGTACGAAGAATATACGGGGTTGATATATTTACCGAACGTTTCTAAGGTAAACGTGTAGTCGGAATCCTCAGGTGCTTCGATAATTTGACCTGCTTGTAAGCCCATTGCATAGTGGTTATCGTATACGGACAAATCCGCGAAAAGACGCGTTTTCTTCGTCGTCTTATCATATTCCGTACGATATACTACGTCGGTAATCGCAGGCGCTTGGAAGTCGACGTACAACGGGAATTCAAAACGGTTTCTCACGTTCTTTTGGTCTTCTTTCGCGCCGTAGTCGATATACGTATCCACCGTTACGGTGTATCTCGTATTATTTTTCAGCTTTTGCTCTAACGCGCTAAACTCAACGTCGATGGACGAATAATATATAGTACCGATACCGTTCGATTTACGGATATTGTATTCCGTTCTTTCAAAGATAACTTCGCCCGTAACGTCGTCCACGATGGTAATATCCGCTTGCTTAACGTTTCTCAATAAGCCCGCCGCAATATAACGGATACCGTTAATTGCAGAATATTTATCATTTGCTTGGTTAGAAATGGCAATATGTTCTTTGCTTGCCGCAATTTGCGTAGCACCGGGGTCTTGGCTGAAGTAATATTCGCCCAAACCGCAGATATAGTCGCTATACAACGAACCGATAACGCGCGTTGCGTACGCGTCCGCCATCAATTTATCTTCGGGATCGATACCTTTATTGATTTCGTCTTTGTGCGTATCGTAGTATTCTTCGTCGAAAATGGGCGCTTCCGTCCAGTCGCCGTAGAACGCAAGCAAGGGCACGTTCAAGCTTACCTGTCCAGCGGTTTTCGCCGTTGCCTTGATAAAGCCTTCTACAAACATACCGTGTTCGAAGCTATCTTCGATGTATTGCTTATCCGCCTTCGAAAGCGTAATCGTTGCGGTTACAACCGCTTTTTTGCCAGCGCCCACCGTTACGAGATTGCCGTTTGCCGTAGAACCGTTTATCGTGTTTACGGTAATTTTGGTTTCGTCGAGCATTCTGCCCATTTGCGTAACCGTCGTGTCGCCGTGGCTGGTATACGTTTCGCTTACGCCTTCCGTCATCAACATTGCGGAAATATCGTACGAAGCGGAAACGCTAGAAATGTTATCAATTTCAAACTTGACGTTATATACGCCCGTACGCTTTTTGTCGTCGCCTACTTCAAGCTTGGCTTTATCCATCAAAGCGCCGTCTCTATCGTACGTCTTTATGTAGGATTCCGCGTTGGTTGCTTTGGCGATATTCACAAGCCCCGAACCTTGCTTTCTAACAGCGTACGGCAAGCCGTTTTTGTTAGAGATGATGTCCGTAGTAGACATCATAAGTTGGTTTACGATAGCCGTTACTTCTTTGGCTTGCGTACTGTTAATTTCGCCCGAATAGTTGCCAAACTTACCCGAATATCTTACGTATTGACGGATAAGCGCCGTTGCGCCTGCTTGGTTGGGCGCTGCCATCGACGTACCCGAAAGTCTATCGTAGGCTTGACCGGGAACTGCCGAAAGAATTTCGCCGCCGTGCGCCGTAATTTCCGGCTTAATTTGCAAGTCGGAAGTAGGACCCCACGACGAGAAGTCGGACATAAACGGACCGGAAACTAACGAACGGCTCAATTTAATTTTGCCCGTACCTGCATCGGCAAGCATTTCGCCTTCGTCCTGCGCCAACGAACATACCGCGCCAACGTCTGCGCCAACCGACATCGAAATAGCACCGGACACGTTGTTATAAATAATGATACCTGCCGCACCCTTTTCTTTCAAGGCGATACGGACTTTTTCTTCGAAGGTTGTCGTACCACGTTTTACAAGCACGATTTTGCCTTCGTAGAAGCTTTTATCTTCCGCGTAATCGGAAGCACGGCCAAGGCCGGGGATAGTTACGTATTCAAACTCGTATTCATTTACTTCATAGCCCAAATCTCTGCTCATTTTATTGAGGATATCGTCTACGAAGTCCTTCGTCTTTGCCGAAGACGTAGAAGCCTCGGTAAAGTAAATAATTTCGTCGTTATAAAGGAAGTAAGGCGTTTTTACACCGTCAACGGACGCAACGGAGAGGGACGCCGCATAAGTAGAGGGCGAACCAACGGGACCTGCGTCGGGGTTAGAGGTTAAGTTCAAACTACCGTTCTTTTCCGAACCTTGCGTCGCGATATAGTCGTTACCTGCCGCAACAACCAAGGAAATACCCGTGTCGCGAATACGGTCGTAAACAACATTGATACGTTCTTCGTCCACTTCGCGGGCAAAACCACAACCCGAACCAAGCGACATATTCACAACGTCCACGTTCAAGTTTGCGCAATCTTCCAAACCCGCTAAAATCCAAGAGGTTTTCGCACCCGTTTGCGTATCGGAGAACACCTTCATAATCGCAAGCTGTGCGTTGGGCGCAACGCCTACGATGGTATCGTCTTTACCAGCGATAATACCAGCTACGTGCGTACCATGGTCGGAGTTAATGGGCAAAACGTCAGGGTCCTTATCTGCGTAGTCGTACGCGAAAGGCACTTTTGCGTTCATATAAACGTCTTCACCCGTAAGACCAGCCGTAAACTTCGCCGCTTCGGTTAAACCGACTTTAGCCGATACGTTTTGAAGGGTGAATCTTTCGTTCGTCGAGCTAAAGTTATCTACGGAGAACGCCGTATGCGTATAGTCAAGCCCCGTATCCAACACGGCAACGACAACGCCGTCGCCTTGATAACGGGATTTCGAACTATCGAAAATACCCGTCTCGTAAACTTCTATGTCGTTCATAACCGGTTGCGTTTGCGCGGGCATATACGTTTCCCCAACGATTATCGTAGCATCGTTGCCGAAGAACTCGTTTACCTTTTCAAAATCTTTAGCCTTTACGATAAGCTCGAACCCGTTCAAAATAGTGTCGTATTGTACGCCGACTTCGTAGTTGAAATCGGAAGACTTCAACTTCTTAATCCATCTATTTTGTTCTTTTTGCGCGTTTCTCTCTGCCGCACGGCCGTCGCAGGATTGTGCAAATTGCGACAACGACTGTTGTGTTGTCAACTCATCGTAAGCATCCATAACCGATTTGGAGTTTAAGGATACGATAAGGGATATTTCTTCTTCCGACAAAACGCTTGCAGGGAGTTTAGACACAACGTCTTCGTCAAAGAAGTTTTCTAATTTCGCGTCTATGGAATAATCCGTTTTACGCACACCGTTTGAAGCCTCGCCGACTATCGCTTGAATTTCCTCGCTTTTTTGCGGAAGGCAACAGCCCACCGTCGTGCAAGCCACGCAAGCGAACGCCATCAATTTAGTTGCTACTTTCTTGAATTTCGACATTTTATTTCTTCCTATTAGCCCTATTTAGGGATTTTTCAAAAATAATTTCTTTCGTGCTCGTCCGCGCTAAGGCAAATGCCCTAACGCGAACTGTTTTTGCTTTTTAAATTACCGTTTTATGCCAACTCGTCCATCGAGCTTGCGATAATTACGTTTTGATTGTCATCCGTGTACTTCACGTAGTACGTTCTACCGTCGGTAGTTTCCACCGTGTAAACGCCGTTTTCATACTTGCAGGATTTTGCGTAACGCTTGTTGGCTACCAGCTGCAAGTACTTAATTTCACCGTTTACAATTTCCACGTAGCGGTCTTTACCCTTGTACGTAGCGCCCGCTTCGGTGGGATCTTTCTCGCAAACAATAACCGCTTCCGCTGATTCAACCGTTGCCGACTTAAACGCTGCTACCGTGTCTTCGTCCACCGCACCGCCTTCCGATTCGTTTTCTTCCAGCGTAATCGTGAAGTAGGTTGCCTTCGTTACGTAGTCGTCGTTATCTCTTTCTCTGACAACGTAGGTGTACGCTTCGCCCGTCTTATAGAAGTCTTCGCCCTTTAATACTTGGGTTCCGTCACTAATTTCGATGGAGTATACGTTGCCAACTTCCACGCCTTGTACGTCCGTCGAAAGCACTCTATCCACAATCACTTCGTAACCGTTGCTCGAAAGCGTTTGTACGCGGGTAAACGCAATCACGTAATAGCCTTGCGTACTTAAATATTGATGCGATTGCACGCCGAAGTATAAACGATAGGTAGTAGAACCGCTCCCCTCCGTATCTTCCACGGTAAACTCGGCTACACCACCTTGCGCCGTAAACGCAAACTTCGATTCCTCAAAGGAAATAGGATTGCCGTTTTGGTCGTAAAGTTCGTAAGCCTCGCCAAAGTTTGCGCTCATGGACGATTTACTTACTTCGCCGTTTTCGCCGTACGTTACGTCAATGGTAATCGTACCGAAGTTATTCTCATACGCGTTTGCCGACGCCGCGCCGTACATATAATAGATACGGAACAATACGTCGAGGTAGTAGTACGAGGTCAACGTTTGCACGTAGCTTAATCCCGTTACTTCGTATACGGAACTCGATTGACCGCCTTGATAGGTTGCGTTGACGTAATAGCGATATACCCCGCCAATGGTAACGTACATTACCATTTCATCGTCAATCAGCTTACGGGTTACCTTACACGTTTGCTTCACTTCTTTCGATTCGCTACCGTTTGTAAATACTTGCGTAAATACCGCCGTACCGGTAACTTCAAATTCCGCACTGCCCGAAGGCGCAAAGATTAAATCTTTCAGCTGTAATTGAGAATTTTCTTGGAGGATAGGATATTTCGCAATTTCCGTCGCTGCGCGCTTGAAAGAAATATCCGTACCGTAGTTTCTATAATACGTCTTGTTGTTGTAGTCTTTCGTTTCGTCAAGCTTACCAAACTCTACGCGAACGAATCCACAGCTATTTGCCGTTTCGCCGTCTTCCGCACGACGGTAAATGACTACGTTATCGTCCTCATAGGTGTAGTAGCTTTCTACCGACGTATCCCCGTTGAGTACCGCAAAGCCCGTATTCGAGAAATACAACGATTGCAAATCTTCGGTGTAATAGCTTCTAGCTTCAAGCACGACGGGCGTTGCCACGTTCGTTTGTACGTTATAGGTATAAATACAAGCTACGCTACGTTGGTTGTTGACGAAGTACAGGAGATATTCCGTATCCGGCTCGTCACCGTCTTCAGGCGCGGTAATCAACGTAAATTGACCGATTTCTCTTTGTCCCTTTGCATTGTATTTTACCGCTCTGTTGTATTCGTCAAGGATAAGTACCGACCAATCGGTAGTATCCACGAAAAGAGTGTTGGCAAGTTGTTGGCTAGCGTCAAGCCCGTAATAAATGTTGCCCTCGTTATCTTCGTATGCAAGTCCGTTGCTTACGCAAGTAATGGACTCTCCGCTGTAGGTAAGGGTAATGATTTCCCCGTTAATTTGATAGCTACCGTTTTCAATAACAACTTGCTTTTCAAACTCGGTATCACTACCAGCTTTCGGCTTTCTCAAATACATCTTGAAATTGCCGTAACCGTCTAAATCGACAAACAAGTTCTCGTTGCGTTTATTTTGGAATATTGCATACGAGCCGTATTCGCTACCGCGAACGGTGAACTCGTCTTCCGTGAAGTCGAAGTAGAAAAGCTCGTCATCCGTCATAAACACGATGCAGTCGCCGTCTACGTAGTAAACGCCTTCGTAGGTTACGTCATCCGTAGCAAAGCTTGCTTTATTGCAATACCCGTCGATGGTAAGTACACCCGAAACGTTCGAGGTAGAAGCGCTATAGTACTTGCCCTTTTCCTTGCCTTGCGCCATCGCAAAGAATGTGTTGTTACCTTGTTTTATAATGACGAATTGGAATGCCTCGCTTGCGTATTCGCTTGCCGTTGGCGTAAAGTCGTATACAACGTCGCCAAATTCCGTTGTTACGATGACGCCGTTCTTCTTTACTTCCGTAACCGTACCCGAAATCAATACGTCGCTTGCGCCGTTAGTACCTTTTTTGGTATAAACCGCACCGCCGAGCCCGTCAAAGTTAAGCGAATGGTTAGCGGTAACTTTGCCCTCCGCAGTCGCTTTATATGCCTCGTAAGGCGCATATTGCAAAACGGTGAATTTGCCGTTTTCTTCGTCTACGTAGAAGTAATAGTCCTTATCGGATGCGTTAAACGTCAAGATATCGTCAGTAATCGTATACGCCCCGATTATCGGAAGCGAATTGCCGTTTGCTTTATAGAACGCAAACCCACCTACAAGTTTCAGCGTTGCTTCCGAGGTAATGTCCGTATTTTCCAAATCGGTGTAATACGTTGCCCCGTCGCTAGAAGAATACCAGAAATGTACGCTGTAATTGGTATGTTCGGTATCCATCGCGAATACGAACGATTGAATGTTTTCAAGGTTGACAGGGTCGGTGTACGCGTTGGTATTTGTATTGATACTGTCGGGGTTTACCGTATAAACGTATAACCCGTCGCTACCTTTTTCGTACGTACCGTCGGAAATTTTCACGTACGTTTTTTCCGGGGTATATCCGTACAGCGTAGCCTTGCCTGCTACCGTTTCATCCACAACGAGCATCGGCGCGTAGTAGATGGTTGTTTGGTCTTTATAATAATATTCCGCGTAGGTATTTAAAACCTTCTTCGCCGTATACACGACTACGTCCGCATTGCGGTCTGCATCGTATTCGGTATGAGAGGTAATTAAGAACTTATGTTCTGCACGCTTAGAATCGATAATGGAAACGACGATATTGCCCATCGGCGTCGTACTGCTTGTGTAATACGATTCAATCGTGTCCGCGCCCTTCTTGTATACCGCTTTGTACGAGCCGTCAAGCTTCAAGGTTTCGTTGTCGCCAAGGGTGAAGGTCGTATCGAGTTCCGCTTTGTAAACCATATACCCTTTCACGCCTTTGTTTTCGGGAACGTCGTATACGATTAACGTAGCTACAGGCTTATCGTTCATATCGTTTAAGATAAGCGTGCCGTCCTCTTCCAATCTATACTTATACGTTTCCGCCTGACCGCTTGCCGCTAACGTTGCCGTACCAAACCCGTCGAGGTAAAGGGACATTTGACCAAACCCGATAGAATAGTAGCCGTCCGCATTTTTGAGAACGCCCGTGTAAACGATTTCGCCGATGTTTGCTTCTTTATCGTTGCGTACTTGGAAGGCAGGTTGCGTACCGCCGTCCTCGTTTCTCACAACGCCTACCAAGAAGTTAAGTGTTTGTCCCGCTCTCGTCCCTTCCGTAAAGGTTGCGAAATATTCGCCGTTTTCCAAAATTTCGTATGTACCCTCGGAGGACTCGATTATTTTATCCGATTCGTCGGATACGTCATACGTTAAGGAGTTGTCTTTTTTCAAACGGATAACCGTGCTTTCTATAATCCCTTCGCCAACGACGTACAGCTTGCACGTTTTCATACGCTCGCTGGAGGTGTCGTAATAAAGGAATTTGTCTCCGCTTACAAACTTACCTTCAAGCCCTTTTTTGAAATAGAACTCGTTATCTTCCTCATAGTATTCGCCCTTGAAGTATACGTTACCACGGCTGAGATAAACTTCGTTAGTAGCCTCACGGTAGAAAATATAGTCGTCACCGCCAAACATATCCACGTAGCCCTTTTGCCATACGCCGTAAAGCGTTGTCGTGGAAGTGATGGTATATTCAATGGTTTCTTCTTCCGTTTGCGTACCGTTATAGAGAAGAGCGTCCAAGTTTGCCTCGTATTTTACTTCTTGGCTCGTCTTGCTATCCGTCCAGCCCATAAAGCAGTAACCTTCGCTTACGTAACCCGAAGGGTCGGAAGGAAGTTCGATTTTCGATTCAAACTTACCCGTATAAGGAACGGTTTTATTATTCGTAACGCCGGGATAATTGGGATTTAACGTAACGATATACGTATTTCTTTCAAAATAGTGATTGAATACGTTTTCCGACGCGGTTGCCGATAAAACCTTTTGCAACGTCGTCGTATCGCTTACTTCCTTATAACCGTTTTGCGTTTGCTTGGAAGTAAAGGTTTTTCCTACGTATTCGCTACCGGTAGTCGTTACAGGCGCTTGATAGCCCGTACCGTCCAACTTTTCTAAATACACGTTTACCGTATACGCAACTTTATATTCCGCCTTTAAGCTTAACGCCTCCGATTTCATTACGTAGTTTTTCGAAAGCTCTTGATTTCCGTTAAACCACGCGCCAAACGTAAGGTTTGCTTTTTGCGGAACTAAACTCTTTACCGCTTCGTAAACGTTTTCGCCTGCAGTAAGGTATATTTTAGTAACGCCCAACGTACCGCCGTTTAAATCGAGATTTACTGCGTA
>JAZSPG010000094.1:0-15141 GCA_045537295.1 Candidatus Scatosoma sp. | reverse complement strand
ACAACCTCTTACTCTAGCAAATAAACAATAATTAGAATGACAGACTTGCAAGAAACCTCCTTCTTGCTAGAAATAGATAAAAAATAATCGAACATATGTACATCTACACTTCACTACGCTAAATCGTTAAAGTCCGGTCTGACCGGACAGACTAAAATGCGACGCCCTATCCGCGTTCGGCAGATAGGGCGTCGCAATGTTTCACGTGAAACTATATTCAATCGAACACTTGTTTGTTGCTACTTCTCGGTCTGACCGGACAGACCTCTTATCCACAAATCACCTTGCATAACGCCTTAAGGACAATCTGTGCGTCATGCGCGTCCGTGCTAATAACCGCCTCTTGCAAGGTCCGTTTGAAATCGTCTTTGACGTTTTCCGGGATTGTGATGTTAATGTCGCCGGAACTTGTATCACGCGCCGCTTGCGGAACGTAATTGAGCATTTTTTTCAGGACGGTATTGTACTTGTCCATTTCGGACATTTCGGATTTTGCCTTTTCCATCGTCTTGTCACTGTCAGGCTTACCGCCGTCTTGCGACGGGCTTTTGATTCCCTTTACAATCTCTTGCGCGGCGCGCTTTGTCAGCTTGCCTTGCTTCTTAACCGCCTCTTGCACGGCTTTAAGTGCGGCGTCCCTCGTGCTATCGTCGGCGATAACGCCCTTAAGGACAGCGGCGTTAGACGGCGTTTGCTCTAACATGACACGACTGCCCGTTTTACCAAATCGCCCGTTGATAGCGGGCAAATATACGGACCGCCCCGCGCCGATAAAGTTGGCAACGGTGGACTTTTCCAGCGTCGGAAACAGGTCCCGCGCAAGCGCAAGCGTGGACGTGTACGGCTTGCCATTAGCGTTAAGGGCTTTGCGGTATTCTCCGCTTGCGTCGATCGCCGCAAGCATAACGCAAGCGTTACGCCGTGCGTTTTCGGACGCGTCAATGTTCGTCCGCACACCGTCCATGATAACAAGCAAAGCGTCGCTGTCGGTGCCCATGGGGATGTAAGCGGCTCCGGCGTCTTTGAGGTTTTGCCGTGCAATCGTCGCGGCGTCCTTGCTTGTGTCAATCGTGATTCCGGCACGTTTCCAGAGGTCCGCCGTGATAACAATCGGGGCGTTCGCGGCGTTGTTAGTAAGAGCGTTGTTTTTCGTGTTAGACATGGTAGTAACCCCCATTTTGATTATTTTGCAACGCACTACATAAGTCTTACGACTGTTGCAAAACTCTGAGCGGTTGCAACCCCGCTTGCGGGTATGATGATACTATAGCATATACGCGATTATTTGTCAAGCCTTTTTTCGATATTTTTTCATATTTTTGGTCTGACCGGACAGACCGACATTTGTTCTATCACTCATATGTTCTATCGAACAATTGTTCATTGTTATATATTAAAGGTATCGTGCGCGTGCGCGTTCCTTAATATATAACACGCACGTGCGTATATGGTCTGACCGGACAGACCGCATTTATATGGGCGTGTAAGTTTAAACACTTTACAGTTTAGACCTCTTGACGTATGCTTCTAACTGTGTTATAATATAGGTGTAAGATGAAAATCTTGCATGGAGGTCAAAAAACAAAAAATGGTCTGACCAGTCAGACCGCCATATGGAGGGCAAAAAATGAAAAAATGTTTGTTCTGTGAAAAAGAACTCACGTCCGATATGGGATATATCACGGACGGAAAAATTGACGTGTGCATGTTATGCGCTGGACGTTATACTCTCAACGAGGTCTATCTCCGCGTCGCGTCTTACGATGTCGATTCTAACATTCAGCGCGTTTTCACCCCTGCGTTTGAAGCCAACGAAAATGGTCTGACTGGACAGACTGACACCGTCGAGACCGACGTACCCACCTACACACGTTCCGACGGCTTTATTGCGGAAGTACCTGCGTCTGTTATTGCCGGGGTTACGTCTGTTATTGCCGGAGTTGATTCAATCACCGATAGTGAATGCGAACTCGTGGATGATATTGAAAACCTCTCGGAAGAGGATTTCATGTCAAAATACACTGACAACCCGTCCGCTATTGATTCCTATATGGAATTTCACAAACTCGGCGTGTACGCTGATGAGCCTGATGAATCTGGCGAAAAATTGGTCTGACCGGACAGACTGATAATGTGATGTCCGTTAGATAATATCAAATGGAGGTTTTACCATGTCTACTGAAATTATGAAGGTCAATCCCGGAGAGCTGTTCGCTTCTATGCCGTCCGCGTCCATTGACGATTTCCGCAAGGAAGCTTTGTCCATTGCGGAAAGCGGCAATGTCAACATTCTCACGCGTCGTTCTCAAAAGGACGGCAAGACGGACACGGTCATGCACGTGGGCGAACAGATTAAGTCCGATATGATTGTCGGGCATGTTCTGACCATTGTTCGCGTCGGTCATGCCGCCGTACCCGCTACCGACAACACCGGAAAGCCTCTGTACGTCACTGACGCGAACGGCGTTGTGGAGACTGACGCTGACGGCAATCCTGTTCAGGGGATTTCCACTTTCCCTGTCTGCCATTTTAAAGAAGCTCCCGGATGCTGGTACAATGGCGGGAAGTTGTTACAGGACAACATTGACAGCTGGGCGGACGAGGTTGGCGATGACCCTAACGACTTTTATCTTCCGAAACTCAACGCCGTGCTTGAAGAAATTGGCGGTATTCGCGCTTATTTTGAGTGGAAGGATAAAAAGGACGGGAGCGGGCAGCGTTACGTCAACATGATTCTCGCCTAAGAATCGGTCTGACCGGTCAGACTGCTGAAATCGGTCTGACCGGATAGGAGGTGATTCAATGGCTGATAGATGGAAACCTACACATAAGAAATGGACACTGGCGGAAGCGCAAAAGCTGGGTACTCTTGGCATTGCGCGTTTGACGATTCCTGAAAAGGCTGAACTTGCGCAATTTTACTACAGACAGTTTAATTTGCGCGCTAATACCTTTGTCCGTTCTTTACAAGTCCCTTACGCTTTCAGTAAGATAATGTCGGATTTTGAGAAAATGGCGTCGTCCGATAAACTGTCTGCGTTGCAACGTGAGATAAGTTTGGATACGCCTATTGTTAAAACTCGCGGACGTTATCGCACACTGACTTATCCGTTTTCCAGCATGGATAATCCGGGACCAGCCCTTAACAACTATATCCGTCGTATGCAAGCGTTCTTTAATGCTAAATCGTCTACTATTGCCGGATGGAATGAAGTTTCATTACAACAGGACATTCAGCTTTTCGGTGCAAATGTCGAAAACTACAGACGATATGGATATATAAAGGACGAGAACGGAAAGCGGAAGCGTAAGGAAATGTACGGTCCTTTTATGAAGGTATCCCCAAAATACCGTATGACGGACGCCGAACGCATAAAATTTTGGTCCGTTGTGGACCTTGCAAAAGACGCTGGATGGTTAAACCGTTTCGGATATTCATCCACGCAAGCGCATAGACAGATTGCGTCTTTATGGCAGAATGGCACTTTTGACCATAATGACATTGACGCCGCTTATTCTAAAATTCTTGAGATTTTAGGACAGCAAGACGTTATGCGCGGTATGTACCCTGACCAGATGAATGGGGGATATGGGAACCCTTTACCCCGCAAAGGAGAAGGAGGAAGTATTGAAAAGTGGTCTGACCAGTCAGACCTACTCAGTCAAGATGATTCCTTACTCCAGTGATAGTCTGAATGAGCTGATTTTTCAATGTTCATGTCGTGACGTTGTATCGAAACGACGTTATCTTAATATTGCTTCCGCTTTCGATACTGAAACGTCGTCTTTTATAGACGATTATGACGGCGAAGAATCAGCCATTCTCTATATATGGATGTTTGGAATTGAGGACTGCGTGGTCTTTGGCAGAACTTTAGATGAGTTTGTTGAACTTTGTGAACGTCTTAACAACTATCTTGTTTGCAATGACGTAACGCTTATTACGTATATACATTTCGCAAAGTTCGATTTTTCCTTTATAAAGTTCCTGCTGAAATGGGATAAGGTTTTCTTAAAGGAAAACCGTGATGTCCTTTACGCAACTTATGGCAATATTGAATTTCGCGACTCTCTTGTACTTTCAGGCGGACAATCTCTTGCTAATATAGGTAAGAATTTAAGAAAGCCTGTAAGGAAGGCTGTCGGAGATTTGGATTACGAGTTAGTCCGTCATTTTCAGACGCCGCTTACTCAAAAGGAAATGCACTATTGCGAAATGGACGTGCGCGTCCTTATTGAGTATATACGTGAGAAAATCGAAGATGATGGTAGCATTGCAAACATTCCGTATACTAATACGGGTTATGTTCGCAACTATGTTCGTAATGAGTGTTTCAAGAATCGTCGCAATTATTCCGCATTTATAGGTGGTCTTACTATGACACCCGGATGTTATATTCAGGCTGAAAACGCTTATCAAGGCGGAAGTACTTTTGGAAACATTCATTTCATCGGCAAGGAAATGCACGATGTTCATTCATATGACATTAAATCGTCATACCCTTATGTCATGTGTTGTGAATACTATCCCATAAACTATTTCACTCCGGTAACTGGTCTGACCAGTCAGACCATTGATTATTATCTTAATAATAATTGTTGTCTGTTTGAATTAGAATTATGGGACATTGAGCCGAAAGTAGATTTCTATTTTCCTATAAGTAAGCATAAATGCCATATGGTATTATCGCCGACAGTAGACAGCGATTCAGTTGAATCGGCGTCAGGTCGTATTATATCGGCTATGTACCTTTCCATAACATGCACGGAATTAGACTTTGATACCATTAAACAATTTTATAGCTTTTCGCAATGGCGTATCAGCGATATGCGGATAGCTCCACGTGGTTATTTGCCGACGCCTATTGTCAAGAGTATTGTTAAGTTCTTTAATGACAAGACAACGCTTGACGGAGTAGAAGGACGCGAACGGGAGTATATGATTGCCAAAAACATGCTCAATGCTGTTTACGGCATGATGGTTGAAAAGCCTGTTCGTCCTGTGTTCGGATTTGTAAACGATTACGGATTTATAAAAGATGACCCTGACTTTGTCGCCCAAATAGATAGTTACAATGAGAAATTCAATAGATTTCTCTTCTATCCATGGGGCGTATGGGTCACGGCACATGCACGACACCGTTTGCATGAGGCAATTTGGTCTGTCCGGTCAGACTTCATTTATTGTGATACCGACAGTATCAAGTTCGTTGGTAATCATAGCGATTACTTTGAGAAAGTTAATAAAATAGCTCATGACAAAGTAATTGCATGTGCGCAACGTCATAACATTCCTATCGGATATATGATTCCTTGTTCGCCTGATGGAGACGTTAAAGTATTAGGCGTATGGGAACATGAATACGACTACTACACTTTTAAGACCTTAGGCGCAAAACGCTACCTTGTGGAATACAAGTCTAAAGGCTCAAAGCAATTCAAGCCGTGTGAAAAGTACGAACTCACTGTGGCAGGTACTAACAAAAGTAGCACTTTAGAATATATCCTCAAGTGTTCCAAAGAAGATAACAAAACGCCTTTTGACGTTTTCAATTCCTCTTTATCTGTACCACCTAAGTATGCTAAACGCACTATTAGCAAGTTCATTGACAATTATCGTTGCGGATGGGTAACGGATTATCTTGGCAATAAGGCTTATTATGAATCGCCGTCCGGGATATATGTAGAACCCACGTCTTATACCTTTTCGACTACCGACGAAATGCGTGACGCTATTATTTGGCTTACGCATGATGGACATTATCAAGATGGGCAAATTTAGGAGGGCTTATGATTTCTAACTCTAAATCTGCGGCTAAGTTTAATGCCCGCAACAAACCGCGCTTTTATCGCATCTATCGTAAGTACCGTACTCCGTTCTGTTATGCAAATACCAAAGTAGGGCTTGAATTTCGCCATGCTCGTATTTTAGGCATGAAGAAATTTATATTCAAGCATACCGGACGGAAGTTCACGCTTGCCAACTAATAAGGGAGGTTTTATGGATACAGACTTTCGCACTATAGCTAATATCAAGTCAATGACAGAAGAAGCACACCGTGCCCTTTCTAATTTCAATGCTTATTATACTATCAGCGGTTATAAAGAAGCATATGAGATTAGCGATGCTCTGGAATGGCTTGAAAACACCGCATACAAATTTGGTCTGACCAGTCAGACTAAGGAGGGCTAATGGCAAAATTCTTTGACGTGCGCAACGTCATTGAAAAGGTCCCTGACGCCCAAATCTATATGTTTATCGGTGAGCGTAGTAATGGCAAGACTTACTCGTCACTTAGTTATGCTCTCGATAACTATACAGAAGGCAACGGACGTTTTGCATACGTCCGTCGCCTCTCTGAAAGCACTCGTTCCAAATATATGCGGGAACTTTTCAATGGCAATATCGCAACAGGTGATTTAGCAAGGCATTTCAACAAACTCGGATACGACGGCATGACGTTTTATTCTGGATGCTTCTTTCCTTATATCAATGATGAGAAAGGAAAGAGACAGCGTTTAGACGAACCTTGCGGTTATACGTTCTCAATAAATACGTGGGAAACCTCTAAAGGAGCGTCTTTCCCGGAAGTGACTACAATAATATTTGATGAGTTTCTTACTCGTCAATATTATCTGCCTAATGAACCCGCTTTATTTGAAAACCTTGTATCGTCTATCGTGCGACAACGCGACAACGTGAAAATCATCATGCTTGCCAACACTGTCTCATGGACTGCGCCGTATTTTACGGAATGGGGATTAAATCATGTCCGTGAGATGGAACAAGGGAGTTATGACGAATACAAGACAGGCGATGGAAAGCGTAAGATTATAGTATGTTATACGGAACATTCTGGAGCTAAAGCGTCAGATGTGTTCTTTAATTACGATAATCCGCGTTCCCGTATGATAACAAGCGGTGTCTGGGAAACGGCAATGTACCCGCCCATACCAGATGATATATCACAATGGGAAATGGGCGAACCATGTTATATCCAATCTATAGAAGGTTGGAGCGCAAAACTGATACCCGCGCAAACGCCTGACGGCATGGAAGTGCTTCTGGCATTTGACAACGGACGCGAGATTATTCATACAGAGCCGCCATATATCGACAACCGCTATATGGATAGAATAGTTTATACTGATTATTTCTATCCTTGCATAAATTGCAAAATGGCTTTGACAAAACACTCTGATAATTACTCAAAGTTCATTGCGCTTTGTTTAAAGCAAGGACGCGTATTTTATGCAAATAATACTGTTGGCGAGAATATCAGAAACTATCTGAAATTCTCTACAACATACAGTCCCATTCCAAATTAGTCTGACCGGACAGACCGGATAGACACATGAACAAATGGAGGTCAACTATGTTCAGTGTTATTTACAAGGACCGCGTAATTGCATGTGAATACATGCTTCCTATTGTAGGTTGCAAATGGCGCGAGTACACTATCGTGGAGGTGAACTATTATAGCAAGGCGGTGTGGGTTGTATGACACATTTTCTCTTACTTGCTATGTGGACTGCCACTTTGACCGGATGGGGTAACGTCTTGTATTTCTATACTTGTGGCGTTTCCGGTAAGCGTCCTAATTATGGATTTACTATTAAATCCCTCGTCGCCGCGATTATTTCGTTGGCTCTTGGCACTATCTGTCATTCATTCATCCAGTCCGCTATTATGTCTTATTCCCGTATGGGAATCTAAATGGAGGTCATTACAATGATGAAACTTACTTGCTTTTCCGACGTTGTCTATTTGTTCTTCATTCTCTTTTTCTCCGCTCTCATTAGCGGCTTAGGAAGGGAGGAGCGACACTAATGTCCAGAGCTGATATTGCCTACTGGAATGCTGTCGCTTCCATGCCTATTACGATGGAAGGTGTAAACGACGGCATGTGCGCGATTATACTAATCACGCTGATTATAATACTCCTTGTGAGTAAACCTCGTCCACCTCGTTATCGGTCTGACTGGTCAGACTACCCTTCCCGCCGTCCGCCTCACTATCCGCCTTACTATTAATATGTTCAACTGGTCTGACTGGTCAGACTAAAGAACGCCTCTCCCTGCCGAACGCGGGGAGAGGCGTTATTCAAAGCGGTAAATGGAGGTCAACCAAACCCGCTATGAACCATTGCCAGCTATTGCTAATATATAGCTATAGTCGGTAAACGGATTAGGAAATGCTATAATCTTATGTTTAGTATTCTGGTATGCTTTAAAGATACCGTCATCTAAATATAAGTTATACTTATTTTCCTGTCTCCGTACAATAACTTGGAAGTCCTTCACGTCGTTTCCGGCAGTTTCTAAAACGTCAATGGTACATGAGACTGTTACAATATTCTTTAAATCAGCGGATACACCGTTTACATAATAGAATCTGTTAAAAGCCTCGATATACACATAATTAAACCCTATAGGAGAAGAACGTTCTATAGTGAAAACAGGGTTAGTAATAGAAACCGGTTCACGAAATACGCCAGTTAACCTGTCAACTATTATTGCGTTCTTGCCAATAGTATTTGGAGGACCGCCATACTGATACAACGTTATTCCTGTGCCTTTACTGGTAATCTTATCAAAATTGATATACACGCCATTCTTAAGATTATCCAATAACTCCGCCATTTCGGAATCATTCATACTTACATATGAATTAGAAGGAATAACTTGTTCGCATTCAGTATACCCTGATAATGCCCCTAATGTCGCGTATATATTTGATGGATAGCCAACAAAATGTTTATAGTTCTCCGCCAATGACTGATTAGGATACTCTACAATAAGATACGGTCTTTTAACGCCTAACATACCAGCGGCGCCGGATATGCTTCCTGAGTGCGATACCATTTGTTTACCAGACATGACACTGCCAATAGTATTATTAATGGTATTAGCAACTCTTGATAACTTAACACCCTTTGCAACTCGTGCTGGGGCAGAAGCCGTTGATTTACCAGCTTCTAAAGCCATATTAGCCGCTTGTTGCATGGATTCACGCATTGCTACAACGCCTTTGACACCTTTAGAAGTATCATTAATAAGACCATAAGCCATGCCAATATTGCCAACAGTATCAGCCGCTTGCGCGCCTGCTAAAGCCGCCGTAGCGCCACCTGCCGCCGCGCCGGAAGCCGCCGCGCCTATGCCACCTGTTATGGCAGTTCCAACAGCCCCTATTCCAGCGGCGTATATACGTGACCAGTCAGCCCCTGTAAGAGGTATCGAAACAGAACATTCTCCAGTATATTGATATACTACACTACCAGCTCTATCAACGGGATTAGTCGCCGATACCATAGCGACACATAAACCGGATAGTAAATCTATACGATACGTTACATTAATTTGCTGATTCATAACCTCATCTGTATTGAGTGTTACAGAACCTATGAATGGCAAGAATAATGAAACTTTCGTATTTGGAGCATAGTCTAATGCGGAACCCCAATATTCAGGTAGAAATATTGTGCCGCAATTATGCTCGTACCATTGAGAAACTACAGGCGGCATGGAAATATTAGTATTCCATAATCCAATCTTAATATTACGTGGTACGCCAACTTCTGGAGTACAAGGGACTATATGAAAAGCTACAAAATAATCCATAGGATTAGAAAATAGCTTCTGTAGATTTTCAATAAAGTCCGTGATATTTGTCCAGAGATAATTTCCTAAATCGTGTATATCAGACAAAGACGGGCGGAATAACGTTACTAATCCGCTATTTGCCGCTGATATAGAAGGCAATTCCGGTATCGAAATATTATCTGAACTATCGTCAAATGTGCCAGTACCACCGCCTATTGTAGACGTTCCACCTTGCTGATTTGGGTCAGATAGCCTTGCTATTACATTCACTATAACCCCTTCCGTAGTCGGAGGAGTATACGATGGAGACGCGTTTACTGTAACAACAACGCCAGAACTTGGAGAAGGATCCGGTACTACTATACGTGATAGTACTTCATTACGTGTATTAAATACTGTGCATGACGTACTATCAGGAACTATAGTGTATTGCTCTTCCGCATAATATCCTGATTCATATTTAAGTATAACTTCCGATACGTCAAACAACGTCGTCGATACAGGCGATACTAAATATATATTCAGGTCATTTACGGAACTATTAGTTACAAACACAAAATATAATGTCATCCCAGACTGGTACAATCCGACACGTACATCATAAGTGTTATCAGAAACATATGCGATTTTATAATCGCCGATACCTTCCTTACTACATATTACAAGCCCTTGTGTAAACACATCAGGCTCTGATTGTACTTTAGGTACGTAAGAATAATCCGCCATGGTATCACCTCCTATGGCGGAAGCTGGACTGGTCTGACCAGTCAGACCACGTATTACGACGGGTCCGGCATGGTAAACGAGATAGTTCCGTTATTATAAGTGTGAGGAACAGTAACGCCATTGTTAGTTACAAGAATGTCTGTAGACGGGGTAACTATATCATACCCTTCTTGCATGACTAACGGGACGTTGACAGTATCGCCTATTGTCGCTTCTGCGGGAGCGGATGGAGCCGTGCAATTAGTCAGACGATAGGTTATAGGATACAGTACTCCAACACCTATGGCATTTTCGGCTGATTCCTTATCTTCAAATAGGTCTATTCTTACATTAGTTAACAACTCTGAAGACGCATATAAAAATGTATCATTAGTATAATACGTCAATTCTAAGGACTCTAAGAATACGTCATAAGGCCACGCGTGTTGTGAGTAGCACCTATACTGATTAATAGGTCCTTGTTTTTCAACACGTTGTAATCTGCCGTTTTCAATCCAAAATGCAGCTTTAACCCCAGATACCGAAGAACCAATAGCAGTGTATAACTGACCATTATCCATCAATATCAACCCATTATTATGGATTAAAGTAATATTTTCTTCTGTTGTTGGTCCGTGAAACGGCGGATTTTCACTAAATCCAGTAACCACTGGAAATTCATATACAATACCCATACTTACACCTCCTTTCATATACCCGTCCGTTGCCTCTCATCCGGACGGTTATTCCTTCATACTAAGTATGAGCTACTGAAGTTTATCCCATACACCGTCGCTACCCTGTAACAGCTCAAACGTCTGTGCGTCCGCATAATAAATCGTGTGCCCCTCGGCGTCATACCATGCGGGAACAGCGGACCACGTGTTACCCTCTCTGGGCACATTCTGGAGGACGATAGACGTAGCTTGCTCCAACTTCACATCAAGAGGTTCAGGGAACGTGTACACGAGATTGTCATATTCCGCCTGATTAAAATCAAGCGAAAGATTATATTGCTTCACTTTGTATTCACCTCCAATATTTACAGGCACGGGAGGAACGGGAGGGTCAGGAGGCTCAGGTGAGACCTCTGTCGCTGTCGCTATTACAACGACGCCTTCTGATTCATCCATAATAATGCCTCCAAACGGTCTGACCAGTCAGACCAGACGAAACACGATAATGTTCTCATCAGGGGATACGAAATATCCCCCGAACATCTGGTCGAAATAGTTCGTATAGTGCCCTAAAGCATTATAAGCTGTCGTCACCTCATGCCGTTGCGCGGAAACGCCCAGCGCCCACTCGTCATATACGACGCCGATGACGCCTTGTGCGTTAGAGGTTACGCTTTCTCCGCCAATAGTCAATACGGCGTTAATAGCCGCACGGTCGGCAAAAGTGCCGCTTGTTCCCATTCCCTGCCATGCGGGGACTATATCAGCGTCCGGCAACTTCAAGTTACCGGTATTAAACTGATTAGGGGCATCATGCAGATATACCCCAGCCGCACGTGCGAAGTCAGTCAGCATAACAGTACGTTGTCTTTCAGGCGCGGTCGCCGTCATATTGCCGGATGTATTGAACATCTTTGTAACCAGTCTCATCTGGTCACGAATGACGCCCATACGGAAAATAGCGTAACGGATAAACGCCTCGTTGAATAACGCCTGCGTCGCCGTTAAGGTCTGACCGGACAGACCGTTATACTCGGTCAAAAGTTTAATGTCTTGCATTCCGCCGGCGTTGACAGCAAGACCGATAATGGCTTGGAACAAAGACATAATCAGCTCATCCCACGCACGGGAATGAGAATTTGTACGCGCCATTTCCAGCATTCCAATAAAAGACATCATCTCTGACGCATTACGGAACGCGGATTCAATCTGTTCATGCGGCAGAGTGATTGTCTCAATCTTGGACGAGAAACGCCCGTTCCACATGCGGACAGAAACGTCCTGCTTGTTTACGACAAACTGGTCATACGACATACCATTTTGCAAATTGTAAACGGGGGACGCTTCCGATTCAAGATACGGCGTCCGATACATAGCGCGGATAGAACCGAAACGCTCATTCTCCACATACACGGACGGAGCGAAAGAGACATACGGGCGAGACCAGAATTTAATCGTATTAAACTGGTCCGCCAACTTGCCAAAGAAAGCGTCAGTTCCCCACGGATTCATATCCGTAAGGGTACGCCCGAAGTCAACAAGGTTGGACAAGTCCTGTTGCACATTTGCTTCAAGACCGCCGAAATTCTTTGCGGCGTTGTTAATCAAAGTTGAAGCGTCGCTAACGGTCATAACAAACTCCTTTCTTGGTCTGCCCGGTCAGACCACATAAAACGGACAAGTAAGAACCTCATCACAATCCGCATATACAATCTCAAAGAATTCAAGATATTCAGCGGAAGCAAACAGAGTTATATACTCATTAATCAGATTATCATAACGATAACCTGATTCGATTTCAGTATCAGTACCACTATTAGTAATGGTACTATTTTTGGTAGTGCTATCGGAACGATTAGTAAACGTAAGGGTATCAGAACGTCCGTCTTGACCGTAGTCAATCGAAAGAGTTTTCTTTCCAGTTTCAGTTACCTCATCCTTATAATTATTATAAAGACGAGTATTAGAACCGGAACCAGTATCTTTCAAACCATCCACCCCGAAAGAGGTTGCTGTCTTACGCTGTCCGCTTTCAGTCGTTTCCTCTTTCAAACCTGTTTCCTGCGCATAAGTGCGAGTGATTGCACCGGAATGAGCGTCTTTCAAACCGTTCTGTCCATAAGATGTTTCAGTAGTTATTCCTGTTGTATTATCATCAGGTCCAACTACCTGCGCCTTTACGGAAGTTTGAGAATTAAACCCAAAGACAGAAGTGGACGTTGCGCCTTTATCCGTCACTAACTGTGTACCGGAACGTGTATTAGTAGTGGTATCAGTATCAGAATAACCGCCAGTAGTAACCTTTGTGGATTTCAAATCTTGCGGATAAGATTCCAATACTTCTTGTGTTCCTGTACGAGTAGTCATATCTTGGGAACTGTCAGTGTACCCGCCAGTTATAGAACGTGACGACTTGCGAGGGGAATTATCATCATACTGTTCTGTACGAGTTTCTGTGCCCATCAAGTTATGCGTTTCTGAACCAGATTTAGTAATAGAACCTAATTCAGTTGTTTCTACCTCTTTACCATGGATAAACGACTTCTCAATATTAATATTGTGAATCAAATCCAGAGTAGACAAAGAGGAATACTGACGGAACAGAGATTCCCACTTATAACCATATTTGTTTACAAGTAACTGCCCTAACTTCTGCTCCATCTCCCCTTCTTGCCAGTCTGACCGGACAGACCACTTTTCAAGAAGGGGAGAAGCCTGCTTAGTACCAGAGTGATTAGAAAAATACTCAACATCCATAAAGGACGCGACAAGAGCATTAGGGATGAACGACAATGTAGTCATGGTAGAGAACAACGATTCACTCGGAATCGCTTCCGCCAGAGACATCAGGCTTATCCGTCTCATCATCGTCGCTCCCCTCTTGGTCTGACTGGTCAGACCGTTCTTCCGCTATCTGCTCCGCTTGCGAATAAGCAATAGAAGCCTGCGCATCGACAAGAGCGACATTAGCTTCCTCTTGCTCTTGAATGAGTTCAACAGAACGCTCTTTTGTACGCCATGCGGACGACTTAGTTACGGTTATATCGGTACCGAACATCCTGTTGACATTCTCAATACCGATAAGACGCGATTCATACATATCATCAATGATAGGCATCAGCAAATCAGTGTTAGTATCAATCTCTTGCGCGGACGTATATTCCCGCTTCATAGAGAATGACGGGTTAAGACCGATTTCATTATACCATGCCGCCTTAATCGCTTGCAATCCATTAACTGCTAATTCAACGGAATTGCTATGAGTATTCTGCGCTATAGCCTCTAACGGCGTACCCAAATCGTTAGCGGTTATAAACGAAGGTTGACCTATATCACGGGCGTTTATATATGCTTCAACTGCGCGGCGTTGCTTCTCCGTCTTTGCTATAAAGAGTAACTCGTCACGGAGAACAAGTAACGTAGAACGCAAGGATAACTCGGCTTCCGCAAGCAACTCAGCGTACTTTAAATGTAGCTGGTACAACCCACGGTAGTTTGTGTCGTTACGGATAATGACAACATCCTTATTAATCTCCAACGTCTCGGAGATTGTAGGACGAAAACCGGGAGAAGTTATAACTACCTTATAAGGTTCGTCGTAAGGGTCAGGCGCATCAGCAAGCGTATATTTGAAAGCAAATAACGCTCCTGCGTCACTGGTCTGTCCGGTCAGACTGGAATAGTTGAAGGAAGGACCGTAACCAACGGGTTCATAGGTGGACGGTACACGCCATATCGCAACGGAACCACACCATTGCAATAAGCGTTCAAGCGCGATTGGGGTTATAGTCGGAGGAAGGTTTGTGTATTCAAACATCACGGCGGTTTTATTGAGAAGCCAGTCAAGATTGTCACGTATAAGACGACGCTTGCGTGTAGCATAGTCATTATTATCTTGCGCGACAAATTTACGGAGCTGTCGTGTAATCGTTGACATAATATCACCTCCTGTTTGGAATATGGTCTGACCAGTCAGACTTAGATGGATTTGGTCTAACTGGTCAGACTTAGGTTTCTACCAGTCTACAAGTATAGGATAGCATAGAAGATGTGGTTTGTCAAGAGGCGGAGGATATGGTCTGTCCGGTCAGACCAGTTTAAGAGGGGACCCAGTTTATGAAGGGTAATGTGATTTGGGTATAGGAGGTAACTC
>JAZSPG010000112.1:0-6859 GCA_045537295.1 Candidatus Scatosoma sp. | reverse complement strand
GGCGTGAGCGACGCGAACGCCGAAAAAGCGGTAAGTTCGCGTTTCACCGAGTTTTCGATACAAGCGGGGATTTTGCGTTTGTGCGCTACCGCTTTGATATACGCGTTTTCGTCCTCGTAGATATCCTTTTGCACGCAACGGGAAAGGTTTCCGCCGTTTTCGTAGATATGCGCGACAAACGCGGAATACGCTTTGCGTTTTTCATAGCCCGTTTGCGACCTGATATACGACGAAAATGCCTGAAAAAGCGGTTTTTCGGTCACGCCGATAAACACGCTGGTAAGGCAAAGTTCGCCGTAGATAGTTGTCAGTTTGTTTTCGTTCATAGTTTATAACCTTTTGATAATTTCGTCCGTCATTTGCGTCGTAGTGAGTGCGGGCGCGCCGTTTCGCGCTAAATCCGCGGTACGCAAACCCTCGTTTAATACTTTATCCACCGCCGTCGTGATTGCCTCGCTCGCCTCTTTTTCGTCGAACGCGTATAACAGCATCATTCCCGCTGATAAAATGGTCGCTATCGGGTTGGCTTTGTTTTGCCCCGCGATATCGGGGGCAGAGCCGTGGATTGGTTCGTACAGTCCGCGCGAGGTGTAGCCCAGCGACGCCGAGGGTAACATTCCGATAGAACCCGTGATTTGCGACGCCTCGTCCGATAAAATGTCGCCGAACATATTGCTCGTTACGATTACGTCAAACTGCGACGGGTTGCGAACGAGTTGCATTGCCGAGTTGTCGACGAGCATATCGTTTACTTCTACCTCAGGGTATTCCTTAGCAATTTCCGCAACCGTTTTACGCCATAAGCGCGAGGTTTCTAAAACGTTGGCTTTGTCGATACTCGTGAGTTTCTTACCACGCTTTTTCGCCGTTTCAAACGCGACGCGGGCAATGCGTTCGATTTCCATTTTGCTGTACGCCTCGGTGTCATACGCCTCTTCGCCGTACTTGCCCTCGCGATAACCGCGTTCGCCGAAATAAATCCCGCCCGTGAGTTCTCTTACTATCATAATATCAAAGCCGTTTGCCACGATATCCGCGCGCAAAGGACATTCGTCTTTTAACGCGGGGTATAACTTCGCAGGGCGAAGATTGGTGAACAGTTCCATTGCCGAACGGATACCAAGTAGCGCTTTTTCAGGGCGCGCGTTGCCCGATAAGTTGTCCCACTTGGGTCCGCCGACCGCACCGAGAAGTACGGAATCAGACGCCAAACAACCGTCTATCGTGGCTTGCGGTAAGGGTTCGCCTACCGTATCGATTGCCACCCCGCCGATAAGATAAGGCGTGAAGGTAAAGCCGATTTTATATTTTTCACCGACCGCTTTCAATACGCGCACGGCGCTGTCTACGATTTCAGGTCCGATACCGTCGCCTCGAAGTAAGGCTATATTGTAAGTTTTCATTGTTCTGCCCCCCTATTACTTGATTTCGCCTTTTTGAATGGAAGCGACGAGTCCGCCGTTGGTGATGATTTTTTGGATAAAGGCGGGGAAGGGCTGGGTTTTGTAGCTTTCGCCTTTGGTTTTGTTGTAGATAACACCGTTGTCTAAGTCCGCCTCGATACTATCCCCCTCGGCTATGCCGTCCACCGCCTCGCTACATTCGATTATCGCTAAGCCGATATTGATAGCGTTACGGTAGAAAATGCGGGCAAAGCTACGCGCAATAACTAGCGAAATTCCGCTTTCCTTAATGGCTATCGGCGCGTGCTCGCGAGAAGAACCGCAACCGAAGTTGTAGCCCGCGACCATAATATCGCCCGCCTGTACGCGTGAAACGAAGGTCTTATCCAAGTCTTCCATACAATGCGAGGCGAGTTCTTTTTTGTCGCTCGTGTTTAAGTAGCGCGCGGGAATAATAACGTCCGTGTCTACGTTGTCGCCGTATTTGATTACTTTTCCGTTGAATTTCATTTAAGCACCTCCGCGGGATGTGCTATTTTACCCGCTATCGCGCTTGCCGCCGCGACTGCCGGCGAGGCAAGGTATACTTCGCTGTCTACGTGACCCATTCGTCCGACGAAGTTTCTATTCGTCGTTGCAACGGCGCGTTCGCCTGCCGTGAGGATACCCATATATCCGCCTAAGCAAGGTCCGCAAGTTGGCGTCGATACCACGCAACCCGCCTCAATAAAGATTTTTACCAACCCGTTTTCAACTGCTTTGAGGTAAATTTCCTGCGTGGCGGGAATAATGATTGCTCGGACGCGTTTGGCTACCTTTCTGCCTTTGAATATTTCCGCAGCCTCCGCTAAATCTTTATAATGCCCGTTGGTGCAAGAACCGATTACTACTTGGTCGATTGCCACTTCGCCGATTTCGTCGAAGGTCTTGGTGTTTTCGGGCAGGTGCGGGAAGGCGACCGTCGGTTGAATTTGACTTAAATCAATCTCGTAAACCTCGTCGTATTCCGCGTCCTCGTCCGCTTTGTACGCGGTGTACGGACGGTTGCAACGGTCTTTCAAGTATTCTACCGTTTGTTCGTCCACCTCGAAAATACCGTTTTTCGCGCCCGCCTCGATTGCCATATTGGAAACGGTGAGTCTGTCGTATACGGTGAGTGATTTTACGCCCTCGCCAACAAATTCCATTGATTTATACAGCGCGCCGTCCACCCCGATTTTGCCGATAATATGCAAAATCAAGTCCTTGCCCGATACGAATTTGTTCAGCTTGCCCGTTAAGTTGAATTTGATTGCGGACGGGACTTTGAACCAAGCCTTGCCCGTCGCCATTCCGCAAGCCATATCCGTCGAACCTACACCCGTCGAAAACGCGCCGAGCGCGCCGTAGGTGCAGGTGTGCGAGTCCGCGCCGATAACCACGTCGCCGGGGGCTACCAAGCCTTTTTCCGGCAATAGCGCGTGTTCGATACCCATTTGCCCGACGTCGTAAAAATGCGTTACTTCGTGCGCCGAGCAAAAATCACGGCAAACTTTGCATTGCGTTGCCGACTTCACGTCTTTGTTGGGTGCAAAGTGGTCCATTACCATCGTTACTTTGTCCTTATCGAACACATCTTTCGCGCCGATACGGTCAAATTCCTTGATTGCTACGGGCGAGGTGATATCGTTGCCAAGCACTCTGTCTAAGTTTACGAGTACGAGCTGTCCTGCCTCTACCCGCTCTAATCCCGCGTGGTGCGCGAGGATTTTTTGCGTCATTGTCATTCCCATAATTTCTTCTTCCTCATATACGGTTGATAATCGCGCCCTTATCCGCCGAGCTTACCTGCTGGGCGTAGCGTTTCAAATATCCCGTTACTTGCTTTTTCTTTATCGGCATTTCCGCTTTGCGTTTTTTAAGCTCTTCGTCCGATACTTTTAATTCAATCTTATAATTCGGGATATCAATCGCGATAATATCTCCGTCTTTCACAAACGCTATCGTTCCGCCCGAAACTGCCTCGGGGGATACGTGACCGATAGACGCGCCTCGCGTTGCGCCCGAAAATCTACCGTCCGTAATCAAGGCTACGTCTTTATCTAACCCCATACCCGCGATTGCGGAAGTGGGCGAAAGCATTTCGCGCATACCCGGTCCGCCAGCAGGGCCTTCATAGCGAATCACCACCACGTCGCCCTTGACGATTTTTCCGCCGTAGATAGCCGAAATACATTCCTCTTCGCTTTCAAACACCTTGGCAGGGCCTTCGTGGACGAGCATTTCACTTGCCACCGCCGAACGCTTTACCACGCAACCGCCTTGGGCCAGGTTGCCCTTTAACACCGCGATACCGCCCGTTTTACCAAACGCGTTTTCGGGTTTTCTAATCACTTCTTCGTCCAAGTTTTCTACGCCCGCTAAGTTGTCTTTTAAGGTTTTGCCCGTGCAGGTAAGCACCGAGGTATCCAAAAGCCCTAAGTTTTCTAATTCTTTCAAAACGGCATATACACCGCCCGCCTCGTTCAAGTCTTCCATATAGGTAGGTCCTGCGGGGGCAAGGTGGCATAAATTCGGCGTTTTTTCGCTGATGACATTGACTTCGTCTAAGTTAAAGTCTACGCCACACTCGTTGGCGATTGCGGGCAGGTGCAACATACTGTTCGTCGAACAGCCCAGCGCCATATCCGCGGTTATCGCATTCTTTATCGCCGACGCCGTCATAATATCCCGGGGACGGATATTCTTCTTCACGAGTTCCATAATTTGCATACCCGCGTGCTTCGCAAGCTCGATACGCGCCGAATATACCGCGGGTATCGTGCCGTTTCCGCGCAAGCCCATACCCAAAACTTCCGTTAAGCAGTTCATAGAGTTCGCGGTATACATACCCGAACACGAACCGCAGGTTGGACATACTTTGCGTTCAAACTCAGTCAGCTGTTCTTCGTCAATTTTGCCCGCTTTGTACGCGCCGACTGCCTCGAACATACTTGAAAGAGAACGCTTTTTACCGCCTACCCTGCCTGCAAGCATAGGTCCGCCACTTACAAAAATGGTGGGGATATTCAACCGCGCCGACGCCATTAAAAGCCCCGGTACGTTTTTGTCACAGTTGGGTATCATTACCAAACCGTCAAAACCGTGGGCAAGCGTCATTGCCTCGGTGGAATCCGCGATTAAATCGCGCGTGACGAGAGAATATTTCATTCCCGTATGCCCCATTGCAATCCCGTCGCAAACGGTGATGGCGGGGAACATTATCGGCGTTCCGCCTGCCATTGCAACTCCCATTTTTACCGCTTGCGCGATTTTGTCTAAGTGTATATGCCCGGGTACGATTTCGTTATACGAGCATACGACGCCGATTAACGGGCGTCTTTGTTCTTCTTCGGTAAGTCCTAACGCGTGGTACAACGAACGGTGCGGTGCGTTGTGAAATCCGTCTACTATCCTGTCTTTAATCATAGTCGTTTCCTTGTTTTAAGCGGTATATTAGCGCGGTTTGCACCGCGCTAACGTTACGCAGAGTTTTTTTTAGTTGTTGATGAATTTTTCTTCGTCTGCCCAGCTATACAGCTTTCTGATGTCCTTGCCCACCACTTCAGAAGGGTGTTCGGACGCGATTTTACGCATTGCGTTGAAGTGAACTTGGCTACCTGCCTCGGACATATCGAGCAAAAATTCTTTCGCAAATGTTCCGTCTTGAATGTCTTTCAATACCTTTTTCATTGCTTTCTTGGTTTCGTCCGTGATTATCTTGGGTCCGGTTACGTAGTCGCCGTATTCCGCGGTGTTGGAAATGCTGTAGCGCATGTAGCTCAGACCGCCCTGGTAGATCAGGTCAACGATCAGTTTCACTTCATGGACGCATTCGAAGTAAGCCATTTCGGGCTGGTAACCGGCTTCGACGAGGGTTTCGAAACCAGCCTTGATCAGAGCGGACAGACCACCGCAAAGCACGACCTGTTCACCGAAGAGGTCGGTTTCGGTCTCTTCCGCGAACGTGGTTTCGATGACGCCCGCGCGGGTGCCGCCGATACCTTTGGCGTAGGCCAGACCCATGGCTTTTTCGGTTTCGCCGGCACCTTCGCCAAGAGCGATGAGGCACGGAACGCCGGCACCCTTCACGAACTCAGCGCGAACGAGGTGACCCGGGCCTTTCGGCGCGATCATGATGAATTTGTTGTCTTTCGGAACGTCGAACTGACCGAAATGAACGTTGAAGCCGTGGGAAGCGACGAGGATCGCGCCCGGTTTCAGGTTCGGACGGATAAGTTCGGCGAAGATCTTGCCCTGGAGTTCGTCGGGAAGCAGGATCGTGATCATGTCGGCCTGCGCGACGGCTTCCGGAATGCTCATCGGCTGGAATCCGTGGGAAACAGCCAGATCGTAGTTGGCGGTTCCGGGAAGTTCAGCGACGATGACATTGACGCCGTTGTCGCGGAGGTTCTGCGCATGACCATGGCCCTGGCTGCCGTAACCAAGAATGGCGACGGTTTTGCCGTTCAAAAGGGAAAGATCAGCATCATTTTCGTAGTACATTTTAGCAGCCATTGAGTATTCCTCCTGAACCTAATTTCCTCTTGTCATGGCGATCCGACCGGACCGCGCCAACTCCAAAATGCCAAAAGGACGCATCAGTTCAATAAAAGCATCAATTTTGTTCTCTTTACCGGAGAGTTCAATCACGATGGATCCCTGCGCTACGTCCACGATCTTCGCACGGAAGATGTTGACCAGCTCGTGGATCTCCATCCGCTTCACCGAGTCCGCGTGGACCTTGATGAGCGCGAGGTCGCGTTCTACGTAATCCTGGTCACTAATGTCCACCGCCTTGACGACTGTTACGATCTTTTCCAGCTGCTTGCGCACCTGATCCATCGTGTGGTCATCACCGTCAACCACGACGGTCATTCGTGAACGTTCCGGATCGTCTGTCTCACCGACCGTCAGACTCTTGATATTGAACCCGCGGGCCGAAAACATACCTGAAATATGCGACAAGACACCGGGGACATTATGGACTTCTGCGTAAAAAACGTGCTGTGACATAATGAACTCCTCCTAAAATACTAATCAACTGTATTTTACCACATCTGTCCCGAAACACAAGGGGGGGCTTGAAATTAAATTTTACCTTCTCCGAACGATTCGTCAAGCAGTGCTTCCAGACGTCCTTCCTTTGCAGCTTCCAGTGCATCCGCCTGTCTGAAATTGTGCCTGAAGTCAGAATGCCCATCTGGACCGAGAAGAAAATTTTTGGCTATCTCATAAATGATCGCCGTTGGAGCCAGACCGTAGACCTGCTTTTCAAAAATGTGGGTCAGGCGCGTCTGCGGGTCCGGAAAGATCTCCATCATTTTCGCGCTTCGATAAAGACGTTTCACGATCTCCGAAATGAAAAGCCCTGATTTCATATACGGATCGATGAACGTTTTCTCCGGATCGTCAAAGCAAGTCGGAGGCCAAGCGGT
>JAZSPG010000079.1:0-8979 GCA_045537295.1 Candidatus Scatosoma sp. | reverse complement strand
CGATTGCAATGGTGGAGAAAGAGCACCTTGACATTCGCACGATCACGATGGGCATATCGTTGCTCCCCTGTATTCGCGATAGCGCGGAAGAAACGGCGCAAAAGGTCTACGATCTCGTTTGTAAAAAAGCGGAAAACATCGTAAAAACCGCGGAGGATTTATCTGGCGAATACGGCATACCTATCGTCAACAAACGCGTATCCGTCACCCCCGTCAGCCTAATCACCGCAGCCTTTCCTGAAAAAGCGGGACTTATCGGCAAAGCGCTCGACAATTCGGCAAAGACCTTAGGTATCGACTTTTTAGGCGGATATTCCGCACTCGTGCATAAATCCACGGCGGACTACGAAAGAAAATTTATCCAGACCATACCCGAAGTTCTCGCGACGACGGACAGGCTTTGCGCTTCCGTCAACGTCGGTTCGAGCAAAACGGGTATCAATATGGAAGCGGTAAAAATGATGGGCGAGGCGTTCAAAAAATGCGCGGAGCTTACCAAAGATAAAGACGGAATCGCAGCGGCGAAACTCGTCGCCTTTTGCAACGCGGTGGAGGACAATCCGTTTATGGCGGGCGCGTTCCACGGCGTCGGCGAGGCGGACACGGTCATCAACGTCGGCGTTTCAGGTCCCGGCGTCGTCAAGCACGCCTTAGAACAAATCCCGAACGCCGATTTAACGGAAGTCGCCGAACTTATCAAACGCACCGCGTTCAAAATCACGCGTGCAGGCCAGCTTGTTGCCAAGAAAGCTTCCGAGCGTTTAGGCGCGCAGTTCGGTATCGTAGACTTATCGCTCGCACCCACGCCAGCGGTTGGCGACTCGGTGGCGGAAATTTTAGAAGAAATCGGCATACAAACGGTCGGCGGTCACGGCACGACGGTAGCGCTTGCAATGCTCAACGACGCAGTGAAAAAAGGCGGGGTAATGGCGTCCTCGCGTGTCGGCGGGCTTTCGGGCGCGTTTATCCCCGTATCCGAAGATATCGGAATGATACGCTCAGCGGAAAAAGGCACGCTCACCTTGGATAAATTAGAGGCAATGACCTGCGTATGTAGCGTAGGCTTGGATATGATAGCCATTCCTGGCGATACGCCTGCAACGACGATTTCGGCGATTATCGCAGACGAGGCGGCAATCGGTATGATAAACAACAAAACGACGGCGGTGCGTATCATTCCAGCCATCGGCAAAAAAGTCGGCGACGAGGTCAGTTTCGGCGGACTTTTAGGCAGAGCGCCCATTATGCCCGTCCACGACTGCGATTCTTCGCGCATTATTAACCGAGGCGGTAACATACCCGCACCCATTCATAGCTTTAAGAACTAACGCGAACGGCGCATATCACGCGTTGAAAAAATAAAAAAAGGAAGAATATAAAAAATGGAAAGAAAAGATGTCGAAAAACGCCTTCAATGGAAAACGCAAGACATTTACCAAAGCGACGAGGCTTGGGAACAAGAATTTAAGGCAGTGGAAACGGAATACGGTAACTACGACTTTACCGTATACGAAAACGCCTTCACGGACAAACAAAAACTACTCGATTGCCTGCGCTTAAGCGATACAATCGCACGCAGAATGGAAAAATTATACCTCTACGCGCACTTATGCCACGACATAGACGTGCGTGACTCAGCAAAAACCTCTGCAATGGCGCGCATTAGCTCGCTGTTCTCTAAAATTTTCGCGTCTTTGGCGTTCGTCGAACCCCAGCTCACCGCTTTACCCGACGAAACGTTAAAGGCGTATATCGCCGACCCGGATTTCGCGGAATACGACTATCGTTTACAACGCGTCCTCGACGGCAAAGCGCATATATTAAGCTCGGCGGAAGAAAAACTTCTTACCTTAGGTGGCGAGGTTATGGGCGGATTTAGAGATATTTTTATGATGCTCGACAACGCGAACTTGAACTTACCCAAAGCCACGCTCAAAGGCGAAGAAACGCAAATCAGCCACGGCACATACGGCGTTGCGCTGAGAACGGGAACGAAAGAAGAAAGAAAGGAATGGTTTGAAAAATATTACGGCGCGTATATCAAGCTTATCGACGCGATTACGCAAACGTATTACAACAACGTCAAAAAGAACGTGTTCTATAAAACGGTCCGTGGTTTCAATAGCTGTATGGAAATGGCGATGCACGGTGAGGACGTCAATCCCAAAGTGTACGAGAATTTGTTAAACGCCACGCATAACGCCCTGCCCGTAATGCACGAATACGTGTCCTTGCGCAAACAAATTTTGGGTATGGACGAACAACATATGTACGACATCTACGTTCCGCTCGTAAAGAACGCCGACCTGTCTTTACCCTTCGACGAGGCGTACGCGCTCGTCGTGAAAGGACTTGCGCCTTTGGGCGAAGATTACCAAGCGCTACTCAAAAAAGGCAAGGACGAGGGCTGGATTGACGTATGCGAAAATGCAGGCAAGCGTAGCGGAGCGTACAGCTCGTCCGTATACGACGCACCGCATCCTTACGTGCTTTTGAATTATCAACCGACGATGAACGACGTGTTCACCATAGCGCACGAAATGGGTCACGCCTTACACAGCTACAAATCTCAGGAAACGCAACCTTACGCCAAAGCGGATTACACTATTTTCTTGGCGGAAATTGCAAGTACCGTCAACGAGGTGTTGCTTTTGAAATATTTGTATAACGAAAGCAAGGATACCAATTTCAAAAAATATTTACTCAATTATTATATGGATATGCTTCGCGCGACGCTTTTCCGCCAAACGCAGTTCGCGGAATTTGAACAGCTCGCGCACGCGAAAGTGGAGGCGGGCGAGGCGCTCACCAAAGAAACGCTTTGTCAGCTTTACTACGGCTTGAACAAACAGTACTACGGCGAGGGGATTATCCACGACGAGCAAATTTCTTACGAATGGGCGCGAATCCCGCATTTTTATAACGCATTTTACGTTTATAAATACGCAACGGGCATTATTTCCGCTATCTCTATCGTAAAACGCATCTTAACCGAGGGCGAACCCGCGGTAAAAGACTATTTCGAATTTCTCTCGTCTGGCGGTTGTACCGACCCCGTGTCCATACTCAAAAAAGCGGGCGTAGACTTGACTACGAACGCACCTTTTGAAGTAGCAATGTCGGAATTTAAGTCCACCTTAGACGAATTTAAGAGCTTATTATAATATAAATGCATTACGCTTTGGAAGCGTGCATTGAAATGCAAAGCATTTCCTTATCGTATAATTTACCACAATGCAAAACTCCGTTTTGCAATTCATGCCCATAGGGCAATTCACGAACGCAGTTCCATTCACGCAAACGACAGTTTGCAATTCATTCCCACAAAATAATAAAGAGGAAACCACTATGTCAACACCCGTAAATACGATGCCCTATAACCGCGACGCCGAAATGGCGCTACTCGGCTGTTTTCTAATCGACAGCGATATCGCGTCCGAACTCGTGGAAAAATTAGGCGAGGAAGATTTCTACCAAGAATCGCATAAATTGATATTGTACGCAATGCAAAAGGTATTTGCAAACCGCAAACCTATCGACCTCGTCACCGTATCCGACGAGCTTAGTAGCGAGGGCAACTTGGAAAAAGCGGGCGGAATCGTCTACCTTACGGAGCTAGCGCAAATCACGCCGTCCGCCGCAAACTACAAATCGTACTACGAAATTGTCAAGCGCGACAGTATGAACAGAAAGCTCATTCGCGCGTCGCGGAAAATTATTGAAACCTGCGTTACGGCAACGGACGAAAACCAATCGCTCGCGTACGCGGAAAAAGCGGTGTACGATATATCCCGTCAAAGCGAACGCTCGGCACTTCTTGGAATGCAAGAGGGCGACGTAATCGGCGAAGTGTTGCATAAATTCGAACAGTTACAATCCAACCCCGACTCGTTTAAGGGTATTCCCACGGGCTATAAACGGTTGGATAAAATGACCCACGGCTTACAGGCAGGCGCGCTTATCGTACTTGCCGCCCGACCGGGTATGGGTAAAACCTCGCTTGCAATGAACCTCGTTGAAAACGCGTCCCTTCGCGCAGGCAAAACCTGTGCCGTGTTCTCGCTGGAAATGCCGAGAAACGAAATTGTACAGCGTCTTATTTGCGCATATGCAAACGTGAGTATGTCGCACGCACTTTCGGGCGAGCTTTCCGCAAAGGAATGGAAAAAACTAATGCTCGCGGGCGATAAACTCAAACAAAGCAATATCTATATCGACGATTCCTCGCGCATAACCCCCGGGGAAATCTTATCCAAATGCCGACGGCTGAAAACGACGGCGGGCGGTGTCGATTTAATTATGATAGACTATATCCAGCTTATGTCCAGCGGTGATTCCAAAATGGCGGGCGCGGAAAACAGACAACAGGAAGTCGCGTCCATCACGCGAGATTTGAAGATAATGGCGAAAGAACTCGGCGTACCCGTGATTGCGCTTTCCCAGCTTCGTCGTATTCAGTCCAAAGAACCGCAACTTTCCGACCTTCGTGAATCGGGTGCAATCGAGCAAGACGCAGATATCGTAATGTTCATCAACCGCCCCGAAGTGACGGCAACCAAGGAAGAAATCGAATCGGGCAAAATCGTCAAAGGCGCGGCGGAACTTATTATCGCCAAGCATAGAGCTGGTGAGCTGGGCAGAGTATCGCTTAAATTTATCGGCGAATGTACCAAGTTCGTGGACGTGGACGAACAAAACCGCGACGACGAACCGCCTCAGTACTTGGGTACGCAACCGCGCGCATACGAGGACGAGGACGGCGACGAGGAATACGTTGCGCCCGAGGACGACTACGGCGCACCCGAACCGCCTATGCCCCCGCGCAAATCCAGCTTAAAGCATGTGGGCGGTGACGACGACGAGTTACCGTTCGAGTAAAACACAATCTAACGAATAAATGGCGTTTTGATTACCGTATAATTTTACCACAATGCAAAACTTTGTTTTGCAATTCACGCCCGCAGGGCAATTCACGAAATTTATTTCAATTCACGCAAACCGTAGGTTTGCAATTCATCAACAAGGTATGCAAACGAAAATCAAACAAATCACGCCTGAAAGTTTACGAGAGGCGAAAAATTTAATAGAGGCAGGGGAAGTCGTTGCAATACCCACCGAGACGGTGTACGGTTTGGGCGGTAGCGCATTTGACGATTTTGCCGTAAAAAAGATTTTCGAGGTAAAGGGCAGACCCAACGATAACCCGTTAATCGCGCACGTGCATTTAGATTACGATTTATCGCAAATTATCGATTACGACCCGCCTTACGCAAAAAAGCTTCGCGAGGCATTTTTGCCCGGACCTTTAACGCTCGTCTATCCCTCCAAAAATAAGGTAAGCCAATTCGTATCCTGCGGATTAGACACGCTTGCCGTTCGCGTACCCTCGCACGAGGGCGCGCAAGCATTTTTAAGGGAGGTAGGCATACCTATCGTTGCGCCCAGCGCGAACTTATCCCGCCACGTCAGCCCCACTTCCGCGCAACACGTTTTCGACGATTTTGAGGGGAAAATTGCGCTCATCTTAGACGGCGGGGAATGTGTCGGCGGAATTGAGAGTACGGTTTGCGATTGCACGGGAGAAATTCCCGTAATTTTGCGTCCGGGGCTAATCACCAAAGAAATGATTGAAAGCGTCGTGGGGATTTGCGGGGAATATACGCCCACTTTTGAAAAGGGCGAAAAAGTCAAAAGTCCGGGGGTATTATACAAGCATTACGCACCCCGTTGTAAAACGCTGTATTTTGAGGCAAAAAACGTAAAAAACGCATTTTTGGCTTATAGTGCGCAATCCCTTGAAAATAAAGAGGTTGCGGTACTTTGCGAAGAAAAATGGATTTGCATTTTTGAAAAAATGGGCGCTAAGTGCCTAAACCTCGGGAAAAATCAGGCGGAAATGGCAATGCGACTGTATAAATTACTGCGCGAGGCGGAAGGGGTTTGCGAAGTATTAATTGTGGTAGAACCCGAAGAAAAAGGCGGGGTAATGACGGGCGTTTTGAACCGTTTGCACAAGGCTTGTGCGTCCGAAGATATTCCAAGAACGGATAAGTAGAAAACAGGAAAAGGAGTAGGCAGGTACGAGATGAAAAGAAAAACGACGAAAAAACTCGTGGTGTTCGTATGCACGGGCAACACCTGCCGTTCCCCTATGGCAGAGGCGATTTTTCGAGAAAAAACGCTAAAAATGGGGCTGGTGAAATTAAAAGTGACGTCTGCGGGTACGCGAGCGAAAAAGGGTGATTTGCTCAATGAAAAATCCGCGCAAATCCTTATGAATAAAGGGATTGCACCCCTTAACTTTTCCGCAAAAAAAGTGGATAAAAGAATGCTTAAACAATCGCTTGCAATCGTTTGTATGACGGATATTCAGCGCGATTTGCTAATGGAAATGCGCTGGCAAGCCTTGCGCGAACAAGAGGACGTTTTCGAGGAAGAAATTGAAAATAACGTGTATTCCTTTTCAGAACTTGCAGGTTACGAGGTGTTAGACCCGTACGGCAGGGATATGGACTGTTACGAGTACGTATACGAGCTGTTAGAGGGGGGTATGTACGCGGTGATTGAAAAAATTCTACCTCAAACAATGCGTTCTAAATTTATAGAAAAACCCAAAAAATGCGTAAAAAAACGCGCAAACACTTGATATTTCGAGGTTTGCGTGGTATAATATAAAAAACCAAAGGAGAAAATTTTATGAAAATTGCAGTTGCTTGCGACCATGGTGGCTTGAATTTGAAAAAAGCTATGATTGCATACGTTGAAAAACTTGGACATACCGTAGTGGATTTTGGTACGAATTCCACCGATTCTTGTGATTATCCCGATTTTGCAGGACCTGCGGCGGAGGCGGTAGCAAGCGGTGAATGCGACCGTGGTATCGTGGTTTGTTCGTCGGGTATCGGTGTTTCTATCGTTGCGAACAAGGTACCAGGTATTCGTTGTGCGCATTGTCACGACTGTTATTGCGTGAAATACACCCGTTTACACAACGACGCGAATATGATTGCGTTCGGCGAAAAAGTGTTGGGTGAGGGTATAATGCAGGAAATCGTGTACACCTTCCTTACCACCGAATTTGAGGGTGGGGAAAGACATAACCGCCGTATTGCAAAAATTAAAGCGTTAGAAGAAAAATATTGTAAATAAACGCGTGAAAGCGTTGTAAATAAAGGGGAGTACAACTTATGAAAAACTTTACTTTTTGGGAAAATCCCAAATTTCATCACGTAAAACATCCGCTTATCGAACACAAATTAGCGATACTTCGCGCAACGGATACGCTGACTAAACAGTTCGCCGAGCTTGCCGAAGAAATCGCAATGCTGGAAACTTACGAGGCTACCAAGGATTTGCCTTTGGAAGAAGTAACCGTGCATACGCCCTTGGAGGACGCGAAATGTTATATGGTGTCGGGCAAAGCGGTGGGTATCGTACCTATCTTGCGCGCGGGACTGGGTATGGTTTCGGGCGTGCAAAAGCTGATTCCCAACGCAAAGGTGGGACATATCGGTTTGTACCGTGACCACGACACGCACGAGCCCGTCGAGTATTATTGCAAACTCCCTGCGGACGCGGAACAAAGAACGATTATCGTTGTTGACCCGATGTTAGCTACGGGCGGTAGCGCATCCGACGCGATTACGATGATTAAAAAGCGCGGAGTGACGAAAATTAAGTTCTGCTGTATCGTCAGCGCGCCTGAGGGGATTCAACGTTTGATGGACGACCACCCCGATATCGAGGTGTACGCCGCGGCGGTGGACCGTTGCTTGAACGAGAATTGCTATATTTTACCAGGCTTGGGTGATGCGGGCGACAGATTGTTCGGTACGAAATAAACAAGAAAACGGGGCGGGGGCGACGAGTAGTTCGTCGCCTTTGCTTACGGGGTGAACGGTGTTAAAAATGAAACGGATTATTGCTATCGGCGGGGGTGAGCTCCGCGAAAGAACAACCTTAAAAATTGACGAATATATCGCAAATCTTGCCAAACAGCGTGCGGGGGATAGGCGCGCCAACGCGTTGTTTATTCCTACGGCTAGCCACGATTTTATGCCCTATTACAATACCTTTCATAAGGTATATACTGGGGTATTCAATATTAAAACGGACGTTGCACTCAGCGTTTTTAAGGAAGTGGACTTGGAAAAGATGAAAGCCAAGTTTGAAAAGGCGGATATGATTTACGTCGGTGGCGGGGATACCGTTTTTATGATAGAGGAATGGAAAAAATCGGGACTGTTACCGCTGATTGAGGACGCGTACGAACGCGGGGTGATTCTTGCGGGGTTGTCCGCGGGTGCGATTTGTTGGTTTTCAGATATTTACACCGATTCCGCGCTCGTAAACGGCGAAACGGAAGAAAAATACGCTATGTTTTCGGGGTTGGGCTGGAAAAAAGGGGTAATTTCTCCGCATTATAACGCGAGAATGCTTGACTTTGATAAAATAGTGTGTTATAATTATGACCGTGCTTTCGGGGTTGAGGACAATTCGGCGTTGGTGATAGAGGACGGGGAAGTCGTTGGAAGTATCACGAGTGGCGGAACGGCTTGGCTGTTAGAGCGCAAAGACGGAAAATTGACAAAAACGGAAATAAAAGGTATATAATATTTCCGTAATATATACGCGGACGTGGCGAAATTGGCAGACGCGCAGGTTTCAGGTTCCTGTGGGTAACACCGTGTGGGTTCAAATCCCTTCGTCCGCACCACGAAGAAAGAGGGTGCTGTTATCCGAACAAGTTAATTGGACTTGCTTGGAAACAACACCCATTTTTCTTAGAAAAGCAAAGGGATTGAGACAGTTCTTATATTAGACAAGAACTTTTGCAAACTTGTAAATTCTTAATTGCAAACAGAAAAATTATGGACGTTATGAACCTTTACGATTGGACGGGTTTATAGCGTCTTTCCTTTTCATTTGGCGAGATGTAGCGTAAAAATTTGTGCGGACGAACTTCATTGTAGAATGTCA
>JAZSPG010000015.1:0-9528 GCA_045537295.1 Candidatus Scatosoma sp. | reverse complement strand
AGGAGGCTATTTATAAAGGCGCGTTGGGTGCGGTGATGCCCGTGTTTTGTCTGTTTTTACTCTCGCTCGTTATCGTTATTTTTGGTCTGTATTTCTTTTGGATGCATTAAATTATTATAAAAATCTATCATAATATCTTTTTCCCCGAGGGGACGCGGAATGCGTTTCTTCGGGGTTTTGCTTTGCTTATAATAAATTTTACAAAATTTTTATGCTTAATCACTTGACAAAGATATACTATGTGTAGTATAGTATTGTACGAAGGGAGGTATATTGCTAATGGATATTCAGTTAAAGCGCGGATTGTTGGACGTGTGCGTGTTGGCAACGATAAAAGACCACGATTCGTACGGGTATCAGATTATTAAAGATACAAAACCGTTCGTGGAAATTTCCGAATCGACGCTGTATCCTATTTTGCGACGCTTGGAAGCAGGGAAGTTCTTGACTGTCAGAAATGCCGAACATAACGGTAGACTGCGAAAGTATTATCGCATTACCGCACTGGGGCTTGCGAGGTTGGAGGAGTTCAAAAGAGAATGGAGAGAAATCGTTGCGATTTATAAGTTTATCTTAAATGAGGTGTAAGAAAATGACGAAAATACAGTTTTTATCAGAATTGGAATATAGATTGAAGAGTTTGCCCGACGGGGAAATTCGTGAGTCGCTCGATTATTACGAGGAAATGATTGACGAGCGCGTGGAAGAGGGGATGTACGAGGAATACGCCGTCGCCGTGATTGGTTCGCCTAAGCAGGTAGCCGACAAGATTTTAAGCGAGGCGTCGCTCATTTCCATTATCAAAGGACGCGCGAAGAATAAGCAGTTCGGCGCGTGGGGCTGGACGCTGATTATTTTAGGCTCGCCGATTTGGCTTGCGTTGCTCGTTTCGGCGGTAGCCGTCGTTATCTCGCTGTACGCGGTGTTTTGGGGCGTGTGGATTAGTCTCATCGCTTCGGCTGTCGCCATTTGCGCGAGTTCGCTGGGCGGGGTCGTTTTGGCGGGTGTGTCGTTTTGGCAAGCGAATAGCGGTGCGGGTATCTTTTTTATCGGTGCGACGGCAATGCTTTTAGGGTTCGGCGTTTTGGCGGTTTGCGGGTGCGGGTATTTATTAAAAAGTATACTGTGGATTAGCAAAAAGACTTGGCTAACGATTAAGTCGTGGTTTGTGAAAAAGGAGGACTAAGAAATGAGTAAGACGAAAAAAATCGTGTTGATAGTCGCTTGCGTCGTCGTGGGCGTTGGGTTGATAGTGTCTGGCATAGGGCTGTACTCGCTGGGGTTTGATTTTAGGGAATTGGAAACCTATAAATTGCAAACGCGCGTATACGAATTGGAGGAGGAGTTTACCACGCTACACGTGGATATGCGGACTGCGGATTTGCGGTTACTGCCCGCGCAGGATAATAAAACGAAAGTGGTGTGTGCGGAAAAGGAAAATCAACCGCATACCGTTTTGGTGCAGGACGGCACATTAAAAATTTCGGCGGAAGATAACCGTAAATGGTATAATTATATCGAGTTTGGTTTCGGGGGACAGGAAGTGACGGTGTATTTGCCGAAAAACGAATACGCGAAACTTACCGTGGAAATGAATACGGGGGATATAAGCGTAGCGAAGGACTTTTCATTCGGTCAGGTGAAGATAACCGTCGATACGGGCGACGTGGTTTGGTCTGCTGGCGTTGGCGAGAGTTTAGAAATTGAGACGAACACGGGCGATATAGAGGTGCGTTCCATTTCGAGTGAGGCGGTGATGGAATTGGAGTCGGATACGGGGGATATGGATATTTTTGATATCACCTGTAAAACGCTGAAAATGAAAACGGATACGGGGGATTTGGAATTGGATAAAATTACCGTTACCGAATCCGCGGGTATACAGGCGACCACGGGGGATTTGGAATTAGAGGGTGTGCTTGTTGGGAATACGCTCAGCATTCAAACGACCACGGGGGACGTGGAAATAGAAAATTCGGATGCGGAAACGATTAAGATTGTGACGGATACGGGCGACGTAGAGGGCGTTTTGTTAAGTGATAAAAACTTTGTCACGAAAACGGATACGGGCAAGGTGGACGTTCCGAAAACGACCAGCGGGGGCGTTTGCGAGGTGAATACCGATACGGGTGATATTCAATTTCGCATTAAAAAATAAAAAATTAACGGTAAAAATAAAGCTCCGTCTAAAAAGGCGAGGCTTTTTCCGTGCGAAAAATTTGGAAAAAATCAAAAAATATAACCGAGGTGCTTTACCTTACGAAGATTTTGTGTTATAATAAATAGGATAAAAAATAAAAGGAAACGCCTTTTTATGAAAAAGAAAGAGAAAAAATGGGTGCGATTTCGCCACCGTATTATCCGTAATATCGCGTACGCGGTGTTGGGGACTTACGTGAGATTAAAGTACCGCGTGAAAATAAATAAGTTCAAAAATAAGGAAAAACGGCAGTTCCTCGTCTTGATGAATCACCAAACCGCCGTTGACCAGTTTTTGCTGGGTATGACGTTCAAAGGTCCGATTTATTACGTGACAAGCGAGGATTTGTTTTCGAACGGTTGGGTGTCAAAGCTGTTAAAATGGGCGGTTGCGCCTATTCCGATTAAAAAGCAAGCAACGGACACGCGCGCGGTGCTGAACTGTATTCGCGTTGCCAAAGAGGGCGGTACGATTGCGTTGTTCCCTGAGGGAAACCGTACGTACAGCGGGAAAACCGAATACATAAAGCCCGCAATCGTCGGGCTTGTCAAAGCACTTAAATTGCCCGTGGCGATTATGCAAATAACGGGCGGGTACGGCGCGTACCCGCGTTGGAGCGATAAGGCGAGAAAGGGGAAAATGCAGGTGGGCGTTACCAAGGTGTTGGAATGGGAGGATTATTCCAAACTCTCCGACGGCGAGCTGTATCAAACGCTTTGCAAAGAACTTGACGTGAACGATTGTTATACCCCGGGCGAATATAAAGGCAAGGGGCTTGCGCAGTATTTGGAACGCGCGATTTACGTTTGCCCGCAGTGTAAGTTGTCCTCGTTGCATACGGATAAGGATATCATTACCTGTAAAAAGTGCGGGCTGAGTGCGCGGTATTTGCCCAACAAGCAATTCGAGGGCGTGAACGGGGAATTTCCGTTTAAGTACAGCTACGAGTGGTATGAGTATCAAAGCGAATTTATCAATTCGTTGGACGTGACGGCGCTTATAGATACGCCTATCTATACGGATAAAACGGCGTTGTACGAGGTCGCGCTGTACGAGAAAAAGCGGTGTTTGTCCGAAAATATTACCCTTTCGCTGTTCGGGAACAGGATAGAGGCGCAAACGCAAACGGAAAGTTTCGTTTTGCCGTTTGATAAGGTGCGCGCGGTTACCGTTTTGGGTAGGAATAAGTTAAATATTTATTACGAAAACAAGGTGTATCAGGTAAAGGGCGAAACGCGGTTTAACGCGTTGAAGTACGTGCAGATTTTTTACCGGTATCAAAATATCACCAAAGGAGAAGGAAATGGAAAATTTTTGGGGCTTTGAGGTTTGGGGCGGTTTTTTGCTGATTGCCGTTCTGCTCGTGAGTTTATTGGTGGCGAACGGATTGAAAAAATCGGTGAAGTTTTTACAGGCGTCGTTAATTCCCACTTCCGTGTTGGCGGGGTTGCTTTTGTTGACTGTCAGCGGGATATACAGCGCGGTGACGGGTTCGTCTATTTTTGACGCGTCTTGCTTCGGCGGGGACGGCGCGCAAAGCTTAGAGGTGATTACCTATCACGCGTTGGCGCTTGGATTTATCGCTACCTCGCTGAAAAAATCGGATAAGAAATTGACGAAAGAGAGAAATATTGAAATTTTTAATACGGGCGTTACCACCGTTTCTACCTATTTGTTGCAAGCGGTGCTGGGGCTGGGTATTACGATGGTCGTTGCTTATATCGTGGACGGGTTCTTCCCCGTGGCGGGTATTTTGTTGCCCTTTGGGTACGGGCAAGGTACGGGGCAGGCGCTCAATTACGGCAGTATTTACGAAAGCGATTACGGGTTCGTCGGGGGCAGAAGTTTCGGCTTGACGATTGCGGCGTTTGGTTTTTTAAGCGCGAGTATCGGCGGGGTTATTCATTTGCATTATTTGCGCAAGAAAGGTAAGTTTACTTTTACGCAAAACGAAGAGGGGAAGTTGCAGTCTGAGGACGTGCAGTCGGACAATGAAATTCCGATGAACGGTAGTATGGATAAAATTACCGTGCAACTTGCCTTAATTGCGTTGGCGTACGGGTTGGCGTTTTTCGTGATGTACGGTTTGGGGTTGCTGTTGCCGAATATGAAGTCGGTGATTTACGGGTTTAACTTCTTGCTCGGCGTGTTGACGGCGACGCTTGTCAAAGTCGTAATTAACTTTTTACAAAAGAAATCGGTGATTAAAAAACAATACACCAACAACTTTTTACTTACGCGACTGAGTAACTGTTTCTTCGACGTTATGGTGGTGGCGGGGATTTCCGCGATTCGTTTGGACGTTTTGAAAAATTATTGGGGCGTTATTCTCGTCCTCGGCGTCGTGGGGTTGGTATTTACCTACGTGTATAATTTGTTCGTTGCGAAAGTGTTGTTCAAAAACTACGAAAACGAACAATTTTTGATGATGTACGGTATGTTGACGGGGACGGCGAGTACGGGGATTATCCTGCTTAGAGAAATCGACGGCGGGTTTAAGTCGCCTGCGTCGGATAACTTAGTGTATCAGAATTTTCCCGCTATCGTGTTCGGGTTCCCAATGATGTTACTTGCAACGCTTGCGCCTAAGCAACCCGCGTTGACTTTGGTTATTTTGATTGCGTTCTTTATCGGTATGAATATCTTGCTGTTTAGAAGTAGAATATTTAGGAGAAAGAAATTAGATGTTACAACTTCAAAAACGTAACGAAGAAGTATAAAACGAAAGCGGGGGAGGTGTACGCCTTAAACGGCGTTTCGCTTACCTTTCCGTCGACGGGTATGGTGTTTATTACGGGCAAGAGCGGTTGCGGAAAAACCACGCTTTTGAACGTTATCGGCGGTTTGGATAAGGTGGACGGCGGGGAAATTTTCGTGCAGGATAAAGGTCTGTCCGAATTTTCCGCTAAGGAATACGACGCTTACCGTAACACGTTCGTGGGGTTCGTTTTTCAAGAATATAATCTTTTAGCGGAATATACCGTGGAATACAACGTGAAAATCGCGATGGAACTGCAAGGCAAGAAAGCGGACGAAGCGGGGTTGGAACGGTTGTTGAAAGAAATGGAAATAGAGGGCTTGGCGCGTGCGGGAAGGATATATTCCTCGTCTTTTTAAGCGAGAGCTTGATTATTGCGTTTATCAACGGTGTGTTGGCGAGCGTTTTGTCGGCGGTGGGCTGTATGCTCGTGAATTTGTATATTCGCGAGGTGATGCAGGTGTTCGTTGACTTTGCGTTGTTTGGGATTAGACAGGTGCTGTTGATTACGGGGCTGAGTATAGCGTTGTCCGTTTTGTCTTCCGCATTGCCGATTGTTAAGATTTCTAAAAAGAAACCCGTCGAGCTAATTCGTCAGCCGTAAAAGTGTAAAATAAAACGGGATTTGGGCATAACGCCCAAATCCCGTTTTTGTATACGGTAAATTCGTTAGTTTTGCGTATTTTCCGTAGCTTGTTGCGCTTTCTTTTTCGCGTGTTCGTGGCGCGCGCTCGTCTTGCCCTCGGGGTTGATGTCGCCTGCTTTTAACAACGCAATTTTCGTGAGCATAGGTCCGACGAGCTCGTAAATAAGCACGGCGAAAAGCGTGATGTTCGCGATAATCGGAAGTCCTAAATCCGCGCTCTTGATTGCCATACCCAGCGCGACGCCCGCTTGGGGCAAAAGGGTTACGCCTAAATATTTGACGATATTGTCGTCGCATTTCGTCCATTTTGCGCTTAAAAATGCGCCCGAATATTTGCCGATGGAACGGGTGAGGATAGACGAGCCCAATAAGCACAATCATAATATCGGTGAACACCGAAAGTTCTAATTCCGCACCGCTAAGCACGAAGAAGAGAACGAAAAGGGGTGCGGTCCATCTATCGACCCTGTCCATAAGTTCTTCGGAAAAGTCGCAGATATTGCAAAATATCGTGCCGAGCATCATACAAACGAGCAGGGAAGAAAAGCCGATATGTACCTTGCCAAATTCAAATTTCAGCATAGAAAGACCGATGGTGAGCATTACGAACCCGACGGATACCGCAAGGCGCTTAGAACGCGAATGGAAAAAGCGTTCGCACCAAGAGAACAGGAAGCCCATTACCGCGCCTAAGCCCAAGGATAAAATAATTTCAAGCAACGGGTTGACGAGTATGGATACGATATCGATTACCCCCGAAAGAATGGCTTTGGCTACGCCGAAAGAGATGGCGAACAGCACTAAGCCCACGGCGTCGTCTAAGGCTACGACGGGGAGCAAGATGTCGGTTAAAGGTCCTTTTGCTTTGTATTGCTTTACGACCATTAAGGTGGCGGCGGGCGCGGTTGCCGAGGCGATTGCGCCTAAGATGAGGGTGGCGGGCAGGGGGAGCTTGTCGGGCATAAGTAAATGCAGGAGGATTAAAACTCCGTCGACGAGCAGGGTTGCCGTTACCGCTTGGAAAATGCCGACTACCGTCGCTTGTTTGCCGATTTTTTTAAGCTGGGAGAGGCGGAATTCGTTGCCGATAGAAAAGGCGATAAAGCCGAGCGCGATATCGCAAAGCAGGGAATAGCTTTTAATATCCGCCATACTGATAAAGCCCAGACCTTTCACGCCGAACGCGCCAAGACAGTACGGCCCGATTAAAATACCCGTAACGAGATATGCCGTTACGGCGGGAAGCTGTAATAATTTGGCTACGCGCGAGAGCATAAGTCCTGCTAAAAGCGCGATGGATAAGCTTAAAAGAATTTGCATAATTTCGCCTCGTTTTTCGTTTTGTTTTTTATTTGGTGATTGACCGTAGAATATTATACTACTTATTTTATGGAATGGCAAACAAAACGGGCGGAAAAATGAAAATTTTGTGAAAAATTTGACGGGAAAAGGTGGAAAAAGCGGGACGAAAATAAAAATTTTGCGACGGCGTTCAAGCGTTTGACTTTTTTTGAGAAAAGCTGTATAATAATGCCTATACTTTAAGGTTTTTAAGGAGCAAAGCTATGTATCAAATCGTCGGTAAGAAACCGCTTAATCCCACGGTCACGCAAATGGAAATTCTTGCGCCGTTCGTGGCGAAAAAGGCGCAGGCGGGGCAGTTCGTTATTTTGCGTGTGGACGAGGACGGGGAACGGATTCCGCTTACGATAGCGGGGTATGACAGAACCGCGGGAACGGTGACGGTGATTTTTCAAATCGTCGGCGCGACGACGGAAAGGTTAAATTATAAAAACCAAGGGGAATATATCGCCGATTTCGTCGGACCTTTGGGCAGACCTACGAAAATTTCGGGTTTGAAAAAGGTGTGCGTCGTCGGCGGGGGCGTAGGGTGCGCGATTGCGTTGCCCGTGGCGCGCGCGTTGAAAGAGGCGGGCGCAAACGTGACTTCGGTTATCGGGTTTCGGAATAAAGACCTCGTGATTTTAGAAAACGAGTTTAAGTCCGTTTCGGATAATTTTTATATAATGACGGACGACGGTTCGTACGGCAGGGCGGGGAACGTGTGCGTGCCGTTAAAAGAGCTTTTGGAAAAGGGCGAAACCTTTGACGAGGTGATTACCATTGGTCCGTTGATTATGATGAAGTTCGTGTGTTTAACCACGAAAGCGTACGGCGTGAAAACGGTGGCGAGTATGAACCCGATTATGATTGACGGAACGGGTATGTGCGGTGGTTGTAGACTGACGGTGGGCGGTAAAATGAAATTTGCCTGCGTGGACGGGCCTGAGTTCGACGGACACGAAATTGATTTCGACGAGGCAATGAGCCGTTCGCGTGCGTATTCGGATTTTGAGGCGCGGGAACGTGAGGCAACCTGCAATTTGTTTAAGCAGGAGGTAAAGTAAAATGGCTAAGTTTAATATGAGCCCTGTGAAAAACGAAATGCCGACGCAGGACGCGTTGACGAGAAACGGGAATTTCGAAGAGGTGGCGCTGGGGTATTCGGCGGAAACGGCTATCGAGGAGGCAAAACGCTGTATCGCGTGTAAAAACCGTCCTTGTGTGTCCGCCTGTCCCGTCAATATTAAAATCCCCGAATTTATCGCAAAGGTTGCGGAGGGGGATTTTGAAGGTGCGTATCAAATTATCGCTCAGGATTCTTCTTTGCCCGCTGTGTGCGGTCGCGTTTGCCCGCAGGAAACGCAATGCGAGGGTAAGTGTACGCGCGGGATAAAAGCGGGGTGTGAGGCGGTCGGTATCGGCAGGTTAGAACGGTTCGTCGCCGACTGGCATAACGTAAATTGTAGCGTTCAACCCGTACCTGCCCAGCCCAACGGGCATAAAGTCGCTGTCGTGGGTAGCGGGCCTGCGGGGCTGACTTGCGCGGGCGATTTGGCAAAGTTGGGGTATGAAGTGACGGTGTTCGAGGCGTTGCATGTCGCGGGGGGCGTGCTGGTGTACGGTATTCCCGAGTTCCGTTTGCCGAAGGCTATCGTGCAAAAGGAAGTCGAGAACTTAAAAGCGCTCGGCGTGAAAATCCAGACGAATATGGTTATCGGTAGGGTAATCACCATTGAGGAATTAAAGGAAGAATACGGGTTTGAGGCGGTGTTTATCGGTTCGGGTGCGGGACTTCCTAAGTTTATGAATATCCCGGGCGAGAGCTTGAAAGGGGTGTATTCGGCGAACGAGTTTTTGACGCGTTCGAATTTGATGAAAGCCTATAAAGCGGACAGCCGTACCCCTATCCAGCGCGGAAAACGGGTGGCGGTCGTCGGCGGTGGGAACGTCGCAATGGACGCGGCGAGAACGGCAAAGCGGTTGGGCGCGGAGGTACATATTATCTACCGCCGTGGCGAAGAGGAACTGCCCGCTCGGCGCGAGGAAATCGAACACGCGAAAGAGGAAGGGATTGTCTTTGATTTGCTTACCAACCCCACGCGCATTTTGCCGACGGAGGTTAGCGACCCGCGCGATAGCAATTACGGTTGGGTAAGCGGTATCGAGTGTATTAAAATGGAGCTTGGCGAGCCTGACGAAAGCGGACGGCGTTCGCCGAAAGAACTCGCGGGGAGTGAGTTCGTTCTGCCCGTCGATTGCGTGATTATGTCGCTGGGTACTTCGCCAAACCCGTTATTGAAAGACACGACGCCGAGTTTGCAAACGCTCAGACGCGGGGAAATTGCCGTGGACGAGTTGGGTAAAACCTCTATCGAGGGAGTGTATTGCGGGGGCGACGCGGCGACGGGCGCGGCGACCGTGATTAAGGCGATGGGCGCGGGGAAGGTTTGCGCGAAAGCCATTGACGAATATATCAAAAGCAAAAACTAAAAGTAAAGAATGGGAAGAAAGAACCGCTCGGGGTACGGGCGGTTTTTTGCGTTGTGGAAAAGTAGGATAAACGCTTGACAAGTGGGGGGG
>JAZSPG010000083.1:0-3517 GCA_045537295.1 Candidatus Scatosoma sp. | reverse complement strand
GGCATAGCCCCGTGGCAATCCCCTTATAATTATTCCACAATGCAAAACCTCGTTTTGCAATTCACACCCGCAGGGCAATTCATTCTTTCCTTGCCGTTAGGCGCAATTCACGCAATTTATTTCCATTCCCACAAACCGTAGATTTGCGATTTATTCCATCTATCTTCTCGCTCTTTTTCTAAGCAACGCTTCCTTATCCTTTTCAATCACGGACTTTTCCCGCTTAGGCGCAATTTTCTTCGGACGGCTCATCAAATAATAGCGCATCTCGTCTAAGGCGTGGTCGTCCGCTTTCCTCGGCGCGTCCCCGCTACCCCAAAAATACCCCTTTATCTCGCGAATGAGTCTTGTACAGCAATTAAAAATATAAATATTCGGCAGATTATTGTCTTGTCTTAAATAACTCTTTACCCGCGCAATCCCCGCAAACAAATCCTTTTCCACGTCGGGATTGACCAAAATCCCCCGCTCGTAAAAAAGTTCCGCAACGCTTTGTACGCCCGATAAAGTCCTTTGCTTCGCGGCGCTGTCTATCAAAGCGCAAATTCTGCCCTGCGAATCGCGTTTCCAGTCCAGTTTTTGACAAATGCGCTTTATCGCCTCGGCGTGATAATCGATATCCCTGCCCGCCTCGTAATGTTCGTACACCACGTACACGTTATCGTCAAAATCCACCGCGTACCAATGCGCCGACAGCGGATTGTTCAGACCGGGGTCGATAGAAATATTATCCTGCCATTCCTTCGGCACGGCAAACGGCTCAATGACGTGCAAGCGTTCCTCAAACTCAGGATAGACCAGTCCCTCACTCACCCCAAACCGTCCGAATTTACGCGATTGCAAGGTCCGCTCGTCCATACACCCCTCCAAAGTTTCCACCTCGGACTTGTCCAAATACGGATTATCACTCCAATCCATAAACTCGCACCAAATTTCAGGGTCATTTTGCTTATTGAGATAAATTTCGTTATAGACGAAGGTCAACCCTTTCAACGGCGTCATTGTCCCGAAAATATCCCCCTTTCTATCCATAACGCGCATACGGCATTCCAAATAAATATCCTTGGGCGGTTCTTCGTCAAACCAAACGAAATCCAGCGACGCGCCTTGGAACTTTTCTCTGCCTTGGTCACAACTTTTGAACCCGATAACCGAAATCCCGCCGAACACGTTTTTCACGCGGATAAAATCAATCACCCCGCTTTCAGGCGCGTCCTTTCTCCCGCTCGCCATCACCACTTCGTCAATCCAGTCCCGCCGAAGATAATGCAAAATCTTTTTTTGCGCGACGTCCCTTTGCACCTGCGAGGAAAGGGAAACCACCCACCCCTGCGCATCTTTCCTGTTCTCACGGTAGGGATGAATCCCCCTCGCCATATACACGCATTCCACCGCCCCGCATTCCGTTTTCCCCGAACGGTTACCCCCGAACACCCAACGGTTTCGCTTTTTACACTTATGAAACTCTACCTGCTTTTTATGTATCTTTTCCCCACCGTTATACAGTCTTAAAAAATCCCCTTCTCTTCTTCGCCTCAATTCCTCGTCCACGGCCTTCAAGCGCACCAAACTTTCTACAATATTACCCATAATTCTCACCAAAACCGCAAAATCCCCCGTCCCGCGCGTACTATAATAAAATTTATGAAAAAGTTTATTCTTTCGGCAGTTCTACCGCTCGTATATTTCCTATCCTGCTTCGCCCTACCGCCAAGGCGTACCGCCGTCGCGGAAAATAGCGAACAGACCGCACCCACCGCGCCCACCGCGCCCGTCTACGCCTGTATCGTCGAGGACGGCGCGTACTTTTACGCTGGGAAGGACACCAACCGCGGACTGTTTTTACTTCCGCAAACCTACTACGTGAAAGTGCTTTCCATAGACGAGGATTTTTGCAAAATCGAATACTCATACGATAGCGAACATACCCAAAAACTTATCGGCTACGCCAAGACGGACGATTTAACCTACGTCGATTATATCCCCAATAACCCCTATCTCACCCACCTTTTCGAAGTGAGCTATATCATAGAAGATTCTCAAAACGCGGGCGAGGATTTCTTAGACAAAATCACCGTAACCTGCGCCTATTACGGCGACTATATTATCGGTTCGAAACGCTATTGCTACGTCTTACGGGACGGCTCGTTCGGTTATATCCCCAAACCCGACTCGCTCGTTTACGAGAAGAACGGCGAATACGCGGATTATCTTTCGTCAAAGCAACAACCGCAAGACAGCGCCCCCTCGCCCGCGCAACCGCAAGAAAACAAAAATTCCCCCGCGCAAATCGCCATACTTATCGTGCTTTGCCTGCTTGTCCCCGCACTTGCCACGCTTATCGTCAAACCGCCCAAAAAACCGCCCTACGAGGAAGAATAAATTTACGCCCACCCCGTCCTTGCGAGGCAACGCAGTTGCCGTGGCAATCCCTTTATAATTCTTCCACAATGCAAAACCTCGTTTTGCAATTCACGCCAAAAGGGCAATTCACGAACAAAGTTCAATTCACACAAAGCTTTGCTTTGCAATTCATTCCCAGCCCTTTTCTTTCCATTCGTCTGAAAATCCCTTGAAAGATTTTCATTTTTCCGAAATCCCTTTCAAACACCTCTTTGGTAAGCCCGAGCGCCACCAACCGTTCGCCAATTTTATTCCCCAACTTTCGTTGTAGCCTAAAATACTTACTCTCGCTCAATGCGCCCTCTTTTTCCGTCGCCGGCGCGAACGCCCGTTTGATTTTTCCGCCCTTACCAAAATACCGAACGGCAATAAAAGCGTTTTCCGTTTCGTTCAAACCCCGCAAAGCCCGTTCCAGCAAATCCTTCAACCAAACCAACTTGCGCTGTTCCAAGATTTCCCCCGCTATGTATTCCGCCAGCTCTTCCGCTCTTTTCTCACTGCGATAAGACAAAATCGCCTTATTGTAAATATGTTCCTCGTAGTCTTTATCCACCGTTTCCAACAACGGATAGGCGTACAACACCGCTTTTGCGTAATTTTCCAAAACCTCTTCACCTCGCTTTTTACCGTTTTTTTCTTTTCCTCACTTTTGCCTCTCGCGCACCGAAAAGCAAACGCATTATGGCACAAAACGAAAAAATTGCAACCCCACCCTTTCGTTTTTTTACCAAAAATCCGAACATTTGTTCGTCTTTTTAGGTATTATACCGTATTAAATATGACAAATGTACGCCTATTTTATAATATTTTGGCAATTTTTGCTATTTTTTTATTGCGCGAGAGTCCCGTCTGTCATTGCGAGGCGTAGCCGTGGCAATCCTTTGAACCAAAAAAACGCCCTCTTGCCGTTCAAAGCAAGAGGGCGTTTTTCATTTTACTGTCCGAACAAACTGCCAAAGCTACCTTGGCTATCGTCGGTAAAGGCTTCGCCGACGTTACCGCCGTCCCCGCCGTTCGTCGTGTTTACGCTAAGCGTCAAGAACACGTCTTTTTCCGTCAATTCCCAAACGCTTATTTGGGGTTTTTGATACTTTTTCATTTTTTTATACCTCCT
>JAZSPG010000111.1:0-27575 GCA_045537295.1 Candidatus Scatosoma sp. | reverse complement strand
AAGCGAATTAACTTGCGTTCGGTGGAAATTCTCGTCAAAAAATACAGTAAAATCGTATCCCCTCTTAAAAAAATAACCCCGCATAAATTGCGCAGTACCTACGGTACTCGGCTTTATAACGAAACGGGCGATATTTACGTGGTTGCGGACGTTTTGGGGCATCGCGACGTCAACACTACCAAAAAACATTACGCGGCGATTACGCAGGAAAACCGCCGTCGCGTAGCTAACGTCGTAAAATTACGCCGTGACGACGACCTTCCGCCTAAGGACGATGAATAATGATAAATAACGTTAAAAAAGAACTTGAAAGAATTTATATTATTCAACCGATAACGCGTGAAACCGCTGAAAATTACCGCGTTTTACACGACGAGGCGGTGTCTTTGATTGAAAGCGCAGGCGCGGTTTACGCGGGTTCGATTTATCAAAATATCCGTGAAATAAACCCCTCTACCTATATCGGTGCGGGAAAACTTGCCGAGTTGAAAGAGCGTTTGGAGGGGTTAGACCCGATTACCATTTTATTTAACGGCGAGCTGACCCCCTCTCAAACTTTGAATATATCTTGCGCTTTGCAGGATAGAAAAGTAATAGATAGAACGACGCTTATTTTGGATATTTTCGCGAAAAACGCACAAAGTAGCGAGGGTAAATTACAGGTAGAACTTGCACAATTAAAATATATGTACCCTCGATTAAAAGGCAAAGGCGCTTCACTTTCTAAATTAGGCGGTGGCGTGGGTACGCGCGGACCTGGGGAAACCCAGCTGGAAACGGACAGACGGTATATCCGCGGTAGATTAAAACTTTTGGAAAGCCGATTAAAAGAAACGGAAAAACGGCGCGCGTTACAAACGGCGCGAAGGAAAAAAGACGCGGTAAAAACGATTGCGCTCGTTGGGTATACCAACACGGGTAAATCCACGCTGTTAAACGCGTTGACAGGCGCGAAAACATATACGAAAAACGAACTGTTTGCAACGCTCGACCCTACCGCGCGAAAGTTTACGGTGGACGGAGTTGCGTTTTTATTAGTAGATACGGTTGGATTTTTGCAAGCGTTACCGCATAATCTAATTGAGGCGTTCAAATCCACCTTAGAAAGTGCGTTAAATTGCGACCTTGCCTTACTCGTTTGCGACGCGACGGGTGAATACGATATGCAATTAAAAACCACCCTGCAAACTTTGGAAGAAATGCGCTTTTCATCCCCTTTTCTTACCGTAATGAATAAGAGCGAGGAAATTACCGATTTTTCCGTTTATCCTAAGGATAGCGTGTTTATTTCCGCGAAAACGGGTTTGGGTTTGGAACGCTTAAAACGCGAAATTTTATCGCGTTTTCGAGAAGATTTTTTGTTTTGCAACTTATTTATTCCTTACGATAAAGCAAGCGAATACGCAAAAATAAAAAGCGCTCTAATCGAACGCAAAATTGAATATACGGACGACGGTATGCAAATTCAAGCCACTGTCCCCGCGCAATACACCTCGTTATTCGAGCAATATATAAAATAAAGGAAACGCTAATCTGCGTTTCCTTTATTTTTATTCTTCGTATTCGTCGGGGTTCATATAAATTTTGTCTATTTTTATAGACGCCACGTCTTGTACTTCGATACATTTCCCGCAGTTATCGCAAACTTTGTTCGGGTCGAGGTCGCAGGTTTCACATTCCATACAACCAATACAGTCCCGCTCGTACAATACGCATTTTAACACCGTTTTATGCTCAGTCATTTTTCATTTGTCCTCCGCTATATTGCTTTCTATCCTATTATACCATAAAATTTTTCAAAATCAAACCGTTTTTTATAAACATTTGTTTGCTTTTTTCAAAAAAGTATGCTATAATAATAAAAAGAACCTACAAATGAGGTGTTTTTATGGTTAGCGAAGAAAAATTAACGCGTGTGATGGACTATATTAGAAAGTTTACGGAAGAAAACGGGTATACCCCCTCCGTTCGTGAAATTGGACAAGAATGCGGTATTAAATCCACCGCTACCGTGCATAGTTATATAGAAAAACTGCAAAATCGCGGGTATTTGAATAAAACGGACAATAAAAAACGCGCCGTTACTATCGGGAAAGGTACGGGCGTGAATATTCCGCTCCTTGGCGTCGTTACGGCGGGTCAGCCTATCTTTGCTTACGAAAATTATGAGGATTATTACACCTTCCCCGTCGGTGAATTTAAGGGCGAGGATTTGTTTATGTTACGCGTGCAAGGCACTTCTATGATTGACGCGGGAATTATGGACGGCGATAAAATTATCGTTCGCCGTCAGCAAACGGCGGAAAACGGCGAAATCGTCGTCGCGCTCGTCAACGAGGACGAATCCGCAACCGTCAAAAGATTTTACCGCAAAGACGGGCAAATCGTTTTACACCCCGAGAACGAGGCGTTATCTGATATGGTTTATCAAGCCGACCAAGTTTGCATTTTGGGAAAAGTCATCGGTTTAATGCGTAATTACCGCGCTTAAAATTAGCTTAAAATGAGCGTTACCTTATAAAATTACACCCTCTCGCGACGAGAGGGTGTTTTGTTATTTACAAACCTTTCAAATATAAAACTTCTTGTTCGGTTAAGGCGCGAACCTCGCCCCTATCTAAACCTTTAAGCTTTAACTTTCCGATACTTACGCGTTTTAAGAACGCTACGGTTTTACCTATCGATTCAAACATACGGCGAACTTGTCGATTTTTACCCTCAGTGATAGTGATATGCACCTTGGTATACGCTTTGTTGGTTTCTACGATATGTGCTTTGCATTTTTTCGTCATTACGCCGTCTAATTCTACGCCCGAACGGATAGGATTTAAGTCTTTTTCCGTCATCGTCCCCTCAATTCTAACTAAATAGGTTTTGGGTACTTCGTTGGCGGGGTGGGTAAGACGAAACGCCAAATCGCCGTCGTTGGTCAAGAGCAACAGCCCTTCCGTTTCGTAATCTAATCTGCCGACGGGGAAAAGTCTTGCCTTCGTTTCAGGCAGGTATTCCATTACCGTTTTTCTGCCCCTATCGTCCGAAACTGTACAAACCACGCCTTTGGGTTTATTCATAATATAATATTCCAAAGTCGTTTCTTCGTTGCCGATTACATTACCGTCTACCGTTACTTCGTCCGTTTCCTCAACGCTTACCCCAAGCGTTGCCGTAACGCCGTTAATTTTTACCCGACCCGCCGAAATCATTTCGTCGGCGTGGCGACGGCTTGCAATACCTTTGTCTGCTAAAAATTTGTTAATTCTCATTCGTTGCCTGCTTCGTTTGTTTTTTACACTTATAGTTTATATAAATTTCCCGAAAAAAGCAACCGTTTTGAAAGATATATTTCAAATTCCCCGATAATTTCCTGTTTATTTTTTATATTTTTAGACCGCGTTTTAATTTCTATTAACTCCCGTTCTTCTTCTAATAGCGGGTAATAAAAAGATTTTCGTGTAACGCCTTTGTATTTACCATCGATATCCAGCGCTTGATTTTCGTCTAAAATACATTCGTTTTTATAAAGCGCGAACGCGTCGTCTAATAATTTTGTGGACCGTTCGTACATCATAGGACTGGATAAAACCGCGCAAACGAGCGTTAAATTTTCTCTTTTTGCCGAAGTTACCAAACATCTTCCCGCCTCGCGCGTATAACCCGTTTTAACGCCCGTTGCGCCCTCATAAAGCGTGAGCATTTTATTTTTATTTTTCCAGTGTCTTGCGTTATAGTTATGCGTGCAAACGATTTCTTGGAATACGGGGTTTTGCATAGCGTAACAAGTCACGAGCGCTAAATCGTGCGCCGTCGTGTAATGGTTTTCGCAGGGTAACCCGTGCGGGTTTTGAAATAAACTGTTTAACGCGCCTGCTTTTTGCGCCGTTTCGTTCATTTTTGCGGTGAATTTCGCGATACTTCCGCTACAATGCAAGGCAAGCGCCGTCGCGCAGTCGTTGCCCGAACGGAGCATTAGCCCGTAAAGCAAATCCTTTACAGTATAAACTTCGCCCTCTTTCAAGTATACCGACGAACCCTCGATACCCACCGCCTCTTTGGAGATTGAAAGTTCGATTTCAAGGTTTGGGCAAAGCTCTAACGCCGTAATGCAGGTTACTATTTTCGTCGTACTCGCCATTGGTAATCTCATATCGCCGTTGGCTTGGTATAAAACGCGACGGCTGTTTACTTCCATAACGCATTCCGCTTTGGATTCGGGAACGAGCGCTAAGGCGGACGCTTTTAGACGGGACGGCGTGATTAAGAACATTATATACGCCGAAATAAGCGAAGAAATAATTAGCCTGAAAAGAAAACCTTTGCGTTTCATCTTCAATCCTTTTTGAAAACGTCGCGGATAATTTCGCTGGCGCGTTCGATTAAATTGTCTAACGGCTCGTCCGTCAGCCGTAAAATACTGCAATTTTTCCCGTCGTCTATTAAAAATCCCATCGGTTTCATACTCACAACCGCACCGCTACCGCCCGCAAACGAAAAAGCGTCCGTTTGCTTGACGATTTTGGCGTCGCCGTACTCGCCCCCGCCCGAAAGGTTGCCGAGCGTTACCTTGGAAAAAGGGATTACTTGAAAACCGCTTGCGGTGATAATCGGTTTGCCCATTACGGTATTCGCGTCTGCAATAATGTCCAAATTTTCGGTTGAAGTATGAATTAAGCTATTGATTTTTTCGTTTTTTTCCGCCATATCGTTTTGAGTTTCTCCTTTATAAATTGAATGAAATCGCATAATAAAATAAATAAATTCAAACGGACGGTAAAGGTAAGCGAAACGCGTAAAATATCTCCGTCCGTCAGCCATAAATTATTTTCGATATCCTCTTTTTCCCCGCCCCGCGCAAAAAAATAAGTGCGCAAAATTGCGTGGATTAGCGAGGTTAGAAACAGGTATTCCGCGCCCGTTTCTATCGTCAGAATAAAAGACTGTAAATGAAAGGTTTTCATAATAGAAAACCGCTTGCGTTCGTTGTTCATTTGTGCATACGGGATTACGATTGCTTTTTTAGGCGAAATATGAAGCGCCAAACCGCCTTTGTAGCTTTTTGCATACCCACCGATAAGTTTAAGTTTACCGTATAAAAACACGGCAAAACCCATTTTCTTTTTGTTTAGGTCGAAATGCTGGTCGGCGCGGAAGATTATCGGGAAAAATAATAAAAACAATACAATCCCTATCCCAAGTACGATATAAAAAAGCAACCTGCCCATATCAACAATATGAGCAGGTTGCATAAAAATATGTAATTTTTAGACGAGACATTTTATTTAATTTCAATAATATCGTCTTCTAAATCCTTCAAAAATTCGGGCAAATCCTCACTTACCCGTTCGCTTGCGGTTTCACTTGCGGGTGTTTCTGCGTTTTGCTCCATGAATTCAGGGTCTTCGTCGGGGTTATACACCTCTTTTTCGTATAAATAGGTGCTGTCTACTTCGGGAATAACGCTCATCTCCGCAATGCGCTTGATAAGTTCTTGGTAATCGGGCAGTTCCGAAAGCGATTTTAACTTAAAGCGTTTCAAAAAGTTATCCGTCGTAGCGTATTCTACGGGCTTACCGGGCGTGTCGCGTCTACCGCAAGGATAAATCATATCCAAACCCAACAAAGTCGTCAGCGCGTAATCGCTGTTTACCCCGCGTACCGTTTCTAATTCCGTACGCGTTATCGGTTGTTTGTACGCGATAATCGCGGCACACTCTAAAATAGTGCGCGTAAATTCTTTTTCGCGGATAGGCGTGAGAACCAACGAAACGCGTTCTTTATAGTCGGGATTGGTGGCAAGCTGTAATTTGTGGTTGAACTGCAAAAGACGGATACCGCAATCCCCCGCGTATTTCTTTTCTAATTGACGGATTGCTTCGTCCGCTTGGCGTTTGGTAATTTCTAATTTTTCGCGCAACATATCGATAGGAACGGCGTCCCCCGCTGCAAATAATATCGCCTCAATTATATTCGTCAATTTCTCCAATTTCTTCTTCCTCGCTTATATTCGGATTTTTTCTAATGAAAATCGCCGAGAACAATTCCTCTTGTTCTACTACGATAATTTGGTGCTTCAAAAGCTCTAACAACGCCTGAAAAGTGGTTACGATTTCGGGAACGGACGAGTTTTCGTCGAATAATTCCTCGAAGTTCGTGCGTTCCTTAACCGTTACGCGTTCGCGGATATGTTTTATCTTATCCCGAACGGTATACACGTCCTTAGGGATTTCACGGGGCGGAGGCGCGCTTTTGCGTTTCGCCTCTAAGCGTAACAGCATTTTCGTAAACGCGTCCACAAGTCCGTCTAAGGTCATATCCGTATACTGTACCTGCACCGCCGAAAATTCTTTGTCGGGCTGTTTGAATATGTACCCTACCGTTTCGCGTTCTTTGAGTTTTTTCGTCGTTTGGTATTCTTCCAAGGCTTGAATAAGCTCTTGTTCGGGGTTGTAGCCCGTACCAAGCGGGTCGCCGTCGTCCCAGTCCTCGTATTCGTCTTCGGGGGGCGGTAATAAGCTCCGCGCTTTGATATCGATAATCGTGGTCGCAATCGCTAAATATTCGCTCGCTTTTTCGATATCCAAATACGGTAAGCCTTTCATATACGAAAGGAACTGTTCGGTTACCTCGGATACGAAAATGTCCTTAATTTCGATTTCTTCTTGTTTGATAAGATACAAAAGTAAATCCAGCGGACCTTCGAAATTATCCAAAACGGTGGTATAATCCACTTCCGTTTCAAAATTTCTAACGGATTCTACCGTTAATTTTTCCTTTTCCATTTTTATCTCCGTTTTTTTTGCTATATAAGGCTATTTCTTTTCCAGTCTTGACGGTAAGACGTCGTTGCGTACCAAATCCTCGTAACTTTGCGGTTTTACGATATATTCAGCTTGTCCGTCGTTTACGAGAACGCACGGCGGGATTAAATTTCTATTATAATTCATTGCCATTGAATAGTTATACGCGCCTGTGGATAACACGGCGAGCAAATCCCCTGTTTTTACTTCGGGTAAATTCACGTTTACCGCGATTAAATCCCCGCTTTCACAGCATTTGCCCGCAATCGAAACGATTTGTGTGGCCTCAGCGTTTGCACGGTTAGCAAGCACGGGCGTATATTTGGACTGATACAGCGCGTATCTGGGATTATCGAACATACCGCCGTCCACGGCGATATATTTCTTTACGCCGGGAATATCTTTTATTGCACCGACGGTATACAGCGTTATGCCCGCCTCGCCGACGATGGAACGCCCTGGTTCGACGAACAAGAATGGTAATTCCATATCAAATTCCCGCGCTTTTTCCTTTACCGTTTGAATGAGCGCCTCTAAATACTCAGCGTAGCCTTCGGGTTGAATTTTTTTGTCCTCGTCGGTGTACCAAATCCCGAACCCACCCCCAAGATTAAGCGTTTTTAAGGCAAAACCGAGGTTTTCTTTCATTTTCAAAGCGAAACGCATACATTTTTCCACGGCGATTACGAACGATTGCTTTTCGAAAATTTGCGAACCGATATGGCAATGATAGCCGTCGAGCTGGATATTTTGCTTTTTAAGCGCGTACGCCGTAACCTTTTCTGCGGTTCCGTCTAAAAGGGAAAAACCAAACTTGCTGTCCGTTGTCGCGGTCTGCACGAATGCGTGCGTATGCGCCTCTACGCCGGGGTTGACGCGCAATAAGATTTTTTGGACGATACCGCGTTTTTTTGCTTCGTCGTCGATTTTATCAATTTCGGAATACGCGTCCGCTACGATATACTTAACGCCCGCGTCCAACGCCTCGGCGATTTCGTAGGTTTGTTTGTTGTTGCCGTGCATACAAATTCTGTCCGCAGGAAAACCTGCCTGCAACGCGGTGTATAACTCACCGCCCGACACCACGTCTACGCCGATATTTTCTTCGTCGGCAATACGGTAAATCGCCTTACAGGAAAAGGCTTTGGAAGCATATAATACCAAACCGTTCCCGTCGTATTTTTCTTTAATAACCGAGCTGTAAACACGCATCATTTTGCGGATATACGCCTCGTCTAAAAGGTATAACGGCGTACCGAAGCGTTGCGCCAAATCCACGCAATCCGCCCCGCCGATTTCTAAATGTCCCTTATCGTTTATGCGTAAGGTTTCTCTCTTGTTCATAATATCGTCCTTATTCTCATTTGAATTTATCAATATTTTATCAAATTTATCGCCAAAAAGCAAGGGTAGAAAGGCGGTTTTTATATAAAAAACCGTCTTTATGCGAAAATTTTTCGTATAAAGACGGAAAATAACGGTATTTGATTGCTGTTTATTACTTTTTACGGCAATTCCAGCCCTTAGCAACCTCTTTTATTCTATCCAACAGCGTAGCTTTTTCTGCGCCGTTTTGCGTGATAATGGGTACTCTGTCTATTTCGATATTGTCCTTGTAAACGACGATTTCACCCGCCGTTTCCCCCTTTTCAAAAGGCGCGTTCAAAGTTTTGTATTCCGTTTCAATTTTTATATTTTGTTTTTCGCCTTTTTTTGCAAACGCATACGCGCTACGGGCAGGGATTACGGTAACGGATTTTTGTTTTCCTCCGCTGATTTCCGCTTGTTTTTCCAGTGGTACGCCTGCCTCTACAACCGTTTTCATTGCGTAATTTGCAAAAGCGTAGTCGAACATAGAACGCACGTCGTCAAAGCGGTTTTTGCTGTTTTCTTCACCGATAACAACGGAAATTACGCGTAAATTATTGCGTTTTGCCGTCGCACCAAGGCAAAATCCCGCCTGGTTCGTAAACCCTGTCTTTCCGCCGTCGCAACCGTCGTAAAAGCGCACGAGTTTATTCGTGTTGGATATTTCCGTGTATCTCCCCGCAGGGTGTATAAATTTATCCGTCCAAACCTTACCGAACTCGTAATATTCCTCGTGTTTCAAAAGCTCCCTAAGCATTATTGCTACGTCTTTTGCGCAGGAATATTGCGGGTCTTTCGGTAGACCCGTACAGTTTGCAAACAGCGTATCATTTGCCCCTAACGCTTTGGCTTTTTCGTTCATTCTATCGGTAAAGACCGACTCGTTGCCCGCTAATTTTTCCGCCATCGCCACACAGCTGTCGTTTGCGGAACATACGACGATGCTTTTGATAAGCTCACGCACGGGATATTTGGCATTTGCCTCTAAAAATACCTGCGAACCGCCCATAGACGACGCCCGCTCGCTTACGCAAATTTCTTCGTCCATCGTTATAACGCCTGCGTCTATCGCCTCAAAGGATAAAAGCAAAGTCATAATTTTACACATACTCGCAATCGGCAAATGCTCCGTTTCCTTGACCGCATAAACGGGCGTTCCCGTAGCAAAATCCATTAAATACGCTGATTTTGCGCGTATTTGTAAATCGTCTTGCCCATCCGCCTTGCAGTTGCTTATCTCGTCCGTTTTTGTTGCCACCGTAGCGTATTCTTGCGTGGTTTCCGCTTTTACCGTTACGCCCTTTATTCCCCCGCCAAGCAATAAAATCGAGGCGAACAGTATTCCAAGTGTTTTTTTCATAATTCTCTCCTTTTTTATATTTTTGTCTGACAATGATAAATTGCTATGTCACACATAATTATTGTGTGCGACATAGCTCCCCTATTATTCTGCTAACATTGTTTGAATGTCAATCCCGTAACCGCGAGTTGGGTCGTTCAAAAACACGTGTGTTACTGCACCGACTAATTTACCGTTTTGTATAATAGGACTACCGCTCATTCCTTGCACAATTCCACCCGTTTCGCGTATCAAATCGTCGTCCGTAATTTTGAGTACGAAATTTTTATTTTCTTTGTTGCGTTTATCCACTTTTACAATTTCGACGTCGTAAGATTTTTGTTCTACACCGTTTACCGTCGAATAAATAACGGCTTTTCCGGGGCAAACGCTTTCAGAGCTTGCCACCGTCTTTAATAAGCCGTTCACCTCGAAATTATCCGAAATTTGCCCAAAAATACCGCAAGAACAAAGTTTTTCCGCTGTTCCAAAGGTTTTATCGCTTAAAAACATACCGCGAAGTTCCCCCGCACGACCTCTTACGCCTTTGCTTACGCCGACGATATTACATTCGTATACGATTCCGTCGGAAATTTTTAATTCCTGTTTATCTTCGCGCATTACCGAATGACCTAACGCGCCGAACCGCCTGTTTTCTTTATCGATATAGGTTACCGTACCGATACCCGAAACGCTGTCGCGCGCGAGTATACCGATTTTATATTTTCCCGTGATTTTGTCTTTTAAGGGTTGGATTTGGATTCTCACTTCCTCGTTCCCTCGTAAAATACTAAAATCAAGGGTTTTTCCGCGCGTTTTATCTAAAATTTCGTTGAGTTGCGCTACCGTTTCAAGTTTTACGCCGTTTACGGAAAGCATTTTATCGCCCGTCCGCAAGCCCGCTTGAAGTGCGGGCGAGTTGACGCCGTTATCCGACATAACCTCACATAACCCGATAATTTGGATTTCGCCTGATTTTAAGGTAAATCCCGCCGACATACCGCCTACGTATACGATTTGTTCTTTCGTATCCGCGGAAACACTTTCTATTTCTTCCGCTTTATAAAAACAGGTGAAGGACAATAATGCCCCTATAAGAAAAATACTCGATTTACGCATATTACCCTCCGCTTAAAAGGTAATTTGTGCAAATCGAGCGTTTCTATTCTAATATTATTTTATCGTTTTATACCGTTTTTATCAAAAAATGGATTTTTTGTATTCCCGTGCCTGTTTTAATAATTCCTCGGCGTGCTTTAAGGCGTATTCGTCACCCTCGTTTCCGCCTAAAAGACGAACGATTTCGCGTTTTTTGCTTTCTTCATTCAACGCAACCACTTCCGTCACGGTTTTCCCGTTTTGTTCCGTTTTTTCAATCAAGAACTCGTTATCGCTCATTACGGCGATTTGCGCGAGGTGTGAAACGGCGATTATTTGGGTATTTTTAGCGATATTCGCAAGCTTTTCCCCCACGACTTTCGCTGTTTTTCCGCTGATACCCGCGTCGATTTCGTCGAAAATATAAGTGCAAATCTCGTTGATAGACGAAAGTTGCGTTTTTACCGCTAACATAAATCGGCTCATTTCGCCACCGCTGATAATTTTTCCGAGCGGTTTCATCGGTTCGCCCGCGTTTGCGGAAAATAAAAAGCAAATCCCGTCTAAACCGTTCGTATTCGCTCTTTTCACGTCCTCTTGCGTATACGGCGTAAACTCAACCGCAAATTGCGCGTTGGGTATATTCAGCGTTTTCAGCTCGTTTGTAACGCGACGGCAGAACGCCTCGCCGTGCGTTTTTCTAAGCTCTGTGATTTCTTTGCAAACTGCGTAAATTTTCTTTTCAATTTTTTTCTTTTCGTCGGTTAATACGGCAAACTGCCCCTCGCAATCGGACAACAACTCGTATTCGGCTTGAATTTTTTGCAAATACCCGTCTATTTCCTCTTTATTCGCCCCGTATTTGCGTTTTAACGAACGGATAGCGTCTAATCTCGTTTCTACTTCCTCCGCCTCGTGTTCGTCAAAATACAGCTCGTCCGCAAAATCGGAAAGCGTTTCGGAAATATCGTCCGCGTCGATGGCAAGGCTTTCGATTTTTTCGCAAACCGTTTGGTACGCGGTATCTAAATTTGAAATCGAGGAAATGCACCTATTTGCGAGCCGTAACCCGTCCAAAACGCCGTTCTCGCCCGATAAGCATTGCAAGGTTTCTTGAATCGCACGGATAATTTTTTCTAAATTGTTTATTTTATTGCGTTTGGCGAGCAGTTCTTCCTCCTCGCCTTCTTGCAAATTCACCGCTTGGATTTCTTCAATTTGGAACTGTAAAATATCCAACCTGCGCCCGCGTTCTTTCTCGTCCCCGCCAAGCATAGCGATTTGTTCGTCGATTTCTTTATTTTTATGCAAAAGCTCGGCTAAAACCGCTTTTTTATCGATAATTTCTTCCCCGATAACGCCGTCTAACGTTTTTAACTGGTTGCTCTCTTGCAATAAAAAGAAATGCTCGCTTTGCCCGTGCACGTCCACGAGCGAATCGGTGATTTTTCTCAGCATGGTCGCCGTAACGGTAGTTCCGTTAATTTTTACGGCGTTTTTACCCGTATCCGAAAATTTACGGGAAATAATTATTTCCCCGTCGCTGTCAATATCCATTTCGCGCAAAGCCGATACCGCCCGCGCTTCCTCCGACAAAGAAAATTCCGCGCGCACAAAACATTCGCTCGCCCCGTAGCGTATCATAGAACGGTCTGCTTTCGCGCCCAAAACGAAGTTGACGGAATCGAGAATGACCGATTTCCCCGCGCCCGTTTCGCCCGAAAGCACGTTCAAACCCTCGCCGAATTCTATTTCCGCGTTTTCTATCAACGCGACGTTTTTTATCGTAAGTTTGGATAACATCTATTTGAATCCTTATCTTGTAAACTCGTTAATTTTCTCCACGATAGCCAAAGCTCCCTCGTCGCTCTCGCAAACGATTAACAAGGTATCGTCCCCTGCAACCGAACCAACGATACCCGTATAGTTGAGCTTATCCACCACCGCGCCTGCGTTTGCGCCGTTACCTGCGAGCGTTTTCACCACGACTAAGTTCTTTGCGGGTTTCACGCTGATAACGCAGTCGCGGAAAAGACTTTTCATCTTCGGCGAAATTTCGCTCTCGCCGTCGTTTACGTACGCATAGCGGTATTTTTTTTCAATACCCGATACCTTGAATAAATGCAAGTCGCGGATATCGCGGGATATGGTAGCTTGCGTAACCACCAAATTCCGAGCATTTAACTCCGCGCAAAGCTCCTCTTGCGTTTCAATTTCCTTTTGCGAAATAATCTCTAATATTTTCGCGTGTCTTGCCGAGCGTAACATTGCTATCCTCCTTTATCTTCCGTTTTTATCCTTTATTCGTTTAATTTATTCCTAACTTTTGCAAAGAAATCTGCGTTATCACGCGTGGGGAAATCCGCGGTGAACGGCGCTTTTCTAATCGTAATTTCCGCACCCTCGGGCAATCCCGCAACCGACAATCCGTCCGCCTGCAAAATCGCTTTTCCGCGCGCGATTGTGATGGTAAATTCTTCCTCGTCCGAAAATACGATAGGTCGCGTCCGCATAGAAAAAGCGCAAATCGGCGTCATCATAAAAACGGGAACTTCGGGGGTTAATATCGCTCCGCCCGCCGAAAGCGAATACGCCGTCGAGCCCGTAGGCGTACAAACGAGTAAACCGTCACCCGAAACTGTATCCTCGCCCTCGCGCGTTTTTACGCGCAGGCGTAAAAGCTGGGTACTTTTGCTTGCGTACAAACCGTAATCGCGTTGTAAAGATACCTCGTTCAGTGCGTAGAATTTCTTGCCGAAAAGCTCTAATTCTAATAAACTGCGTTTCAAAATACGACACGAACCGTCTTTAAGCGCACTTAAAAGCTCTTTGAGGTTTTCCTGTTCGTCCTTTTCGTATTCGGTTAAAAAACCGAGATTTCCGTAGTTAATACCGATAATTTTCACCCCGTTTTTCGACGCGGGAACGGCGGAATGTAAAATCGCACCGTCACCGCCTAACACGATAACGGCGTCCACGCCGTTAATTTCGTTCGGTGCGGAAAAAAGTACCGCTTCGTAGCCCCAATCATTAAGCGCGGATATAATTTTCTCGATAACCGTTTGCGTTTTTATCTTCGTTTTGTTGCCTAATACCCCGATTTTCATCGTTTTCTCCATTCGTTTTTATTTTAATGCACCCAAAGTATGCGCTTTCAGCAGTTCTTTTACCGTATCGACCACTTGCGGTTTGGACAGCGAATAGCTTTTTTGGGGTTTTGTCCATAAAATATACTCGATATTTTTTCCTTTGCGCACGGGTGCGTTGACAATCCCGAACGCGTATAATCCGCATTCCTCGGCATATCCTACCACCCTCTCGATAATTTTTGCATGCGCGTCTAAACGCACGATACCGCTTTTGCCGATATGCTTGTTTTCACATTCGAATTGCGGTTTGATAAGGATAAAACCGTCGCCAGAATCGGATAAAAGTTCCTTTATTACGGGAAAAATTAAGCGCAGTGAAATAAAACTCACGTCTGCAACGATACCGTTTAAGCTGTCGGGAAAATCCCCTTTTTTTAAGTATCTCGCATTGCAATTTTCCATTTGCACGATACGCGTATCATCTTTTAAGCTTTCGTGTAATAAACTTTCGCCGACGTCCACGGCGTACACTTTTTTCGCTCCGTTTTGCAATAAACAATCGCTAAAACCGCCTGTACTCGCACCTATATCCGCGAAAATTTTATCCTTACAATCATACCCGAACGCTTTGATTGCACGGGAAAGTTTATATCCGCCGTTGGAAACGAAACTTTCTTCCGCTTCGATAAATACGATTTCGTCCGTTTCTAAAATTTCGTCTTTGGGTTTTATTTTTTTACCGTTTACAAGCACCAAACCTTTTTCAATCGCCTCCGCGGATTTGGTACGCGAACCGAATTTTTCGGCAAAATACTTATCCGCTCTCATAAAAGAACGCCTTTTATAAAGTCTTGGATTTCCTCGCAGTTTACACCGTATTCGCGCTGTAACGCTTTGATACTGCCTTGCGGGATAAACTCGTCGCGATATGCAAAGTTTTTGAGTTTGCATTTTTTATTTAGGCGGATAATTTCGTTATTCACAAGCGAACCGAAACCGCCTAAAAGCACGTTGTCCTCTATCGTCACGATATATTCGCTTTGGATATTTTCTAAAAGTTCCAAATCCAAAGGTTTTACAAACCTCGCGTTTACCACGTCAAAGGTCAAGCCCTGATTTTCGAGTTTTTTCAAGACCTTCATAGCGATTAGCAAACTGCGCTCGCCCGTAGCAAGTACGGTGACTTTCGCATCCGTTTTGCGTAAATATTCCCACTTACCCAGCTGAATAGGCGAATTTTGCGTTTGGAAAAGCACCTTGCCAGAGCGCGGATAACGAATGGCAAGCGGATAGTTATAATGCTCACTAAACGCCAACATAGCTCGCAATTCCTCGGTATCTTTGGGTACGGCAATCGCCAAATTTGGTATCAGCGAAAGATAGGATAAATCGAAAACGCCTTGATGCGTTTCGCCGTCCGCACCCGAAATCCCCGCTCTGTCGATACAAAAGGTAACGGGCAATTTTTGCGCGCAAACGTCGTGGATAATTTCGTCGAACGCACGCTGTAAAAAGGTGGAATAAATAGCGTAATACGGTTTTAATCCGCCTACCGCCATTGCCGAGCAAAGCACAGACGCGTTCTCTTCGCAAATCCCCACGTCAAATGCACGGTTTGGATAATTACGGAAAAATTCCTCTAACCCCAGCGCCTCTTTCATTGCCGCCGAAACGACGGTAATTTTTTCGTTCTTTTTCGCGAGCGCGCAAAGACTTTCGCCTAAGACCTCGCTATATTCCTTATCCTTGGGCGAACCAACGGGCGGTACGCCGTGCGTGTTCGTGGGGTGTTCTTCGCTAAATTCGTACCCCTTTCCCTTTTTCGTGGCGATATGCAAGAGTACCGAACCCGTTTGTAAACGCGATTTCGCGTCCGCTAACGCGTCCACCATTTCGTCCACGTCGTTACCGTCTTTGACGCCGATATAAGTAAGCCCAAACTGTTCTAAAAGCTTGATATTTTCCGCTTTTCCGTTATTTTTAAGTTCAGCTATTATGTCATACATACCACCAACCGTTGGCGAGATGGACATACCGTTATCGTTGAGAATGATTAAAATTTTCGTATTCAAAATTTTCAAGCTACTCAGCGCTTCGTACACCAAACCGTTATTAAACGAACCGTCGCCGATATACGCGATAATATTACGGTTTTCCCCTAACAAATCGCTTGCCTTTTTAAGTCCTATGCAAGCGGAAACGGAAGTGCCCGCGTGGCCCGTGTCGTAACAGTCGTATTCGCTTTCTTCGCGCTTTGGAAAGCCCGAAATACCGCCCGCTTGGCGCAAGGTGGAAAATCTGTCTAATCTACCGCTTAAAAGTTTATACGCATAACATTGATGTCCTACGTCGAATACGATTTTATCGTGCGGAAAATCAAAAGTATAAAAAAGCGCGACGGTAGATTCTACCGCTCCCAAATTAGACGCCAAATGTCCACCGCATTGCATAACCGTTTCATAGATAACCCTGCGCAATTCGTCGCAAAGCACGTTTAACTCGCTACGCGTGCAATTTTTAATTGTTTCGGGTGACAAATTCTTTAACATTAAAACCCCTTTTTATTTGGTACGGTTCAAAATATAATCGATTAACTCGCTGAAAAACGCCGTATCCCCGTCAATGCCTTCTAATACCGTATGGCAATCCTTCGCGCACATATCCGCACGCACTTTCGCTCCGTCTAAGCCGTACAATCTTACACAAGTGAGCTTGTTTTCTTTCTCGTCCTTACCGACCGTTTTGCCAAGTTCTTGAAAATCGCCCGTAACGTCTAAAATATCGTCCGTCATTTGAAAAAGTCTGCCTAAAAGCTTGCCAAACTGCTCTAATACGATATAATTTTTATTTCCGCTTAAAATACTTGCCATTACCACGGACGCAAGCAATAATTTCCCCGTTTTTTGCGCGTAAATATAGCTCAAATCCTCTTCGGTTACTTCTTTACCGCTTTGGGAAAAGAGTAGGTCTGCGGACTGCCCCGCTATCATACCGTTCACGCCTGCACAATCGTTCAAAAATGCCGACGCGACGATTTGTCTATCGCCTTTTAAGCATTCGCGAAAACATATCGAGTACGCCTCGTTTAACAACGCGTCGCCCGCCAAAATGGCGTTTGCCTCTCCGAATGCTTTATGCGACGACGGTTTACCGCGACGGAAATCGTCGTTGTCCATTGCAGGTAAATCGTCATGAATTAACGAATAGGTGTGAATGATTTCCAGAGCCAACGCAAACGGCAATATATCCTCTTTGTTTACCCCTAAAACCTCCGCCGTAGCCAAGGCTAAAACGGGACGAATGCGTTTTCCGCCGTTTAATAGGCTGTACGCCATACTTTCCGCTAAAATTTGCGGGTTGGTTTTTAATTTGTCCGTGTATATTTTGACGTATTCCTCAAAATCGGACGCATATTTTTGATAGAGAATGCCAAAATCGTTCAATTTTTTACTCCTTAAATGCCGTTAAACAGGTGTTATACATAAGCATCGTAATCGTCATAGGTCCAACACCGCCGGGAACGGGCGTAATCAGCGAGGTTTTGTCTTTTACATTCTCAAAATCCACGTCCCCGCAAATTTTACCGTTCTCTCCGCGGTTTATACCGATATCGATAACGATAGCGCCGTCTTTCACCATATCCGCCGTTACGAATTTTGCTTTACCGATTGCCGACACCAAAATATCGGCGGTCTTGCAAATTTCTTTCAAATTCTTCGTTTTGCTGTGACAAACCGTAACCGTTGCGTTCGCATTTAACAAAAGTAACGCCATAGGCTTGCCCACGGTGTCGCTCCGCCCTAACACTACGGCTTGTTTGCCCGTAAGGTTCACGCCCTCGTTTTCGAGCAGTTTCATAACACCCAACGGCGTACAAGACACCAACCCCGGTTTATTCAACGCCAAAAGTCCTAAATTTTCCGCGGAAAAACCGTCAACGTCTTTTTCCACGGGGATTTTCGCCATAGCCGATTCCGCGTCAAAGCCCTTAGGCAGAGGTAATTGCAATAAAATACCGTCTATTTGCTTATTTACCGCTAATTCTTCCAGCAGGTTTTCTAATTGCGCTTGGGTTGCCGTTTCGGGTAATTCGTAGCTATACGAACGGATACCCACTTCTTCGCAGGCTTTAATTTTATTCCGAACGTAAATTTGCGAGGCGGGGTCCGTACCTACGATTACTACCGCAAGTCCCGGGATTTTATTGCTATTTTGAATTTTTTCTTTGAGCTGAGCGCGCAATTTCGCGCCGAACGCTTTTCCGTCGATAAGCTTCATTCTAAATCCACCTTCTTGTCGTTAATTACCCCCGAAAGTACACCGTTTACGAAATCAGCACTCTTTTCGGTGGAATATTTACGGGCAAGACCTGTCGCCTCGGATACGGATACTACGGGCGGTATTTCGTCGAAGAATTTAATTTCCGCCATTGCGATAAGCAAAATGCTTTTATCGGTGGGGTTCATACGGTTTTCTTTATAGTGATGGCACGCGTCTTCGATACCCTCAATGAGTTCGGCGCGGTTTTTTTCCACGACTTCAATCAACCGCTCGGCAAAACGGATATCTTCCTCTTTTTGCAACTCAAATTGCTTAAAAATCTTTTTCTTCAAAGCCTCTAAACAATCGGTGTTAAACTGTATGGCAAAAATGATATTCAACGCCGCTTCTCTTGCTGAATTTCTCATACTTTCAAAACTTTCCTTTGGTATATTTTCGTATTATTATATGACGAAAACCCTTCGCCTTTCGGGAAGGGTAATCGATAAATTTTAGCTGTTTTTACGCTCCGTACCCGTTTCGTCGGCGGACTCTTCCTCTTCCTCCGTTTTTTCGGGCGTAGGCGCGTCGCCGAATACGACGTCTTGGATATGCACGTCTACCTGCGCTACCTTATAATGCGTCATATTTTCCACGCTTTGCTTTACCGATTGCTGAATACGGTAAGCAAGTTCGGGAACGTTGTAGCCGTATTTTACAACCACCGAAACGTCAGCGTAAACGCCGTCCTTTTCAAGATAGAGCGAAATACCGTTTTTCTTGTTTTGAACGGGCATAGCACCCTCTACTTCCGCAACCGCAAGCGCCACGATATTGTGTACGATACCCGCGTTATAAACGACCTTTCCGCTTTGTCCGTCTTTGGAATTTAACTTAATGTTGAACATTCAAAAAGCACTCCTTATTTTAAGTCAAGTATATTATACCACATCTTTTTGAATTATTCTACTGTTTTGAGGATATTTTTTCGTTCTTTTTTTAGCTTTCCGCGTAAACGGGCATAATAATTATATTTCCCGCGACAACTCCCGTTTCGTTTTTCAGCATATTGTAGATAGAAAGCGCGGTGTCGTAGTTCAATTCTTCGGAATTGATAAACACGTTTACGTTGTCCGAATCCACCGAAACGGAAACGACTGCGTCCGAAAATCCAAGCGATTTCACCATATTTTCTAAAATGAGTTCCTGTTCCATCGCCGAAACGATTTCCATCTTCATTTCCGTTGCAGCCTCGTATTTTTCGTCCCCTTCTTCATACAAAGCGATAACGCTGTCGAGCTGAACGAGTTCCTCGTTTCTCGTCGTCGTTCTTTCAGAACGGTAGGTGGAAAAATAGTTTGCCGTCGTTACGCCGTTATCTGCCGACGCCGTCGTATCGGCAGAGCTTGCCAGTACGAAATTAAACACCGCCGTTGCACCGAGCAACGCTACCAAAGATGACATTACGATAATTTTCTTTTTGTTTGACATAATTTTATCTCCTTTTTACTCTTTTTTCAAATATATTTTTACCGCGCTTTGTTTTGTCCCCAGCGCCGCGGATACCGCTTCCCGAATATCCATTACCACTTTGAGATTTTTCGCGCCTTCGCATACCACGACTACGCCCTCCACGCCGTCCTGCGTTTGACAAATCATCACTTCCGCCTCGCCGACGCCCTCGATTTCTTCTAAGATACGGCTCACCTTTTGTTCCGCCTCGGTTTGCGTAACGGAACCCGTTTGCTTGCTTTCTTCTTGGTTACCTCCGAAAATCCGCCACGACGCAAACACTATCAAAAGCGCCAAACCGCCCGTTAAAAGCAAATCGCGTATTTTTCCCTTCCGCCTTGCTTGACGGGCGGAAATTTCTTGGTTTATACAGTTATTCAATTCGCACCTCGCTACAATAGTTTTTCGTTAGGTATTCGCTCATCGCAAGCCTTTCCTCCTCGCTTATTTCTTCCTCTGTCTTTATAAGAATTTTGGTTATTCGGATTTTATCCGCGTCGATTGTTTCATCTTCGCCGTCAAATTCCCAACAAAGCGTAACTGCTAAAACCCTACCGAAACGGCTTTCTAATTCCGCTTTAAGCAAGCGTTCCGTTTCTTGAATTCTTAATTCACTGTAATACTTTATGAAAGACTCGTCCGTTTGTATGACTGTTTGCGGAAAAAATGCGTTGGCGTTTTTGGTATTTTCTTCGCCTACCCTGTCGAAAAGATTTTCTTTGCCTAAAAAATACGGTATCGGCGCGATTATGGAAATTAAACACACCAACCTCGTAACGCCTTTGATTACGCCCGCCGTTTTTCCGTCGGGGATAACCGCCGTTAAGATAGAGCATAACAATACCGTTCCGATAATGCTTAATAAATACCCGTCTAAACTCATAACAACGCCTCCGTAGAGGTTACGAGTAGCATTATTGAAAGAAAATACATAAAGGCGGTAAATAACAAACTCGCCGTGCAATAGCGTAAATTTTCCGCGGTTTCGCTTAAAAAATCAGAAATTCGGCTATCGCCGAACGGTTGCGTTATCGCGGAAGTAAACCGAAGCAATAAATTTACCGCAATTAGCAAAATTAACGGTTCGAAGAGTATGGAAATCATTAAAAATATACTCAAACTGCCCAAAGAATTTTTGATAAGTACGCTACCTGCAACCGCCAAATCAAATCCGCCCGAAAGAAACCCTCCAACGATAGGTATACCGTTACCGATAGCGTATTTTGCCGTACGCCGAACAATTCCGTCGTAGGTCGCGGTCGTAATCCCTTGCAATGTGAAGAATATACCGAACGCGGAAATGCAAATACCGATAATCCATTTGTTGATACTCTTAAAAAAAGCGGTAAATTTGCTTATTTTCAGTTCTTTTGTCAAATTTCCCGCCATAGAAAAGGCGATAATCGCCACTGTGAGCGGTAGCACGACGGACGCCACCACCGTTACTATCGTACTCGAAAAATACGCGACGGCGGGTCGGCAAACGGAAACGGTTACACTTCCCCCGCACGCCGAAATCAAGGTGAGCATAAGCGGAAAGATAAGTTGCATTTGCGTTTGCATTTCAGATACCGTATTTTTCGTCATACTAAAACATTCCGTTAAAACGGCGATAACGGGTATTAACGCCGAGGCGTAGCTAATTAAAAATATCATTTCCCCTGAGGTGTGCGCGTTTGACCCGCTTTTTAAGGTAGAAATTAGCCCTGAAAGCAAGGTAATTGCCGTAATACACGCGAATGCGGGCAGGATTTCACGCACCTTCTCGAATAAAATACGAACGATTTGTTTTCCGAAATTTTCATAATCCAGCCCGTCGCCTTTGATGTATTCGACGAGCCGTTGCGCTAAGCTTTTCTCCGAAAAAGAATTTAGCGAATTTATATATTTTTCCAAGCCCTCTAAATCCAACGCGTTGATTTGTTCTAAAATGCTTTCGTTCAGCGTATCTTCTGCGTTTGCCTGCGTCTTTTCCTTATCCGCACTTACCCTAACCGTCGTTACCGTTCCAAAAAACAAACAAATGAATAAATGTATAAGAAAAACGATAACGATACCCCGTTTTTTCTTGTTTTTGCTTATCATATCAAACCAACTGTAAAAAGCCTTTAATTAACGAGAGCAAACTCTCTAAAACGGGTAAAGACAGGATAACGATAGTCAGTTTTCCCGCCAAAGCCACCTTGTCCGCGACGGCGTTGCTTCCAAAATCGTTTAATATTCCTACGCCAAATTCGGTGATGTACCCCACGCCGACGATTTTGAGAAGTATCTTCAAAAGACCGTTTTCTATCCCCGTCATTTCGGTGATTGCGGAAAATGCCAAAAGCGTACCCTTTAACGCGTCCACGATAAAAAGTAAAATTACGATAATTCCCGTAACCGTTACGGCAAAAGACAGTTCGGGTTTCGTTGAACGCAATAATATAGCGGAAATTGCCGTTACGAACGCTATGCCGACGATTTTCATTATTTCCATAAATCGACCTCAACTTTTTCTATAATAGCCCGAAAATTTCTTTAATTTGCGTGAACAAATCGCCAACCATTCCCACGACGACGCCAAGCACGATAACGAGTCCTACGATACTCACGAGCGTTGCTATATCGTCCCTGTCTGATTTTTTTAGAATTTGACAAATTATGGTGATAATTATCCCGATTGCTGACATTTTGAAAAGTATGCTTATATCCATAATTTAATTAAACCTCGCATATTAATTAAAAACCTCCCCGTTAAATAATGAGTATTAGAATGAATAAACCGCATAAAAATCCAAGTTTTATATATAAATCGGCGTACTTCTTTCCCGTTTCCACCGCCTCGGTTTCCAGTTTTTTCAGTTGTTCCTTTACCGAAGAAAAATACGCCTTTTGCGATGCGCTGTCCCCCTTTCCAAGCATAGACAAATAGTCGCAAATAAATGCCTTTTCATCCTTTTTCAAGAAATGAAAATCGGAATTTTCTAATAATTTATCGAAAGATGTTTGTCCTTTCCTTATATACGCTAAATAATCTTCTAATAAAAACGCAAACTCGTTTTTGTACGGGTATTTCGTGAAAAATTCCGCTAACGGACGGCGGTAGTAGGTCATTTCATTAAGAAATCTGTCGTTAAATTCTCGAAATTGCGTAAAAAACAGTTTTCTAACTCGGTACTTTTTACTAAGCAAATACCCGCAAAAGCTTGTAAAACCCACAATTACAAGCCCTAATAAAAATTTAGCCGTCATAGTATTTCCGCTCCCGTTTTATCGTAAATTCCTTTAATTGCCCCTATTTTCGCCTCATCTAAGATAACGAATAAATCGAAGAGCTCTAAAAAAGGCTTTTGAATATGCAAAAAATCGGAAAAATGCGCGGACGCCAACACTTTAACGCCTGCGTATACCGCGCGTTCAATACTTTGGCAATCGCTTGGCGAAAGCTCGTCCGTAACGATAATATCTGGACGCATTGCACGGATACCCGACTCAAAAGCCGTCTTTTTGTCCGCATATTTTAATATATCGATACTTTCTCCGACTTGTCCTATCGCAATTTCTCCGCGCTCGTCGCAAATTAGCAGGTTTTTTTGTGTTTTTTCCGCAATAATTCGCGCTAAATCCCGCAAAATCGTCGTTTTACCTATACCAGGCGGGGAACATATCAAAATATTATTTATTATGCCACGCATACATCTTTGGTAAATTTCCGCGCCTGCGCCGATAATTTCGTGCGGAACGCGTATACAAAGCGAGGTGAAATTCCGAATGGCTAAGGGTTGCCCTTTTTCAAAAACAAACTCGCCCGCAAGCCCTATTCTTTCCCCGTCTTTCGCCGTAATAAAGCCTTTTTTGATTTGTTCTTCAACCGAGTATACCGAATAATTCCCCGCGATAAACACGCAATCGGCGATATCGTCCGTATCGCAATAAATGGCGTTTTCGCGCGTTTGCGTGATACCGCAATCTCCTAAATAACGGTATACGCCTTGATAGTTGACGGTTGTTGGGTTATTTACGCGTAGCCGTAATTCGTAAACAAATTGCAAATTTAGATAAGATAACCCGTTTTTTATTCGTTGTGGGAGAAAATCAAGCATTTGTTATACTATATGCGTCGGCTTGTCCTATTAGAACTTAAATAAAAAGAAAAAACGCCCTTTTTCAAAAGCGTTTTTACCGTATTCGTTATTTTATTTTTACTTTTATTTTGTACAGGCTTTTATAAAATCGTCGAACAGCTTGCGGTTATTTATATCCGAGCCGTATAACCGTTCGGGGTGCCATTGATAACCGCGTAAATACCGTTCACTTTTCAAATATATCCCCTCGATTATTCCGTCGTCTGCGTAAGCCGTAACCTCTAAGCCCTTTCCCAGCGTTTTAATTGCTTGGTGGTGAAAACTGTTTGCTTGCATTCTCGGTGCACCGTCCACCAGCTCGGATAACGGGGTATTGTTTACAATGGAAACCGAATGTGACGGCAAATGCTTTTCGCCCTGCTGTTTGTGTACAATATCCGTATTGATTTGCGAGGGAATATCTTGATAGAGCGTTCCCCCCAACGCCACGTTGATTATCTGACAGCCACGGCAAACACCGAGTATAGCTTTTTCCGTTTGAAAAATTTTACGAAACGCGGAAAATTCTAAATTATCGCGGTATTTTTGAATAATTCCGCAATATGCTTGGGGTTCTTCATTATAACGGTTGGGCTCGACGTCTTTACCGCCCGTAAAAAAGAATCCGTCGCAAATTTCGATATATCTATCAAGTGTTTCTTCGTTTTCCGTGTAAGGCAGAATAACGGGTATTCCGCCCGATTCTTCAATCGCGCGGATATACGGATACCCTATCGTCGCCGTTTTTTCGTCGTCGATAACGCCGAATATTGCAATAATCGGTTTCATTTCTTGATTTTTTCCTTATTATTTACTGTAATCAAAGAGCAACTGAGCACTTTTATCTACGAAATCGGCAAGTTCGTCGGGGCTTAACTTTTTATACGAAAGCATAGCCAAATAATACACTTGATTTACGATTACCGCCTGTTTTTCCTCTGTCTGCGCAAGCAAACCGCTAATTACGGGGTTCGTAAGGTTCAAAACGAGCGTGGCGTTTTTCGTCGGGTCGCTTTCGTCCATACCGTAAAATCCGCCCATTTCGGACATACGGCGCATAAACTCTTCTACGTTGATAACTGCGGGGATTTTACCGCTCTTAAACGCCTCTACGCGCACTTGCAGGTCTTTATTTACAAGATGTTTCTTAAATAAATCTACGAGCTGTTTGTTTGCCTCGTCGTCGGGCAAATCCCCGTTTTTCAACGCACCGTCGATATCCGCGTCAATCCGCACGAAACGACATTTTTTCGCGTTTTTGTATTCGATAAAGCTGATGAAATGCGGGTCGATATAGGTATCGCAATTCAGCGCGTCTAAACCCGCGTCCTTGAACATTGCGATATATTGCGCTTGCTGTACCGCATCCGAGATATAATAAACGGGTTTAGGTTGAGCGCCGTTTTTCATTTCTTCTTCGCTAAGTTCGTTGCCCAAATATTCGCTAAGCGGTTTGTATTCGCCGTTTATATTCTTGAAAATGATGATTTTTTCTACTTTTTCATAGAATTCTTCGTCTTTTAAGCAACCGAATTTGATAAAGGTCGAAATATCTTTCCAGCAGTTTTCGTAACGTTCCCTGTCGTTATTGAACAAAGACGAAAGCTTGTCCGCGACTTTTTTCGTGATATGCTTGGAAATCTTTTGGACCTGTCTATCGTTTTGTAAAAAGCTTCTCGATACGTTCAAGGGAATGTCGGGGCAATCAATTACGCCGTTTAACAGCATCAAAAATTCAGGAATGACCTCTTTGATATTATCCGCGATAAACACTTGGTTACAATACAGTTTTACCTGCCCTTTTTCAAGCTGTACCTGTTGCTTTTTCACCTGCGGGAAATACAAAATCCCCTTTAATCTAAACGGATATTCCATATTCAAATGAATCCAGAATAACGGTTCGTTATAATCCATAAAGGTATCGCGGTAAAAGTTTTTATATTCCTCGTCCGTGCAATCCTTAGGGTCTTTCAAATACAAAGGCGTAGCGTTGTTAATCGGCTTGTCCGTTTCGTCGCCTTTCGGGTTCAAATAAATGGAATAAGGCATAAACGAACAGTATTTGCGCAACAATTCACGCACGGTAAATTCTTTCAAAAATTCCGTTTCCTCGTCCGCGATATGCATTACGATTTTCGTACCGCGTTCCGCTTTATCCGTTTCGGAAATTTTATAGGTGGAATTACCGTCGGACGCCCACTTCACCGCAGGTTCGTCTTTATAGCTTTTCGTGTAAATTTCCACAAGTGAGGAAACCATATACGCCGAATAAAATCCTAAACCGAAATGCCCAATAATACCGTCGCCCGAGGCGTTTTCGTATTTTTGTAAAAAGTCCTCCGCTCCCGAAAAGGCGATTTGCGTAATGTACTTTTCAACTTCTTCCGCGGTCATACCGATACCGTTATCTTCTACGGTAAGTGTTTTTGCTTTCTCGTCTACGGTAACGCAAATTTTGTATTCCGTGCCGTCGGATTGCGCCTCGCCCATATCCACGAGTTTTTTGTGCTTGGTAATAGCGTCAACGCCGTTGGCTACGATTTCACGAAGAAAGATGTCCTTGTCGGAATAAAGCCATTTTTTGATAATCGGCATCATATTCTCGCTCGAAATTTTAATTTTGCCCTGTTTTGCCATAATGATAGCTCCTTATAAAGTAATAAACTTTTTTTAATACTTATATATAAACAAAAAAACCTGTCTTTAATCGCTTAAAAACAGGCTTTTTATTTTATTTTTTAAGGTTAAACAATCAGGAGTTCTTATTAAGCAAATCCGCAATAGAAATGCCTGCGCCAAGACCGTCTTCGTTCCATTCGGTAACTTCGTCAGCGGGCTTAGTAGCCTTCGCTTTCTTAGACTTCTTTTCGCCGTCCTCAGCCTTATCTTCCTTTGCTTTTCTTTCAGGATTTTCAGGCTTGGGTTCAAGTGCCTTAATCGAAAGCGTCATCTTTCTTTCCGCACAGTCAAGTTTAAGGATTTTTGCGTCTACTTCTTGACCGATGGTGAGCGCCGTCGTAGGATTTTCAAGGAATTCGTGCGAAATTTGAGAAACGTGTACCAAACCGTCAATACCTTTTTCTACTTCTACGAACGCGCCGAAAGGTACGATTCTTACAACCTTACCGTGAATTACGTCGCCTTCTGCATATTTTTCAGCAGCCAAATCCCAAGGTTGAGGTTGGAGTTGTTTATAACCGATGGAAACCTTTTTGGATTCTTCGTCAATCTTCAAAACCTTGAATTGATATTTCTTGCCGATTTCCAAAACGTCGGTAACCGCCTTTACACCCGTCCAAGACAAGTCGGAAATGTGAGCAAGACAATCGAAACCGTTCACGGAAACGAACGCACCGAACGCCGTCGCGCGTTCTACTTTACCCTCTACTACGTCGTCAACGTGAATAGACGCGAAAAATTCCGCTTCTTTCGCTAATCTTGCCGTTTCTCTTGCTAATCTTTCTTCTTCGAGAATTACGCGTTGCGAAGCGATAATTTCTTTTCTTCTTTCCGTTTTCACTTCGATAAGACGAAGACGCAATTTTTTACCTACGTATTTTTCTAATTCTTTTACGTAGCCTGCGCGAATTTCACGAGCGGGAACGAACACGATATACGAACCGAGTTGCGCCGTCAAACCGCCTTTGTTAAAACCGGTACATTCAACCTCAAATTCCTTGCCCGAAGAAATTTCAGCTATCATAGCCTCTTCTTCTTTTACTTTCTTAATTTGCTTTTGAGAAAGTACGACGCGGGGGGTAACTGCGACAACCATAAGTTCAATTTCTTCACCCGTTTTCGTAGCGAAATCGTCCTTATTGTAAACCTCGCAATCCACCTCGTCCTTATCGAGCATAACTTCCTTTTTCGTATTAGGAAGTAACACCGCAACACCCGACTCGTTCGCCGACGAGATTGTAGCCGTAATCAACTGTCCTTTTCTGAACTTAGGTTGACTGTCCATTTTCGCAACGACTTCCGCCATCGTTGCTTTTGCTTCTGTTTCCAT
>JAZSPG010000092.1:0-14542 GCA_045537295.1 Candidatus Scatosoma sp. | reverse complement strand
TTACCGCCGTCCCCGCCGTTCGTCGTGTTTACGCTAAGCGTCAAGAACACGTCTTTTTCCGTCAATTCCCAAACGCTTATTTGGGGTTTTTGATACTTTTTCATTTTTTTATACCTCCTAAAATTATTAGCCGTGAAAAATTTTTAACACTTTGACTTTTTCAAGTCTACATTTTTTATATTATATCTATTTCAAATAGATAAGTCAAGCATTTTAACTATATAAAATCGATAAATATTTGTCCTGTGTATAGTACAATAATATACGAAAGGGGGTACGGGTATGTTATTTGAGGAAGCGTTTAGCAAGAGATTAGCGCAATTACGCATACAAAAAGGCGTTTCGGCGCGGGATATGAGTTTATCGGTAGGGCAATCGGCGAGTTATATTAACAATATTGAGAACGGCAGAAATTTGCCGTCAATGATGTCTTTTTTCTACATTTGCGAATATTTAGGCGTTACGCCCAAGGAATTTTTCGAGGACGATATAAAAAACCCTAACCAGCTTTATAAATTAGTAGACGATATAAAAAACCTCAACGACGAACAGCTTGCGCTTTTGCAAGGCATTATCGCGCAAATGAAAAATTAACGCACTTTCGGCGTTTTCTACAACTTCAAAACGATAAAACCTACTAAAACCGCGGAAAAAATTTACGCGGTTTTATTGCTTTTTTCGCAAATTCGTGGTATAATAATTACATATGAGAAAAACGCTGAAAAAAAATTTAGCATTTGCTTTTAGTTTTACACTCTCGGTATTTTGCGGAGCGGGGTTTTTCACGGCGTTTTCTACCCCGAAAATCACCTCGCGGGCAGATACTCAACCGCTTTTAGACGAATTGATTTTGCCCTCGTCCTATAAGCAATACCTCGCCCTGTCCTCGCCCAAAGACGTAGCGGTAAACGCGAACTACACGGCAATCGCGGACGGGAATATTATTTATTTATACGACGAACAAACCCAAACCTATAACGAATACACGCACGAGGCGCACGGCACGGATTCGTCGAAAAACATCATCACGCAACTGCAATTCAACGAGTTTGGTACTTTATATTTCACGGACGATTTCACCAGCGATAATTTATACGCCTTAGACCCGCAAACGCTCGGCGCGCCGACGCGGATAGAGGAAGTCGCTTGCCAAGCCTTTGCCTTATACGGTGAGAGTTTATATTTCACCAACTCACAAGGCACTTTATATTACGCGCCGTTAACGGACACGCAAAACGCGCAGGATATTATCGGCGGGGTTTCTTCTTTTTGTTTAGACGGCGACGATTTATACGCCGTGCGTTCGGAGTTCTATTTACACAAACTTCACGCCCCCACCCAAAAAATACCCGACTCAGACATTGCCAGCACATCCGTCGCCACGCTGTTGGGTTCGGTAAAATCCCTCGCGGTGCAAAATAACGCGATTGCGTACACCACGGTTGCAGGCGATTTTTATTACCACCCCGTAACCTCGGGCGCGCTCGAACCCGAACAAATTATCAAAGACCTCGGTGCTTTTGCGCGCCTTAGCTATTACGACGGCTACGCCTACGCCGTGCAAGATAAAAGCGTTCGGCAATTCGATTTGGAAAACAAGACCTTTACCGACTTTGAAATTACCGCCTCATCCAAGCAAACCAACCGTTTGCAAAACGCGACGGATATCTTAGAGGTAGGCGAAACTTTGTATCTTTTAGATAACGGAAATTCCCGTATCGTCGCGTTCGATAGTAAAACGAACGCCGTCAAAACGAGTTTCAACGCAACCCTGCCCGCCACCTACGCAAGTTCGGACGGCGAAACCTTATTAACGGCAAATCACGACGGCGTTGCGCTGTACTCGCTTAGCCCTGAAAATTTCGGTGCGCTACTCGCCTCGTTCAATAATTTTGAAACGCAAATCAAGGGCGTTGCTTCGGTATACGGAAGGCACTATATCGCCTGCGAGGGCTACGCATACACGCTCACCTTTACCAAAGAAACGGGCGACTGGCTTTGCGAGGGCAAAGAAAAAACCGCCTTTTACCCGACGCTGTTTGCGGGGGATATTTACGGCGATTTATACGCACTCATCAACGGGAGCATTTTCCGTTACAGCGAAAGCGAACTCGTCAACCCCGACGCGCACGGCACGCGCGTTTGCGCTTGCGATTTACCCGCCGACAAGCTCTTAATCGACTATCGGCGCAATGTTTACGCGCTCGTCGAAAACGCGGTGTATAAACTCGGCGAAACGAACGAACGAACGGATTTTTCCGCCCCGCTCGTGTATACCCCCCAAACCCACGCCACTTCCTTTGCATTCGGCGTGGAAGAGAACGCGGTATACCTGCTTTTTGACGGAAACTATTTAGTTAAATCCGCGCGGTTAAACTTACCGACGGTAAAAAGCGTAGCGGTAGAGAACGCGGACGAACGCATTTTCGCGCAGGCAAGCGCGCAATTCGAGGTACTGCAAACGCGCGAAAACGCGCTGTTTATCAAGTTCGATTTACAAAAAACGCAAGGCGCGGAGTTTTTCCCTTATCTTAGCTACGAACGCAAAACCCAAACGGTGACGGCGTTGAAAATAGACGAAACGACGGCGTACAACCTACTCGCCGTATTCGATAAATCCGCGCATAAATACGATACCTATTTGGTATTAAAAGAATTTTGCACAACCCTGCCCGCCGAACAGTACCGCCAAACCTACGAGGCAAGCAAAACGGGGTATCTCACCAACGCGGTAGCGCTGTATAAATTCCCCTACCTCACTTCCCTTTTGACTGCGGGAACGCTGGATAGAGGTGCGGAGCTTTCTCTTTTGGGCGAGGTGGAAAAATTAGACCACGACTATTATCAGGTAGCCTTTACACAAGCGGACGGCACGCAAATTACGGGGTATATACCCAAATCGTATATCACCTCGTTCAACGGCGCGCCCCTGCCCAAAGAGGAAACGGTATACGGCGTAACGCAAAGCGATACGGACGCGCGGTGGCGGTTCGTGTATTTGGCGTTGGGGTTAGGTGCGATTTGCATTTTAATCGATTATTTATTGCTTAGAAAAAAGAAAGACGACGAGCGCGACGGGCGCGACGCGTCTTAAAAAAATAACTACAAGGAGGAACAATCCGTATGTCTGATTATCACAGTACGAATAGCGCATATCACCTACGCAAAATGGTCGCGGATTGTTTTTTCGCGCGCTAAAACGCATAGAGATATACGCTACTTCACAGCTTAACCAAAAAAATTACTTAGTACGAGGTAGAGTATATGTATCAAGAAATTTTTAGTCTGTTACAGGCGCAAGACTACGAGCAAGCGTCGAATTTAGCGGGAAAACTGCCCGTTGACGAGCTTGCCGAATTATTAAAACAGCTTGAAAAAGCGGATATTCCCGCATTTTGCCGAGCGCTCGATTCCGACCTGCTTGCCGACGCGTTACCCCTTTTAGACCCCTCTTTGCAAGAGGAAGTCATCAACGGCTTGCGCGACGACGAGCTGGAAAAGGTTTTAGACGAAATGTCCGTTGACGAAACGGTGGAAATTATCGAGGATATGCCCCAAGAAATCGTTTGGCGTATCGCGGAAACGGAAGAAATTTTACAGCTTCTTGCCGATAGAAATTTTAGCGTCTTAAAACCCCTGCTTGCAAAAATGAACGCCACCGACCTTGCCGAAGTGTTCAACGAAATCCGCGAGGACGGGGATTTACCCGTTCTGTTCCGTATTTTACCCAAAGACTTGGCGGCGGAAACCTTCGTCGAAATGGACGCCGACGTCAAAGAAACGCTTATCCACAGGCTCAACGACAAGGAACTGCGCGCCGTTATGGACGAGCTGTTTTTGGACGACACCGTCGATATTGTCGAGGAAATGCCCGCAAGCGTGGTAAAACGCGTTCTGGCGCAAAGCGATAACCAAACGCGCGCCTATATCAACGAAATCTTAAAATACCCCAAGGACAGCGCGGGAAGTATTATGACGATTGAGTTCGTCGCGCTTCAACCCACGATGACGGTAGAAGAGGCGTTTGAGCGCATTCGCAAAACGGCTATCGACAAAGAAACCATTTACACCTGCTACGTCATTGACCCCACCAACAAACTGTTGGGGCTTGTGACGGCAAAGGATTTAATGCTCGCCGACAAACGCTTGACTATCGGCGAGATAATGAACGAAAACATCATCTACGCGCACACCGAGGACGACAAGGAAGAGGTTGCGCGCACCTTCTCGGATTACGGTTTCTTAGCCCTGCCTATCGTGGACAGGGAAACGAGGCTCGTCGGTATCGTCACCGTTGACGACGCAATGGAAGTCTTGCAGGAAGAAAATACCGAGGATATCGCCAAAATGGCGGCGGTCACGCCTATCGACAAACCCTACTTAAAAACGGGCGTTTGGCGTATTTGTATCAACCGCTTACCTTGGCTACTGCTGTTGCTTCTTTCCTCTACTTTTTCTGGTTTAATTATTTCCGCGAACGAAAGCACTTTGAATATGCCGGTTTACGGTATCGTACTCACCGCTTGTATGCCGATGCTGATGGGAACGGGCGGGAACGCAGGTTCGCAAGCGTCCGCTATGATTATTCGCGGTCTTGCCGTCGGGGAAGTGAAATTTTCTGATTTTTGGCGGGTGGTTTGGAAAGAAATCCGCGTATCCGTACTGCTCGGTGCAATTTTAGCCGTCGCGTGTTTCGGAAAAGTTATGCTTATCGATAAGCTCTATCTCGTGGACGACGGTACGCTGGTGGGATTCGTCATTTGCTTTTCAATGTTCGTCACCGTTTTGATAGCCAAGCTTATCGGTTCGATGCTCCCCTTATTAGCCAAAAAATGCAGGTTGGACCCCGCGGTCGTCGCCTCGCCGTTCATTACGACGATAGTCGACGTTTTATCGCTCACCGTCTATTGCGCGTTTGCCGTTTGGTTTTTGGGCGTGATATAACGAAATAAAAAAATTTACGGTTTCGGAAAAATTTCCGAAACCGTTTTTTTTACAGCTTATTGACGGCGCGATAGGCAAGAGGGGTCACGCCCGTTTCTTTTTTGAACTGTTTAATGAAATACGCGCTGTCGATATACCCCAAAATTCCCGCAATTTCATTCACGGAATTTTCGCCGTAACGCAAATATTCCTTGGCGCGTTCTATCCTTATTTCCACGCGGTAGCGCACGGGTGATTTTCCCAAATACAAGCGGAAAAGTCTACGAAAATACGACTCACTCACCCCGCAAAGCCGAGCAAGCTCGCCCACGCTGATTTCCTCCTCGAAATGCAAGGATAAATACTCCAACCCCTTTTGGATTAACCGAAAATTACTGTTGTTTATCGCCAAGCGCGCTTTTTCCAAGCCCAGCTCGTTCAAAATTTCGTATAAAAGCACTTTATACCCCGTCGGCATTTGCGTCGGTGCGTAGGTAAACCGCTCAATTTCCCGACAGAGCATTTTTATCTTTTCATTCGCCGAAAATACCGTCGGTTTCTCCGAAACCGTAAACGGTTCGCCGTCCACGTCGAACAAATCGAAGTTTATCCCTATCGTACTCGCCTCGCTGTTTTCAAAGCCGTACACGCGCATTTTGTATTCGCTACCTACGGGCGTATAAACGAGGTCCCCGCTATGCGCCTCGCAAACCGTTCCGTCTTTGTTTTCATAGCGCGCCGAGCAACCCTCTAAAAGCAAAAATATATTTTTCTTTTTAGGCGCACCGATACAACAAAACTCACACATATCCCGCCAGTACTGGCGCAAGCAGTTGACAAAACGGACGTCGTATTCTTCCTTATAAAATTGTTCCAGCGGTTTGATTTGCATATTTTCCCCTCTCTTTTGCTATTATAACACAACCCACGAAAAAAACGCAAGCGCTCTAAGCGGTTTGTGCCGAAAAGTTATATTTTTTAATTGATTACACCATTGTTTTTCGCCCGCGTGCGTGCTATGATTATAATAACTTATACAATCAGCCTAACGGCGAACGAAAGGAAAATAGCTATATGATTTATCCCGTAAAACACCCCAAGCAAAGTTCTTGGGAAATTATCTACAACCGTTTCGACGGTTTTTCAAGACGCGCGGTGGAATTTTTAAGCCGTGAATTAGGTAAATTCTTACTGCGCGAGACCGACCTTTACAAAATTTTCGTGTTACCCTGCAAAAAAGAGTGCGAAGAAACGGAAAAAATACAAAAAAACGCCGTTATCGTCGGTCTTTGGGACGAAAGCCAAACGGTGCGCCGTTTTATACAAAAGGACGAGCTGAACGGCAACGATTATTTGGTAAAAGTCGTTGTCAACCCCGACGACGAGGACGGAAGGCTGGTTATTATCACCGCAAAAGCCGAAAAAGACCTGTTTTACGGTGCAGTGGCATTCGTGGATAATTATACGAGTGCTTGTGCGCCCATCCACGGCGGATTGCGGATTCCGCAATGGCGGTTTGATTACAAAATGCCCGAATACACGCTTGGCGAACGGGCGAAAATTCAAACGCGTAGCGTGTTTACTTGGGGTCACCCTATCAACGACTACCGCGCGTATATTCGCGATTTGGCGCGGTTAAAGCTCAATCAGGTGATTATTTGGAACGATTATATGCCCGTCAATGCCGACGATATCGTTGCGTACGCACATTCTTACGGTTTGGAAGTCATTTGGGGGTATTCTTGGGGCTGGAACGAGGGCGGTAAACTCACCGAGCTTTCCGACGGGCTTTTGCAAAAACTAAAAGAAAAGGCGTTGGCGGAATACGAAAACCATTACAAAAACACGCATTGCGACGGTATTTATTTTCAATCGTTTACCGAAATGAGCAAGGAATATATCGGTGACAAGCTCATTGCGCGCGCCGTTACCGATTTCGTAAACGACACCGCGAACGAGTTTTTCAAGCGGTATCCGAAGATGAAGATTCAATTCGGTCTGCACGCGACTTCCGTCAAGAACCACTTGGACGAGTTGGCGCGCGTGGATAAGCGCGTGGAAATTCTTTGGGAAGACTGCGGTGCGTTCCCGTATAATTATACGCCTATCGTCCGCGACGAGAAACAGTTCGAGGATACCTTAGAACTAACCAAAAAAATTATCGCTTTGCGCGGGGACGCGCCTTTGGGTTTGGTGGTAAAAGGGTTTATGACGCTCGACTGGGAAATGTTCGTGCATCAAAGCGGACCGTTTATTATGGGCGAAAACGACGGTTTCCTTTTAGAACGGGACGCAAAAATGCGCAAGCCTATTTGGCAGGTCTTTAACGCGGGTTGGACGGCGTACGGCGAATACGCTCTGCGCCTTATCCGCGAGGCGTACACGCTTACAAACGGTAAAATAAATATCTGTATGGCGGGCGCGTTCGACGGCGGGATTGCGCTTGCGCAGGCGCTTTGCGCGGAAATGGCGTTCGACCCCACCGCTTGCGAGTTTAAGGAACTTTTACACAAAGTTTCGTCAAGACAAGCGGTGTTGGAATATAAATAAACACCAAACGGACAAGCAAAAAGACTTCGGAAATTCCCGAAGTCTTTTTTATTTTACCGCATAAATTACGCGTTCGTTTTCGTCCAAATACCGCGGTACGCCTCGTCTAAAATGTACTCGACGATACCCGTTTTATCACCGATAAGCGTCGGCGGGATTTGCGCCAAGTTGGTCGCGCCCGTCGTTTCGTAGCCCCAGCCTTGTGTATCCTTAAATTCCACGCTTGCGAGCTTATTACAATTATCAAACGCGCCCACGCCGATATAGTTTACGCCCGTACCGATTACCACCGCGGTCAAATTTTTACAGCCCGCGAACGCGTATGCGCCGATTTTCGTCGCCGTGTCCGCGACCGTTACGCTTGCGAGCGAGGCGCAACCTTTCAACTGCACGCCCACTCTGCCGTTCGTCGTATAAGTAACGGAAGTTACCTTTTCGCCGTTGGCGTAAAGTTCGGCTTTGTTCGCGCTGGCAACGAACGGGTTTTCGTTTCCGCCCTCCGTGGCGTCGCTTTCGTACATCTTAATCGCAAGCCACTCCGTCGCCGTTCCGGTATAGTGAACCTTTTCTAATTTCGTGCAACCGTTAAACGCGCCGTTTTCGATTTCCGTCACCGATTTGGGTATGACAACCTCTTTCACTTCCTCGCTATCCGTCGTCTTGGCGTTGAACGCGCCTTTGGCGATTTTTTTTACGGGCAAACCCTCGTATTCCGCGTCAATCGTCACCGTATCGCCCGATTTCACAAAACCCGTCACGGTGTACGCCGTACCGTTCGCGTTTTTCGTGTAGGTAACGCCACCGCCCGTTTCGCCGTCGTTTTCCGTTTTTCCGCACGAGGCAAACGCCGTCGCACTAAGCAATAAACAACAAAGTAAAGTCGAGAATAACCGTTTTTTCATAATTCTTACCGCTCCTATATGATATAACATTATTATACCATATTTTCGGCGAGAAGTCTATGTCAAAACTTGTCGTCTTACTGCCAAAACTTGCGCTCTTTTATAAAATAGACAAATACCTATCCCCGTTGTCCGCGAAAATCACGACGATATTTTTGCCCGCGTTTCGCTCATTTTTCGCCTCTTCCAACGCGCCGTAGAGCGACGCACCCGAGGAAATACCGACGAACAGTCCTTCCACCGCACAAACCTCGCGGGCAAGCGCGAACGCGTCCTCGTCCGTCGCCGTGATAATTTTCGAATATATAGAAGTATCCAGCGTTTTAGGGATAAAATTCGCACCGATACCCTGAATACCGTGCGCGCCCGCTTTGCCTTTGGAAAGCAAGGGCGAACTTGCGGGTTCTACCGCGATAATTTCCACGGCGGGATTTTTTTCTTTGAGGTATTTGCCCACACCCGTTACCGTTCCGCCCGTACCCACGCCTGCGACGAACATATCCACTTCGCCGTTTAACGCGCTCCAAATTTCAGGCGCGGTGGTTTTATAGTGCGCCTGCGGGTTGGCGGGGTTTTCAAACTGACCCGCGATAATGCTATTCGGCGTGTTTTTATGCAATTCCTCGGCTTTTTCGACTGCGCCTTGCATACCTTTCTCGCCCGCCGTCAATACGATTTCCGCACCGTAAGAGGCTATCAGCTTTCTGCGTTCTACGGACATTGTTTCGGGCATTACGATAATCGCTTTATAACCCCGAACGGCACAAACGAGGGCAAGCCCTACGCCCGTGTTACCCGAAGTCGCCTCAATTACCACTCCGCCTTTTTTTAATCTGCCCGATTGTTCCGCGTCGTCGATAATCGCGCGCGCCACCCTGTCTTTAATCGAACCGCCCACGCTTACGCCTTCTACCTTGGCGTATATTTTCGCACAAAGATTATATTTTTTCTCTATGTTTTTCAACCGCACGAGCGGTGTGTTGCCGATAAGTTTTTCCGTATCCATCTCGTAATTCATCTCGTACCTGCCCGCCTCCTTTTCAAATTTCGTCTATGATTTGTAAGGGCGAAGACACGAGCGTCGTCGCGCCCGCCTCGCGTAAAAATGCTTTTGAGCGAAACCCCCAAGTCACCGAAATACACGCTATCCCCGCATTTTTCGCCGTTTGAATATCCACGTCCGAATCCCCTATATATACCGCCTCGTCCTTTTCGCAGTCCAAGCGTTTGAGGATTTGTAACAAACCGTTGGGGGCGGGCTTGCGCATAACGCCCTCCGCCTCGTTTTCGCCTTGCGAAATATCTATCAAGCCTTGGAAATATTCCTCAACGAGCGGTTGCACGGCAAAATCCGCCTTGTTGGAAAGCACCGCCGTTTTTATCTCGCTCTTTTTTAACTTTCTAAGTAGCGGTAAAATATCCGCGTACGGCTTGGTTTTGTCTTTGGAATGTGTTTTATAATACGCGCGAAAATCGGTAAGCACCGCCTCGCGCTTGGGGTTATCCTCGCCCGTACAACGACCGATTAAGCTGACGATACCGTTACCCACAAACGAACAAATTTCTTCGCGCGTGCGTTTGGGCAAACCGTGTTTTTCCAAGGCGTAGTTCGCGGAATCCGTCAAGTCGTCCAAGGTATCTAAAAGCGTTCCGTCTAAATCGAATACCACCGCTTTATACATTTATAACGCCCCCTTGATTGCCTGCACCGCTTCCGCGCGGTTTTCGCTGTTCGTTTTGATATAAATAGCGGAAACGTAGTTACGCGTCGTACCCTCGCCAAGTTTAAGCGCGGACGAAATTTGACGGTTGGTAAACCCCTCGTACATCATCAGGGCGATTTCCACCTCCCTGTCCGAAAAACCGAACGCGCGCGTGAGCTTAATTTCCCTATCCGCCGAAACGTGTTTGGCTACGTCGGCTATCCGTCTTGCGATTTTAGCGGGCAAAATGGTATCGCCCGCGTAGGCGTTTTTCACCGCATCGATAAGCGCGCCTGCGCCGATATCCTTTAACAAATACCCGCTTGCACCGTTGTTGATGGCGTTCAAAATATAATCGCTGTCGTCGAAAGTGGTAAGAATGACTACTTTCGTATTGGGGTATTCGGATTTTATACGTTGCGTCGCCACTACACCGTTCATATTCGGCATACGGATATCGAGTAGCACCACGTCGGGCGTGTTGTCCTGCATTTGTTCGAGCGCGTCAAAACCGTCCGTCGCAACACCCGTAACTTGTATGCGTTCGTCCGTTTCCAAAACGCTTTTTATCTCGTTGGCAAGCTCGATTTGGTCGTCGGTAACAAGCACCTTGATTTTATCGTCCATTCCTAACACTCCTTACACTATTCACTATTACTTATTACTTATTGCTTATTGCTTAATTTTTGTCCGTCGGTAAAACCAACCGCAACTCAAAGCCCTCGCCGTTTTCGGCGTAGGTTTGCACTTCCCCGCCCAACGCTTTGGCGCGTTCGCGCATTGACGAAAGTCCGAACCCGAACTGCACTTCGCCCTCTACGCCCTTGCCGTTGTCGGATAACAGAAATTGAATTTTATCCTTTTCGCGTTTGAGTTCAAACCAAAACGCCGTAGCGTTGCCGTGGCGAAGTCCGTTGGAAATCCCCTCTTTGAGCGTATTGCAAAGAAAACGGTATTTTGCGGGCGATACGGAAATATCTTCTATTTCCGAACGAATGGTAATCCCCGTTCCGTCCGTACTTTCGTGGATAATTGCTTGTAAGGCGGTTTGTAGCGTGGTCTGTTCGCCCAAGCCCGAAAGCAAATGCACGCTGTCGCGCAGTTCTTCCAAGGCGTGTTTGGCTTGCAAATTCGCCGAAACGATTTTCTTTTTCGCCTCTTGCGCGTTGTTGTCTATTAAAAGCTTTGCCGATTCCGTTTGCATAATTACGGTGGTTATCGAATGCCCCGCGGTGTCGTGGATATCCTTAGCGATACGCTGGCGTTCCTGTAAGGCGGTAACTTCGGCTACGACCTCGTAGGCTTTTTCGAGTTCTTTTTTGCTAATATCTAATTCTTCCAACGTTTTTTCCAGCCGTAAATACTGCCGATAAAAACCGAGCGCTACCTGCACGACGAGGAAATGGATAATCATCAAACTCACCGTACTAAACGACTGACGGACGGTGGCGAACACTTCCACGCGAATATTCAAAACGTAATACACGCGCAAAATATCCGCCGTAATGTAAGTGGACACCCCCACGAGTAGCATTGCCACGGAAGTTTTCGTGCTGGGACTGTCGATATAAAACTCGGTGAGAATGAGCGCGAAAATCACGACGGGATAGACGCTTGCGGTATTCGTCGTTTGCGCGACGGCGCTTTCCTGTTGCATCGTTAAAAACAGGAAACAGCACGCCGACAACGCGTCGAAAGTATAAAAAATTATCCTGCCCTTGAACTTGCCGACGACGAACAGTTTTAAGGCTTGGGAAACGGTGAGCGTAATTTCAACGAGAAGTAACGCAAATAGAAGTTTTCCATCCCCTCCGCGCAGGGTATATTCGTCGATATGTTGCAATAAAATGAAAATTTCCACTAATACCAACACGATAAAAGTAAGCCATTTCCAAAACGCGCTAAACTGTCGTTCGTTGCGGAAATTGTACTTTGCCGTGAATCGCGATAACAAAGCGCGAAAACCCTTTTCCTCGCTCTTGACCGCGGTATTCGGTTTTTTCGTGGATTTTTTTTGCATAGTGTCAATTCGTTTAGTCTTAATCGATAATTTTTTCTATGATTTTACAAAGCAAACCGCTTTGGTAAAAGCTGTAAATACCTTGCGGGGAATAGATAAAATGTTCTACAAATTCCGCACCCAAGGTTTGACAAATCCGCGCAAAATTTTCAGTGGTTTTTATATCCGTTTCGGAAGGCTTGGCGTTGGATTTGGGGTGGGTATGTACGAGAATAACCGCGTACGGCGTTTCCGCAACGATAGCTTCTTGCAAAGCCGTTCCCGTATATTCGATGGAATGAGAAGTACCCACGCACAAGCGTTCGCGGTAAAAAATATACCCATCTTCCGTCAGGAAATAAATATCCGCGACTTCTTCCGTTTCCTTTTCGTATTCGCATTTTATAAAAGACAAAAAGGTTTCGTGCGCGTAGGAAGTAGGAAAAACGCTCTCTTCCGTTTCGTATAAATTACACACTAACCCGCCCACCGCGCTTAAAAAGGTCGCCGTTTTCTTACCTACGCCCTCGACGCGTAGCAAGCTCTCGTACGAGGCGTTGAACACGCCGTAAGGCGAGCCGAACGCGAACAGCAACCGATGCGCCGTGGCGTTGGTATCGCGACGCGGTTCTACTGCAAATAGAAGCGCCTCTAAATATTCGTGCGGTTGGAGCGTTTGCGTGTCGAGTTTTTCTATCAAACGCTGTCTATGTCCCTCGTGAAGTTTGCCTAAGGGGATATTCAATTTGTCCTTGAATTGCATACAAAAGCCCTCTTTCGCCGAATACTTAGGTGTGTATAACCTACTGTATTGTAACATAATTTTACGAAAAAGTCAAAGTTTTACGAGGTTTTGCGATTTTTCTCGCAGATAAAAATTATTTTTTCTTAACTTTTATGCTTAATTTTCTTTACCCAAACGAAAAAAAAGTGTATAATGATTATATAATAATAGTGAATGTATACAATTCATTACTTAGTTCAAGGGGTATTATTATGCAAGGTAAAATGACCAAGTATTTCGACCAAATCGTACAATCTATTTGCGATATTCTCAAATTCGACAGCTCGTTAAAGCCCGACGAATGCGACGACGGGGAATTTCCGTTCGGAAAAGAAACGGCGGATTGTTTGCAATTCTTCCTTTCACTTGCGGAAAGTTTGGGTTTTCAAACGAAAAATTACGACAACTATATCGGCGAAGTCATTTTCGGTGCAGGCGAACCGTTTGCTATTTTAGCGCATTTAGACATCGTACCCGCAGGTAGCGGTTGGAAATACCCGCCTTTCGACGCCGTTATCAACGACGATATTTCCGACGGTGGCGTAACGGGCAAAAAAATTTGGGGGCGCGGTGCAATGGACGACAAAGGTCCTGCTATCGTTTGCCTGTACGCTTTGAAAGCGTTAAAGGATAGCGGTTTTACCCCCAAACGCACGATTAAGCTTATCGTTGGCTGTAACGAGGAATCGGGCTGGCAATGTATCGAACATTATAAAAAAGTAGCGCAAATGCCCGACGAGGGCTTTACGCCCGACGCGAATTTCCCCGTTATTTACGCAGAAAAGGGTATCGCGCATCTCGCGCTGTCCTTCCCTATCCACGACGCGCCGTTTACGGCTATCGGCGGTGGCGAACGCGCGAATATGGTATGCGACTACGTAGCAAGCGTATTGACGAGAAAATGTGCATCCAAGCTCGTCGGTTACCAAAACCCTATCAAAAATACCACGCTTTCGTACGATAACACCACGAATATCTTACAGGCGCGCGGGAAATCGGCGCACGGTTCTACGCCCGAAAAGGGCGCGAACGCGTTCGAGGCTATGCTCCTCTTTTTAGCTGAGCAAAACGAGGATTGCAAACGCGCGTACGAAGTGCTGTTCGAGGACTGCTTAGGCTTAAAGAACTTGGAGGACGAAACGGGCGTTTTGACGCTTTCGCCTGATTTGATTAGCTATAAAAACGGCGTGCTTACCGTAGTGGCGGATATCCGTTTTCCCGCAAGTTTTGCCTTGGCGACGGTGACGGACGCATTAGACGAGGCAGGCGTTATGTACGAGGTGAAACATTACCAAGCCCCCCTTTACAACGACAAGGACGGCGAGCTTATTTCCACCTTATCGCGCGTTTATAACAAGGCGGTGGGCGGTGACGAACAGCCCGTAGCTATCGGTGGCGGAACGTATGCCAGAGCTTTGAAATGCGGTTGCGGGTTCGGTCCTGAATTAGAGGGCGAGGAGGCTACCATACATCAAGCGAACGAGTATATCACTTTTGACCGAATTGCCCTGCTTAGCGAAATTTACTACGAGGCGATTAAGGAAATCACCAAACCCAAATACACGCGCTTGGGTTGGATTAGACCTGTAAAATAATTAGACCTATAAAAAAGTCGGAGGCCAAGCGGTCTTAGGAAGACAACAATGGGCACCAACTCCTTGGCTCACAGAACGACATGGCT
>JAZSPG010000097.1:0-38398 GCA_045537295.1 Candidatus Scatosoma sp. | reverse complement strand
ATTCTATTACTACATTGAGAAAGATAACCTTGCCAGCAAGTGTAACTGCTATCGGCGAAAAGGCTTTTTATGGTTGTACTAAATTATCTATGATATACTACGGAGCGGCTTTAGATAATTGGAATTTAATCGAAATTGATTCATCCAATGAGATTTTAACTAATGCAGAAATTTACTGTTATAGTGAATTGGAGCCGGCTTTAAATAGCGGTGGCACGGCTTATGACGGTAATTATTGGCGTTACATTGACGGTGTGGCAACACCTTGGGTTTATACGAAAGAAGATTAACAAAACACAACAAGCGGAGAGGTATTATTCCCTCTCCGCAGCCACATTGTTTTTTTACAAAAGGAGACTTAACATTATGTCACACTATAAATATTATATAACACTCGAACAAAACGGATGGAAATTCGGTTTGTATCCAAACAATAGCAATCGTCAATGGGTTATTATATCTAATGAGTTTACAACATATCAAGAAACCAAGGCGGCAATGGAAGCATTTCAAACTGGGGTTGCTTTACAAAAAGAAAATGCTTTTGCTATTCAAAAATTAGATATTGGAAAATATCAACTTTCTTTTATTGACGAAAAAATCGACGTAAAATATATATTAAAAAATCATACCCTTTGTCAAAAGAAAATGGAACGAATTATTAAAAACATCAATGCACCATTGGAAATACAGGAAAATTAAAATGGAAATCGTAAAAGACATAGCATATTGTCCAAGATGTAAAAAACAATTCGAATGGAGTTTTCTAAGCCCCTCTCCCCAAGCCGTAGGTTGGGGAGGAAAATTAGAATCACCCAAAAATGTTAAGCGCATTGAAGATGTAGGTGATAGATTTACCCTTCAATTACAATGTCAGTATTGTAATTGTCGTTTCCCAATGGAAAAGATAAAATAGTAATTTAAACTTTTGGCGGCGGATAATCAAATCCGCCGCCTGTTCTTTTACCAATTAAAGGCGTTTGCCGTGGCTTTTCGCATATTGTTCATATCTGATTTTACGTAGAAATTTAAAGTGGTTGATGCGTCCGCATGTCCTAAAATATCCTGCACGCTTTTGATATCCGCGCCGCTTTGAATGAGCAACGAGCCGCAAGTATGCCTTAAATCGTGCGGTGACATATCGGGCAAGTTTATTCTTTTCATAAATCTTTTCAAATGTTTCGTTACGTAATCGGGGTTATGCGGCGCAAAAGGCGACTTTTCCGCGTGGAATACAAATGCATTCGCCGCCGCCCATTTGTTACTTTTATATTCTTCCAATAGCCGTAAAACATTATCGGTAAGCGGTATTTCCCGAACGCCTGTTTCCGTTTTGGGTTTCCCTATTACAATCCCTTTCAATTTGGTGTAAGTAACGTTTCTTTCAATACGAATTAGCCCACCTACAAAATCCACGTCTTGCCATTGAAGTCCGAAGCACTCGCCCCGCCGAATACCCGTTGTCAAAAGAAGGGAATACATAGTTTTTTGCATAATTGGAAGCTTGTCTATCTCTTGCATAAACACCTGCGTTTCCGCTCTTGTCAGGGCGTTTACCTTGCGTTTTGCAAGCTTGGGAACGGCAAGCTTTTGCACGGGATTTTTTGGGATATAGTCAAGCTTGACCGCATAATCAAAGATATATTTCAATGCACTGTAATAATGTTTTATCGACTGTTGGGAAAGCGGTTTGTTATATTGCGTTTTATAGTCGTTTTTCAAGTAATTTAAGAACGATTCGATATAGTTTGAAGAAATACCCGACAACAATTTCCTTTCAAAATACGGCTTAATTACGCGCAAAAGACTGTTATAAAAAGTCAACGTGGTGTGACGGTTTTCTTTTTCGCCTGTCAACGACGGATACCAAACGACATCAATAAAGTCGTTGAATAAAATTCTATTCGGTTTCAACGCTTGCTTTTCTTCTTCATACTTTGCGGCGGCTTGCCGTTCCCAAATGATAGATTCTTTTTCGGCAAGCTCTAACAATTTCTTTTCTGTTGTCCTCTTGTCAGGAATCCAAGTTTTACATTTAAAAATTTGTTTGCCGTGTTCATTTCTACCAAGAAAGGCTTTGAATTTGAAAGATACGATTTTTCCATCTTTGCGGTTGGGGTAAATAGTTGCCATAATTTTGCTCCTTTTCGCATAAAAGATGTAAAAAGTTCTTATTTTGTTGACCTATCTGTTGACCTAATTGATAAAAAGTTTCTAAAAGTCAAAAGAAAAAAGCCCTGAAACCCTTTTGTTTCAAGACTTTCGACGTGGTGGAGCTAAGGGGAGTCGAACCCCTGACCTTTTGAATGCCATTCAAACGCGCTACCAACTGCGCTATAACCCCGCTCGCTTTTTTATTATACCTAAAAGTTTACCCGCCGTCAACGCTTTTTTATGCTTTTTCACAAAAAAAATTCGTTAGCCTAAAAAAAGCGGTTGACATTTCATTCCCCGCGTGCTATAATAAGCATACTCTTAAACGAGGAGGCATAGTCTCAGTTGGTTAGAGCGCTCGCTTCACATGCGAGAGGTCACAGGTTCAAGTCCTGTTGTCTCCACCAAATATCTAACGGTTTTGAAACGGTTTGGTTTCAAAACCGTTTTTTTGCGGTTAGTTTGCTATTGTTTGAACGATTTATACAATTTGCTTTGCCTTGAAAAAATATCAGAATTTTAGATAAGATAAGGCGGTATTTTATATAACCCGCAATTCTTTGTTTGAAAGATACCATATTTTTTGATTGTTCGGGATATAAATTTTAAGTACTTGACAAGCCTCTAAATGCAAGTTAGAATTAAACTTAAGGTGCGCTGTGGTAGCAAAAAGGTTGAAAAACCGCAATAAAAACGCGCAAAAATAAGACAGTGGCGAGGGTAAAAGTATGGAAAAAATTCATCAACAATTTAAGGACGAATTATTAAATTCCTGCGTGGCGTTTTGGTTGAAAAACGGTGTGGATAAAGAGTTTGGCGGGATTATCAACTGTTTGGACAGGACGGGTAAGGTGTATTCGACGGATAAAAGCGTTTGGATGCAGGGCAGATGCGCTTGGACTTTTTCGTATATTTACAACAATATCGAGAAAAAACAGGTATATTTGGATTTTGCGAAAAGCTGTATAGAGTTTGCGACGGAACATTGTATCGACGAAACGGACGGCAGAATGTATTTCACCGTCACGCGCGAGGGGAAACCGCTTAGAAAACGCAGGTACTGGTTTAGCGAAACCTTTTACATAATGGCAAACGCCGAATATTTTATGGCGACGAAAGAGGAAAAATATCTCGTTACGGCGAAGAAGTATTTTGATTTCGTGTACGGTATGTATAAAGACCCCGCGACCGACCCGTTCAAGATTACGCCCAAAGGGTATGCGGAAACGAGAAATACCAAAACGCTGGCAAATCCTATGATTTTGTTGAACGTAGCGTCGATTATGCGCGACGCAGATACGGAAAATTTTGGGTATTATAACGACATTATCACGGGGCTTATCAAGGATATTCAATGCTTTTACAAACCCGAATACAAGGCGACTTTTGAAAATATCAGAGCGCAAGACAACGGCGTGATTTTAGAATCCGCGCCCTGTCGCGTGATTAATCCCGGTCACGATATCGAATGTTCTTGGTTCTTGCTGGAAGAGGGTATGAAACGTGGGGACAGCGAAATTATCGCGCTTGCGGAAAATATCTTTAACGACGCGTTCGCGCTGGGTTGGGATACGGAATACGGCGGAATTACTTATTTTAAGGATATTTTGGGCTTGCCCGTAGAGGCGTACGAACACGATATGAAGCTTTGGTGGCCTCATAACGAAACGGTAATTGCGTCGTTAATGTTCTATAAAACCACGGGCGAGGCTAAATACAAAGAAATTTTCGATAAGGTCTGCGACTATGCGTTTGCGCATTTTTCGGATAGGGAATACGGGGAATGGTTCGGGTATTTACGCCGTGACGGTAAGCCCACCGAGCCGGCTTGTAAAGGACATACTTATAAAGGACCTTTCCACGTGATGAGAATGCTTGCGAAATGCTTAAAGGTAATGGATACGGTTAACTAAATTTGTCTTAAACCAAACGCGCGTTATTTGAAGTTGATGCGCTTTGGTTCGCTAAAAGTCGATTTCGTGCGTTTTTTGCGCTCGACGATATAATAAATAGGCTCGTTCGCTTGCGAAGGAGCTTGTTTTTTTTGTTCGGCGGGCGGGTCTTTGGGGGACGCGGGGGGCGGGTTGGCGGTTTTTGCGTTTTGTTTGCGGTATTTTTGACCGAACGAAACCAGCCTCGCTAAATGCACGAAGAAAAAACAGAGTAAAAATAAGACGATACACCAAACCATTCCTGAAAGGGAAGTAGACAATAAATTTTGCATAAGGACAGTATACGGTGTTTTTACTGTCACAATTTGGCAGGATTTGGATTAAACGGGGCGCGTTTGTCGCATAATCAAGCTATGGAAATGCAAACAAACAAAAATTTGGCTCAAACAAAAGCAAAGCAAGAGGGTTTGACGGCGTCTGATTTGGCGGAATTTCACGCCTACAAGCGCGGAAAAAAGTTGGCGGAATTATCTTCCGCAATTTCGCGTTCGGTGGCGATACTCTCGCGGGGTGAGGATATGCAACGCGTTTGCGAACGGGCGGTACGCTTAAAGCAAGCGTCGGTGAAATTACCGCTGACTAAGCTCACGCAAGCCTTTTATTATCTCAACGGTAGCGGGGTAAAGCTGGATTGTTTAATCGGCGGGGACGGTGAAACGGTGAGTAAGGTAAAGGCGTTCGAGGCAAAGCTTGCATCTAAGCGCGGAGCGCAGGAAATTACCCTGACGATTGCGCCCTCGCTGATTGATTGTTGTCGGTACGGGGAAATCCGTCGCGAGATTAAACGGGTGAAACGGAATTTGGGTAAGGCGAAATTAAAGGTGCGCGCCGAACGGACGGGGTCGCTCACCGCGCTTGGACGGTTGGCGAGAATTGCCTCGGATTTGGGCGCGAGCTTTTTTAGCGTTCCGTATTTCGAGGGGTGTCAGCGTTTGCGTTTGGATTTGACGAACGGCTGTTTGTTGGAAGTGACGGGTGTGGAAAAAACGGCGCGGTTTCAAGAGCTGATAGGCTTGGGCGTTGCAAGAATTGCTACTTCGTCGGCTTGGGAAATTTATAACGACTGGGTGCGCGAGGCGAACGCACCGCCGAAGTTGGAAGAGGCGAAAGAGGAGGAAACGCCTAAGGTAACCGAGGAAAAAGCAGAAAAAACGCAAACCAAGCCAAGCGAGCCGAAAACAAGCGAAGGCGCGGACGGGCAGGAGAAAAAGAGTAATCCCGAAACGGACTATTGCTGTCGGTTGGTGGGGTCGGATTTGAAATTTTTATAAAGGGGGGAACGGGCGTCCGAATTTTCGGGCGGGCGTAGACTATTTCCTTTCGTCCGCGCATACAATAGAGGTATGGGAAAGATAAAAAAGTCAGTTTTAGCCGTGTGTACGGCGGTGGTGATGGCGTTCGTGACGGCGGTGGCGCTTTGCGTGCAGGCGTTGCGCGCGCCCGTTTCGGTATTTTCGCAAGGTCAAGCGGGACTAAAAATCGTTTTAGATGCGGGACACGGCGGGATAGACGGGGGCGTGACGGGCGTGAAAACGGGGATAAAGGAAAGCGATTTGAATTTGCAAATTACCTTTGCGCTGAAAGCGGAATTGGAAAACCTCGGTTTTGAAGTGGTGCTGACGCGTAAGACGGACACAGGACTGTACGGTACGACGGCGAAAGGGTTCAAAAAACGCGATATGGAAAAGCGGAAAGAGATAATTTTAGAGGAAAAACCCGCGCTGGTGGTATCCGTTCATCAAAATAAATACCCGTCCAAAGCGCAACGGGGGGCGCAGGTGTTCTACTCTGAAAATTCGGCGAACGGGAAAAAGTTCGCGCTCGTATTGCAGGATAAACTCAACACTTTATACGCCGAAGAGGGCGTGAAGGCGCGCAAAGCGACGGCGGGTGAGTTTTTTATGCTGAATATCACGACCGCCCCGTCCGTAATCGTCGAGTGCGGGTTTTTGTCAAGTCCGTTGGACGAGGCGTTGCTCATAAGCGGGGCTTGGCAGAAAAAGTTGGCGGAAAATATTAGCGAGGGGGTTATGGCGTATTTGTCCGACGCTATTGCATAACCGCGCAATTCTTGTCGAGCGAAAACGGTAAAAATGCTTGTCATTTCGCGCGCGGTGTGTTATAATATAAGGTAAGAAATTGTCGGGAGAAAACGGTTAGGGTGTTTACGGACGGAAAAAAATACGAAAAGACGGAGGCGGGGCGAATTAACGCCGTGACTTTGGCGTTTTTAGGCGACGCCGTGTATACCCTGTTCGTGCGCGAGGCGCTTGTAAAATCGAACTCGGGCAAAGCCTCGGCTTTGCATAAAACCGCGTCTAAGGTGCTTTCGGCGCGCGGGCAAAGCGCGTTTTTGGATAAGGTATTAACGCTTTTTACCCAAGACGAAGAGGACGTGTATAAGCGCGGACGCAACGCGAAAAAACCCACTAAAAGCAAGAACGCAAGCGCAGTCGAATACGCGCGTTCGACGGGGTTTGAGGCGGTTTTGGGGTATTTGTACCTTGCGGGTGATATGCAAAGGATTGCGTATTTACTCTCGTTTATCGACCAGGACGAGTTAAAAGGACAAGCGGTAGAGAAGGCGTTCAAGCCTTAAAAAAAGTGAGGATATAATGAAAACGGAAGGAAGAAACGCGGTTTTAGAACTGTTGAAAACGGGAAAAAATATTGATAAGCTGTTGATTGAAAAGGGCGCGCAGGGCTCGGCAATGATGATTTTTGCCGAGGCGAGAAAACGCAATATCCGCGTGCAATTCGTGGACAAGCAGGTCTTGGATAAGGAAAGCGTTTCGCGCAGACACCAAGGCGTGATTGCGTTCACTACCGATTACGAGTATTTTGAATTAGAGGATATTATCGAGAACAAAAAAAGTGAAAAAGGCGGACTTATCGTGCTTTGCGACGGTATCGAGGACGTGCATAACCTCGGCAGTATTTTGCGTGTCGCCGAGTGCGCGGGCGCGGACGGCGTGGTTATACCTAAATCAAGTAGCGCGTCGGTGACGGAAAGCGTTATCCGTATTTCCGCGGGCGCGGCGGAGCATATGAAGGTTGCGAAAGTGGCAAACTTAAATCAAGCTGTGGAAACCTTGCAAAAGAACGGGTACTGGGTGTACGCGTTGGAGGCGGGCGGTGAGGATATTTACCGTGAAAAGTTCGAGGGGAATATCGCGCTCGTCGTCGGCGGGGAGGACAGCGGGGTTAAACGGCTGACCAAACAAAAATGCGATAAGATTTTGTCTATTCCATTGCAGGGAAAAGTCAATTCGCTAAATGCCTCCGTGGCGCTGGGGATTGCAATATACGAGGCGGTAAGAAACCGATTAAGCTAAAATCGAGGAATTCAAGATGAGGGACTGTACGGACGAAACGTTGATTAAGCGTTTGCAGGCGGGGGATAAAACGGCGGAGGAAGAACTTCTTTTGCGGTATAAAAAGACCGTGCGTTCCTGCGCCCGTAAGTATTTTTTGCGGGGCGGGGAAACGGAAGATTTAATCCAAGTAGGTATGATAGGGCTTTGGCAGGCGATTGAAGGGTATAAAGAAAGCGCGGGAATGAGCTTTAAGAATTTCGTGTACTACTGCGTTTTGCGCAGAATCGTGGACGAGGTGAAAAAGGACGCGGGGCAAAAGAACAACCCGCTCAACGACGCCGTACCCTTTTCCGAATATACGGGGTTTGCGGGGGGCGACCCCGAACAAGCGTTACTTTTAGACGACGAGAGCAAGGAATTGAACGAAATGATGAGCCGTGTGCTTACGGATATGGAGTTCAAGGTGTTCACGATGTATATGGACGGCGCGACGAACGCGGAAATTTGCGCGATTACGGGGCGCGAGTACAAGAGCGTGGATAACGCCGTGCAAAGAAGTAAAGAGAAATTGCGCAAGGCGATTTTAGAGAGAAAATAACGAAAAAAACAAGAGAAAATAACGAAAAAACGGAGGAAAAACAATGGCGTATCTGGCGTTATATAGGGCGTTTCGACCGAAAACCTTGAACGAGGTCGTTCGGCAGGAGCATATCGTAACCGTTCTTAAAAACCAAATTGCGACGGGTAGAATCGGACACGCGTATTTGTTTTGCGGTCCGCGCGGTACTGGAAAAACGAGTATCGCGAAAATTTTTGCGGGTGCGATTAACTGCGAGAGTACGGTGGACGGTTCGGCGTGCGGGAAGTGTGCGACCTGTAAGGCGTTGGCCGACCCGTCGAATTTGGATATTTCCGAAATCGACGCGGCGTCGAATAACGGCGTGGACGAAATGCGCGATTTGCGCGAAAAGGTGCAGTATCCGCCCGTGGCAAGTAAGTATAAAGTATATATTATCGACGAGGTGCATATGCTTTCGACGGGTGCGTTTAACGCGCTGTTGAAAACGCTGGAAGAACCGCCTGCGCACGCCGTCTTTATTTTGGCGACGACGGAGGTCGCGAAAATCCCTGCGACCATTTTGTCGCGGTGTATGCGGTTTGATTTTAAGCTCATTCCTCAAAGCGATTTGGAAGAACGCTTGAAATTTGTTTTGAACGGTATCGGGAAAAAGTACGAGGACGAGGCGGTTTCCGCGATTGCGCGCGCGGGCGCGGGGAGCGTGAGAGATATGCTCTCTATCGCCGATACCTGCGTTTCGTACGCAAGCGGGGTTTTGACATACGAGGACGTCAACACGGTTTTAGGCGGAGCGGATTTTAAGGCGGTAGCAAGCTTTTGCAAATGCGCGCTTTTAGGCGATTCTGGCGAGGCGTTCGCGCTTGCCGAAAGGTTTTTAGTCTCGGGGAAAAGTGTGGGGGTTTTGATAAAAGATATACTCAATTTCTTAAATTCCTGCACGGTGGCGAAATGCTGTCGGGACGCGAAAAGTATCTTGGCGTTGCCCGACGAATCCTTTTCAATCGTTGCAAAAATCGCAAAGGAAACGGACGCGCACGCGTTACTTCGCGCTACCGAAATTTTCGCGGAAGTAGAACAAACGGTGAAGTATTCTTCTTCCCCGCGCGTGCTGTTTGAAACGGCGGTGTTAAAGGCGAGTATGCCGAAAAACGATTACGATATCGAAAGTCTGTTAACGCGTATTTCCGCGTTAGAAAAAGCGGTGGAAAACGGCGTCGTAGTGAAAAACGAGGGGGGTATGTACGAGACGAACGCGCAAAGTGTGCCGTCTGTTCCGTCTGTACCGCCTGTTCCGCCCGTTCCATCCGTTCCCTCTGCGCCCGTTGTAGAGGAAGAATTAACCGAAGAACCGCCCTTATTCGTAGAGGATTTACCTCTGCCACCCGACGAGGAAGAGACGGGCGGGAGCGCGTATTTCGGTGGGGATTTCGTGCCTGCGCCTGAGAAGAAACGAGAGCAACAACCCGTGAAAACGGAACAGCCCGTAGCAATGAAACCGCGCGCGGTTGGGGACGCGAAAGCGACGTTTGGCGCGTTTTTGCGGTATTTAAGAAAGACGGGCAAAAGCGGGGTAGTGTTTGCCATTTGTATGGATTTGGATTACGCGTACGAGGACGGAGTGTTCATCTTGTATACGAACAGCGAAACCATTTTCCGTTCGTTGCAAAAGAGCGAACATTACGAGCTAATCAAGAGTTCGTTTGAGGGTATCGGTATTTTAGAGGACGGGTTTGCCGTGCGGTTGAAAGGTAAACCGACGGACGATTTTAACAAAGGTTTAGAAACGCTGAAAGAGGATTTCGACGGCGTGAAAATAGAGATTAAATAAAAAAATTTCGGAGGAAAAACGAAAAATGGCAGGTTTCAAAGGCGGAAATAACGGTATGCAAAATTTGATGCGCCAAGCACAAAAGATGCAAGAGGAAATGGAAAAGACGGCGGAGCTTTTAGACGATTGGGAAATCGTCGGAACTTCCGCAGGTGAGGCGGTCGTGGTGTATATGAACGCGAAAAAAATTATCAACGGTATTGAACTCGACGAAAGCGTGGTTGACCCCACCGACGTCGAAATGCTCGAAGATTTGATTATGGCGGCGATTAACGACGGGTACGCTAAGGCGGAAAAAGTCTACGAGGAAAAAATGGGTAAGTATGGGGAGATGGGGGCGCTCGGCGGTATGCTTTAATGTAAAATCCGTATATGCGTCGCATTTCAGCGTTGCGCTGTGGCAACCCTCGGTCATTTACGCTTAGTAAACTTCCTCGGGTTATCCTCGCGCGCCTTGAACTGCTCGCATCTACGAATTTTACGGCGTGTGGAAGTACGGCGTTGCGCTGTGGCAACCCTCGGTCATTTACGCTTAGTAAACTTCCTCGGGTTATCTTCGCGCGCCTTGAACTGCTCGCATCTACGAATTTTACGGTGTGTGGAAGTACGGCGTTGTGCTGTGGCAATCCTCGGTCATTTACGCTTAGTAAAGTCGCTACGGCGAACCTTCCGTGTTCGGCACAAATCTGCAACCCTTCTACGAATTTTACGGCGTGTGGAAGTACGGCGTTGCGCTGTGGCAATCCTCGGTCATTTACAGTTAAAATGACCATATTAAAAATTAGGAAACAAGAAAAATGGATATTTTTATCGAACCTATCGGACGGCTCGTGAACGAGTTTTCCAAGTTGCCCGGCGTGGGCAAAAAGACGGCGCAACGCTACGCGTATAAAATAATCGATATGCCTGAGGCGGAGGCGCGCGCGTTTGCCGAGGCGATTTTGGGCGTAAAACGCAAAGTCAAATATTGCAAAATTTGCGGTAATTTCACCGAAGACGACGAGTGTGCAATTTGCCGTGCGCGCGATAAAAGCGTGATTTGTGTGGTGAAAGAACCCAAGGACGTAATGGCGATTGAAAAACTGCGCGAGTTCAAGGGTGTGTACCACGTTTTGCACGGGGTTATCGACCCGCTTTCTGGGATAGGTCCGAATGATATCCGAATCCGCGAATTGCTCGCCCGCATTCACGAGGGGAGTGTGAAAGAGGTTATCGTTGCAACCAACCCCGACGTGTCGGGTGATGCGACGGCAATGTATATTGCGAAACTCATTAAACCGTTGGACGTAACGGTAACGAGATTAGCGCACGGGATTCCCGTCGGTTCGGAGATAGAATATACCGACGACGTAACGCTTGCCCGAGCATTCGTCGAAAGAAATAAAATATAATAAAATAAACGCGAAATAAAAACCGCTGAGCTGAAAAGCTCGGCGGTTTTTGCATAAAATCCGCTTAGGTTTGGCAAATTAAAGATAAGGGGGGCAAGCTATGCAAAATCGGGTGAAGATTTTTAATAAAGACGGCAGGACGCGCGAGGAGAGGGAAAGCTGTTTTCCTGAGGCGAAAACGGGCATTACAAGGGGGCAGGTACGAGATGACGGGTAAAAATAGAGAAAATTACAATAAAAATTATATCGCATACGTACACTCGTTCGACCCGCCTACCAAGCATTTCAAAAATTGCTTTCGGGCGTTTATCGTGGGCGGGTTTATTTGCTGTATCGGTCAGTTTTTGCGCTATATCTTAGAGGGCGCGTTTGGATTAAACGGCGACGAGCTTGCGGGTACGGTTAGTATTATTTTAATCTTTTTGGGTACTTTATTGACGGGGCTCGGCGTGTACGACAGAATCGGACGCAACGCGGGCGCGGGCTCGATTGTGCCGATTACTGGGTTTGCAAATTCCGTCGCCTCGCCCGCGATGGAATTTAAGACGGAGGGTATGGTGTACGGTATGGCGGCGAAAATGTTTATCGTCGCAGGACCGATTATCGTGTTCGGCGTTTTAGCAGGTACGCTGGTCGGGTTGATTTATTTGTTTTTATAGGGTAAGGATTTGACTATGAATACCATTTTTTTTGAGAATAAACCGCGAATTATCGCTACGGGTACGATTGCTGGACCGAAAGAGTGTGCGGGGGTCGTGGGGAAGTTCGTGGATAAAACGCTGGTGGACGATACCTTTGGCGAAAGTACCTACGAAAAAGCGGAATGTAAAATGCTTTCCTATGCGATTAGCCAAGCGATTAAAAACGCGGGGCTGACGGAAAAGGAAATGGATTTGTTGATTTCGGGGGATTTGCTTAATCAAATTATTTCCGCGTCGTTTGCCGCGCGCGATTTTGATTTTCCGTTTTTGGGTGTGTATAGCGCGTGTTCCACGATGTCTGAGAGTATGGCGCTCGGTGCGTCGCTAATCAACGCGGGGTATTATAAAAAAATCGTGGCGGCGACGGGCAGTCATTTTTCGAGCGCGGAACGGCAATACCGCTACCCCTTAGAGCTTGGTAATACCCGTCCCCCGCAATCGCAATGGACGGTGACGGGTGCGGGCGGGTGCGTGATTGCGGACGCAAAAACGGTAAGCGATGCGGAAAAGCACCCCGCGATTACCTCGGCGACTTTCGGGTGCGTGGTGGATTTTGGGATAACGGACGTGAATAATATGGGCGCGGCAATGGCGCCTGCGGGGGCGGATACCATTCGGCAACACTTGAAAGAAACGGGGCGAGAGCCTGATTATTACGATTTAATCGTGACGGGCGATTTGGGTGCGCTGGGAAGTAGAATTTTGAAAGACTTGACTTGGGAAAAAGGTTTGGATATTCAACACAACCACGTGGATTGCGGGGAGATAATTTATAACGTAATCGAGGACGAATTCCAAGGCGGTAGCGGTGCGGGTTGTAGCGCGGTCACTTTCAATTCGTATATTTTCGATAAATTGAAAAAAGGAACGGTGAACAAGGTGCTGTTCGTGGCGACGGGCGCGTTACTTTCTACCGTGTCGAGCGGGCAGGGGGAGAGTATACCCTGTATCGCGCACGCGGTAGCGATAGAAAACGGCTAAGGGGGTAAGGATATGTTCGAGCAATTTTTAGAAATTTTTTGGGGGTTTGCCAAGGCGTTTACCGTTGGCGGTTTGATTTGTACGATAGCGCAAGTCGTTATCAATTACACCGACCTCACGGCAGGTAAAATTTTGGTGATGTTTATGCTAATCGGCGTGGGGTTGCAGGGTTTGGGACTGTATCAGTACCTCGTCGATTTCGCGGGCGCGGGTGCGACCGTGCCGATTTCTGGGTTTGGGTATTTACTTGCGAACGGTGCAATGAAAGGCGCGCAAAAGGGTGCGTTCGGTGCATTCACGGGCGCGCTGAGTTCCGCAAGTGCAGGCATTTCCGCAGCGGTGATTTTTTCCTTTTTAATGGCGCTAATATTCAAGTCCAAAACCAAGAAAAATTAAAAGAAACCGCCTCGTCCAAACCTAAGGACGAGGCGAGAATTTTATATTACCGTTAAAAATTAAAAATCAATCTTGATATGACTGAGTTTTTTCAAATGCTCGTTGAGTAAGGCGATAAAGGCGGGTCTATCTACTTGGCTGACCAGCTCTACCTGCCCGTCGTCACAAAATTCAACGAGCGTTTTACCAGGCGAATCCGTGGTATTGACGGTAAGGTTGCATTTTTTCGTGGTAAACATTTGCGGGTAAACGAGCGCGAAATAGGCGCAAACGTCGTTGGTCGCCACGCGCTTATCGGGATAACCCGGTTCCCAGTACTGCCCGTACATCATATACATCAGCTTGCCGATATCGTTGACTTCTTTTAAGCCGTTGACGTAAGTTTCGTCTAAATGCGCCTTACGCCTACCGACGTCCGAGGGTAGCATCATTAGCGGTATTTTGCTGTCCAAAACGATTTGGAACGCCTCGGGGTCGCAGGAAATATTAAAGGAAATGTGGTCGGGATAACCTTCCGTACCGAACGGCGAACCGCCCATAAACGCGATTTTCGGGATTTTGGGGATAATATCGGGGTGTTTTTCAAATAACGCTCCGATATTCGTGTGCGGACCTAACACGACGGGGATAATATCGCCGTCGCCCCGTTTCAAAACCTCGTACATAGCCTCGACCGCGTCCGTTTGTATAATCTTGCGTTTGGTGGTTTTTGGGGGAATATACCCGCCCAAGCCCTCTTCTTGATGAATAAACTCCGCCGTCGCGCTGACGCGGTGTAAGGCGGTGGCGTGCCCCTCCGCTACGGGAATATCAAGACCTAAAATATCCAAGATGTGCAAGGCGTTGCGCGTTGCTTTTTGGATAGGGATATTGCCGACGACGGTGGTGATGAGCAAAGTTTCCACGCGTTCGTCGGTGAGTGCATAAATTAGACATACCGCGTCGTCTACGCCGGGGTCGGTGTCGATAATCAGTTTATATTTTTGCGTATTCATAACAAACCTCTCGTAATCATTATAACGGATTTTTCTAAAAATTGCAACCGTATCTTAAAAATTTTTCCTTTTACGCCGATAAACTGGGTTTTCCGCCGAAAATATCCGACTGCAAATATGCGTCGGGGATATTACCCACAATAACCGATTCCCCGACTAAAATCTCCGTGACAACGGCGAAATTTTCGGTGCGCGAGGGCATAACGATACTAATGTCCGCTACGATATTTAAGTAAATAGAATGTTTGGTTTGGTTAATCCCCACGCTCTCGAAAGTGGACGAGAAGTCGCAGGAAACGCTACTGACGGGTATGATACGGAAATGAATACTCGGACCTAACCCCGCTAGCGCCTCGATACCCGTTAGCGCGCCCAAGGGTACGGGGATACCGTTTAGGCTTAGATTTTTGAGGTTGGATTGTGAAATGGACGCGGTGTCGCGGGCGATTTTATTGATTTTCAAGGGGTTGGCGGAAACGGCGACGATAGCGCCTTTGTCGTCGCGGGTGACGGTGACCAAATCCTCGTAACGCATTTCGTCGGACAGCGTGTAATACACGGCGTCGTTGACGGCGACGGTGGTACTTGCACGCATTGTCGCTTCGCTAATTGAAATGAGTACGCGCGTCGCGTTGCGCTGGAAAAAGATAAAACCCGCGATAGAAAGCAAAACCGCGCCCAGCAAAACGCAAAGCAACCGTCTACGGCGCTGTTTTTTCGTGCGCTTTTTCTTTTGGCGCTTTTTAGGGTACGCGGGCAGAGCGTATTCGTGGAAACGGCTCATAACAGCGCCCTTTCAAGTTCTTGTAAAATGAACGCGTTGGCGGGGGTAAACTTGTTTTCCGCCAGCCGTTTTTTTAATTCCTCGTCCAAATAAGTTTTTTCAATTTCGTCGCTAAGAGCGGATAACTGACTTTCAGACAGTACCCGACACAAACCTTTCGCACGGAAGTATTCGGCGTTTTCTACTTGGTCGCCCCGCGATTGTTTTTCTAATGGAATGAACAGTGCGGGTTTTTTAAGTGCCATCAGTTCGAAAACCGTGCCTGCGCCCGCGCGCGAAACGACCAAATCCGCACAGGCGTACGCCTCGTTCATTTCGTTGATATATTCAAACTGCCGATAATTTTTTACCGAGCTTTGTACGGTGTTGCCCTTTCCGCAAACGTGCAGAACGGTGTAATTTTGCGTAAGCGTTTTAATTTGCGCGCGAACGGCGTTGTTGATTATCTCGCTACCGCTACCGCCACCGAAGATAAGCACGACGCGGTCTTGGAAACCGATATTCCATTTTTTGCGCGCCTCGGCTTTGGTGGCGGAAAGAATGGCTCGGCGCATTGGCGCTCCGCTGTATTCGCCTCGTTTTATTTTGCGTGCCGTTTCGGGAAAAGAGGTGAATACCTTTTTACAAAACCGCGACGACAGCTTGTTGGCGAGCCCCGGGGAAAAATCGCTTTCGTGCGCGTAGCAGGGTATTTTCAAGGATTTGCAGGCGAATACGACGGGCAGAGCGACGAACCCGCCCTTAGAAAAGACGATATCGGGTTTGAAAAGCCGTAAACCGCGTTTGGCTTGCTTGACGGCGTGAAAAAACGCGGAGGGGATTTTTAGGTTTTTCTTGAACGCAGAAAAACCGCCTCCGCGAATGAGTTTGGGACAGGAAATTTCGTAAAAGGGTATTTTCCAGTCTTTAATTAAAGATTTTTCAATACCGTTCGTGCCGATATAGCAAACCTCAGCCAAATCCTTAGATAAAATTTCTTCGATTAACGCGATATTTGGGACGACGTGTCCCGCGCTACCGCCTCCCGTGAACAGTATTTTTTTCATAGCCCTTAGCCTCCACTATATAGTATAGGCGCGAGGGAAAAGGGATATGCGTAAAATTAGCGTTCGTACGCTTTATAAATTTGCTGAGCGACTTTTTGTACGCGGTCTTTTAAGTCCTCGGGTGCAAGTACTTTTACGCCCGCGCCAAGACTTAAAATCTTTAACACCAACCCTTCCTCGTCGGGCAGTTCGACTTCGGCGTACCATTCCCCGTTTTGACGGCGTAAATTTTCACCGCCCAACCAGTCCTGCGCGTCCGCAAACGAACTTTCGGCTATTTTTAAGCGCAGTTTCACCGTTTCTACGCCGTCCGTCCAGAAATTCAAAGGTATATCCTCGCGGTTAAAGGGGCGTTTTTGGAAAAATTCGTCCATTTTTACCGCCGAGAAAATGCGCCCGACGCGGAAAAGCCGAAAAGCGCGCTGGTTGTGGCAAAAGGCGTATAAGTACCAGATATTTTGCTTAAATACGAGTACGTGCGGTTCGATTTTGCGTTGCGATTTCTCGCCCGTGCGGGCGTGATAAACGATTTCCAACACCGCTTTTTCTTTGATACATTCTTCCATCAGCCGTAACTTTTCCGAAAACGAACGGCTGTCCCCCCAAGTTCCACCGTCTACCAAAATACCGCCGACCTCGCCTGAGAGCGCCAAATCGCGAAGCTCGGATTTGGCTTGCGCCGAGAGCTTGCGTTTCGCCGTCAAAAAACGCTCCTCGGGAAGTTGGGCGTACATCGTTTCGAGTGCCTCGACCGTCGCTTGATATTCTTCTTCCGTCATAAAGCCCTTGGGAAGTTTATAACTGTCCGAGATTAAAATACCGCCGTCCCGTCCCTGTTTGACGTACACGGGAACACAGGTGGAAAGTAGGTCGATATAACGGTACACCGTTCGCGTGGAAATTTCAAATTTTTCGGCGAAATAGCTTGCGGTTACCTTGCGCTTGGCAAGTAAGTCGAAAAGCATTTCAAGTAAAATTACGAATTTCATAAAAATCCCCTTAAATTTTTGAAAATTATTAAAAATATTTTATCAAACTTGACAGGCGTTTGTCAAGTTATTTGCGGTATAATAAGCCCGTAAATAAAGTTACGGAGGAAAAAAGAATGACGAAATTTGAGGCTTATGCGGAAAAAGTACACGCGTTGCGCGAAAAAAGAAGAAACGAAGAGTTGAATTTACAGCTGGCTATCGGGTTGCGAACGAGAACGCGCGAGGAGGTGGTAGCCGAGCTTTTGGGGGGGCTGACGGTGGTCGTGGGGGTGTCCGACCTGCTTTGCGCCCAACAGGAAGGCGTGCGCCGTGAATTGCTTGCCTAAAACGCTTGACAAAACGGCTGAAAAAGTGTAAACTATTTCTAAATAAATCGCAAGAGATATAAGGAGATAGCAAAATGTCGAACGTAATGGACGAGCTTAGAGCGAGAGGCTTTATAAAACAGGTGGTATACGAGGACGAGCTGTATGAAAAGCTCGGCAAGGAAAGCGTTCCGTTTTATATCGGGTTCGACCCCACGGCTGATTCGTTGCACGTAGGACATTTTATGCAACTGATTGCAATGCATCATATGCAACAGGCTGGGCATAAACCTGTGATTTTAATCGGTGGGGGTACGGCGATGGTAGGCGACCCGTCGGGTAGAACGGATATGCGGTCTATGATGACGAAGGAAACGATTAAACATAACGTAGAATGTTTCAAAAAACAAATGTCGAAGTTCGTTAGTTTCGAGGGCGAAAATTCGGCGGTTATCGTGGACAACGGCGACTGGTTGTTGGATTTGAATTATATCGAGTTCTTGCGTGAAATCGGCGCGCATTTCTCGGTGAATCGTATGCTTACGGCGGAATGTTTTAAGCAACGCTTGGAACGCGGTTTGTCCTTTTTGGAATTTAACTATATGTTGATGCAGGCGTACGATTTCCTCGTGTTGTATAAAAAATACGGCTGTCAGTTGGAGCTGGGCGGGGACGACCAGTGGAGCAATATTTTGGCGGGGGCGAACTTAATTCGTATCAAGGAACAAAAACCCGCGTACGCAATGACCTTTACCCTGCTTACCACTTCCGACGGCAAGAAAATGGGTAAGACGGCGAAAGGCGCGGTGTGGCTTGACGAGAACAAGACGACGCCGTACGAGTTTTATCAGTACTGGCGCAACACGGCGGACGAGGACGTGGAAAAGTGTATGAAACTGCTCACCTTCCTGCCCGTTGCGGAAATTGAAGAGCTTTGCCGTTATAAAGACGAGCGTATCAATTTGGCGAAAGAACGCCTTGCGTTCGAGCTGACCAAAGAGGTGCACGGCGAAGAAAAGGCGAAACTCGCACAGGCGCAGGCAAAATCGGCGTTCGGCGGGGACGGTGCGGAAATGCTGACCAAGGAAATCGAAGGTGCGGTAACCGTGGTGGACGCGATGGTTTTGGCGGGCGTAGCTAAGTCTAAGGGTGAGGCGCGCAGACTTATTGAACAAGGCGGGGTTGCCGTGGACGAGAGCAAGGTGACGGACGCGAATATGCCCGTGCCGAGCAAGGAATTTATTTTGCATAAAGGCAAAAAGGTACATTTGAAAATCGTAATTAAGTAAAGAAAAGGACGGACGGGGGAAACCTCGCCCGTTTTGTTAGTGAGGACAAAAATGGAAAAGGCGGTCCGCACGGTGTTTGCGGAATACGAAAAGGAAAAAATAATCGAAAAATCGAGGTTTATCACCTATTGCGCGCACGCGGAAAGCGAAGAGAGTGCGCGTGCCTTTATCGCGAAAATTCGTGCAAAGCATACGCTTGCTACGCACGTTTGTTACGCGTTTGTTGCGGATAAAACGGGGAATTTACAGCGTTTTTCGGACGACGGCGAACCGCAAGGTACAGCGGGCGTGCCGATGCTGGAAGTTTTGAAAAATAAAAAATTATCCGAAACGGTAGTTGCCGTCGTGCGCTATTTCGGGGGCGTGAAATTAGGCGCGGGGGGCTTGGTTCGCGCCTATTCCTCTTGCACCGCGGAATGTTTGGACGAGGCGGATATCCGCGTTTTAGAAGTTTGCGCCGAGTATACCGTTTGCGTCGAGTATACGGGCGTGGATAGCGTGCAAAAATACCTTTCAACGCATACCTGTACCCTGCTTTCGACGGATTACGGCGCGAAAGTAGCGTTCAAAATCGCCGTAAAAAAAGCGGAGGAGGACGCGTTCGTTCGTGGTTTAGTGGACTATATGCAGGGCAGGGTGGAAACGGCGCGCGGGGCGGAGTATTACGCTCCGTTTTCTAAGGAAACGCAATGAAAAAGGGGTTGGCAATTTTATGCGCTGTCTTGATGCTTTTGGGGGTGGCAGGCTGTAACGGGCGAGAGGACTGCGGGGAAATGCCAAGCGGTGTTCAAAGCGGTGTTCAAAGCGATACGCAAAGCGATGTTCAAAGCGATGTTCAAAGCGATACGCAAAGCGGAGCGGAACAAACGCCTGTGCGAAAGAGTAAGGCGGAGTATATGCATATTTCTTTCGACGATACGCAAACCTGTTTTAGAAATCTTGCCGTAAACGGTTACGAAAGCGTTTGGGAAGAACCTTTTTTTGCCTGGCTTTTCCAACTGCGCGAACGCTACGGTGCGAGGTTTAGTTTATATACTTATACGAGCGTATTACAAGGCGTGGGCGAGAAATACGCGAAAGAGTTTCAAGAGGCGTCGGAATGGTTGAAAATGGGGTTTCACGCGGATACGAGCGGGCATAATTTAAGCGAAATTTCCTATCAAACGGGGAAGGCGTACTGGAATGCGTTCGTGGCGCAAGTTGCGCGCGTGACGGGCGGAGTGGATAATTTGGACAGATTGCCACGTTTGGAATTTTTTAGCGGTAGCAAGGACGGACTTTTGGGAATGCGCGACGGCGATTGCGGTGCGGTTGGGTTTTTAAGCGCGGACGATAGTAGAAATTCCTATTATTTTACCGAGCAAGAAACGGAGTATTTATATACCCGCGATTGTTTTACCGACGGGGGAAACGGGTTGGTGTTTTTTGCTACGGATATTCGTGGCGATTGGTTTTCGGGGAATTTTTCCACGCAAAACGCTTACCGCAAACCGTTAAAGGCTACGGTGAAAGACGAACTCGTTTACAGGGAACGGACGGGTGCGTTTGACGAGGCGTGGAAAAGCGTTATCTTTTTTACGCACGAATGGCAGGTGTACGACGGGCAAAGCGTGAATGTAAAAGGTGCTTGGGCGGAACAGGCGTGCGATTATGCGCGGGAGTTTGAAATTCCGTTCGACTATCCGCAAAATCGAACGTGAAAAAATGAAAATAGGGTATTGACAAATTTTGGAATTCGTGCTATAATAAATAAAAAGGGGGATATATGGAATATTGTAATTTACACGGTATTCGTTCTTCGCGCGTGGTAATGGGTTGTATGCGAATAGCAGACAAAGCCTTACCGCAAACGGAAGCGTTAATCGTCGAGGCGGTGCGCGCAGGAGTGAATACCTTTGATTTAGCGGATATTTACGGCGGTGGCGACTGCGAGAAAATTTTCGGCGTCGCAATGAAAGATTTGGGTCTGGCGCGTAAGGATTATATCGTGCAAACCAAATGCGGTATTCGGCGTAGTGCGACGGGGAACTGGTACGATTTCTCGCGCGAACATATTATAAATTCGGTGGAAAACAGCTTAATCCGTTTGAATACCGAATATATCGATATCTTTTTATTGCACCGTCCCGACGCGCTGATGCAAACGGACGAAATTGCCGAGGCGTTTGAAAGGTTGCGCGGTAGCGGTAAAGTACGCGCGTTCGGTGTGAGCAATTTTTCGGCTATGCAAATGCAGGCGTTAGAGCAGAGCGGTTTTTTACCCGTCGTCAATCAAATGCAATTTTCCTTAGGGCATACCTTGCTCGTGGACGCGGGTTTTAACGTCAACCGTTTAGTAGACGAGGCAACCTCGCGTGCGGGGGATTCGTTTGAGTATTGCAGACTGAAAAAGATTGCAATGCAGGCTTGGTCGCCGTTGCAGTACGGATTTATGGAAGGCGTATTCGTTGGGAACGAAAAATTCGCGACGCTAAATAAAACGTTAAACGAGTTGGCGGAAAAATACGGCGTAACGCCGTCCGCGGTTGCGCTGGCTTGGGTGCTTAGAACACCGTCGTTTGCGCAAGCGGTGACGGGAACGACCTCGCCTGAGCGTATGAAAGCGCTTTGTGAGGCGTCTAACGTAGACTTGACGCGGGAAGAATGGTACGCGCTGTATCGCGCTACGGGTAAGAAATTACCGTAAAAAACAAAAAAATAATACGGGGTGATATGATTATGAAAATGATAACGGCAATCGTCAATAAGAAGGACGCGGGCGAGGTTTGCGATACTTTATCCGAAGAAAAGATTACGTTTACGAGAATTTCCACGATGGGCGGTTTTTTGAAAGCGGGCAACGTTACGCTGTTAATCGGCGTAGAGGACGATAAGGTGGGGTTCGTGTTAGAACTCATTAAAAAACATTGTGCAAAGCGTATGGAACCTATGCCCTCGGTGGTGAATGCGGGCGTGCCTGCGTTTGGGTATTATAAGACGGAAGTACTCGTCGGAGGTGCGACGGTGTTCGTTACCAACGTCGAGCAGTTTGAAAAGTTTTAATAAATTTGCATATAGAAGCTACCTCCTTTTGTGAAAAGCCGAACGGGAAAAAACGCCCTTTCGGCTTTTCCGTTTATTGTTTGTGGGTATTAAACAAGGCGTTTGGCGATTTTTTGGTGAAAGCGTTGTGCAAAGTATACAAACGGGCGGGACAAGTTTGTGGAAAATGCCTATTGTATTTTTTTTGAAAATATAGTAAAATAATAGTATCGAAAAATATGTAAATCCAATTTGGAGGAAAAAGATTATGTCAGGACTTTTGCTGAAAGGCATTAACAAAGTGTACCCTTCCGGTGTGCAAGCGGTGTTCGATTTCTGTCTGGATATCAGAGATAAGGAATTTATCGTTCTCGTAGGACCTTCCGGTTGCGGTAAATCTACTACGCTTCGTATGATTGCAGGGCTTGAAGAAATTTCTTCGGGTGAATTGTATATCGACGGCAGACTTGTGAACGACGTCGTTCCTAAGGACAGAGATATCGCGATGGTTTTCCAAAACTACGCGTTGTATCCTCATATGTCCGTTTACGACAATATGGCGTTCGGTTTGAAACTTAGAAAAGTACCTAAGGAAATTATCGACCAAAAGGTAAAAGCGGCGGCTGAAATCCTCGGTATCACCGATTATTTGTCCCGTAAACCCAAGGCGCTTTCCGGCGGTCAACGTCAACGTGTTGCGCTTGGTCGTACCATCGTTCGTGAACCCAAGGTATTCTTGCTCGACGAACCTTTGTCCAACCTCGACGCGAAACTCCGTGCTTCGATGAGAACGGAAATTTCCAAGCTCCACGCTCGTCTTGCTACGACGTTCATCTACGTTACGCACGACCAAGTAGAAGCTATGACGATGGGTACGCGTATCGTCGTTATGAAAGACGGCTTTATGCAACAAGTGGATACCCCGCAAAACCTTTACGATTATCCCGTAAACCTTTTCGTTGCAGGCTTTATCGGTACGCCTCAAATGAACTTCTTCAAGGATTCCGTTTTGACGTCCTCGAAGGGTAAGGTATACGTTGAATTTATCGGCGGAAACAAGATTCTTCTTCCTAAGAGCGTTGCTGCGAGAATTAAGAACATCAACGAATATCTCGACACGGGCAAGAAGATTACACTTGGCGTTCGTCCCGAGGATATTCACCAAGACCAAATGTTCATTGCAAGCTCGCCCGACACGGTGATTAAGGCGCGTATCGAAGTTATCGAAAAGCTCGGTGCAGAAACGCAAATCTACTGCGAACTTGACCACGAAGGCAAGGAAAGCTCGGTTATCGACAACTCTACGCAAATGATTGCGAAGATTTCCAACCGTGCGGTTGTTGCATTGAAGGACGTTATCGAACTTGCGTTCGACGCACATCATATTCATATGTTCGACGGCGAAACGGAAGCTACGCTTCTTGAAAGAGACGAGGGCTACGAAGTAATCGAAGAAAATGCGGAAGGTTCGGCGTTCGTACCTCCTACACCGCAAGAAATGCGCGCTCGTATCGACGCGGCTCGTAGCGAAACGAAGGAAATGAAAGCGTTCAGAAGAAAAGAAGAACGCCGTGCAAGAGCTGCGGAAAGAGCTGCCGCTAAGGAAACGGCTATGCAAGAAACGACGGAAGAAGCTCCCGCTGAGGAAGTTGCAACCGAAGAAAAGACCGACAACGAATAATCATTTAGTTGAATAAACACCCTCCCGACTTTGTAAAAAGTCGGGAGGGTTTCGTTATGCTACGCTTTTGAATAGCCGTACCGCAAGCGCCGTCATATCGTCTTTGGCTACTCCGCCGTACGCTTGCATCGCGCTGTCTAAAAGTAGCTGGGCAAGCTGTTGCGGGTTGGTAATCGGCGTCTTTTTCAAAATTTCGTACAAATCGGCGGTAGAACCGAACGCGTCCGTAATTCCGTCGCTTAAAAACAGTAGAACGTCGTTTTCGCATAGCTGATAAGAGGACGCGTCGGGGTGCAGGCAGTCTAAAATGCCGAGGGGCAGGGAATTGCCCTCTAAAACCTTGACGGTATTGCCCGAAAGGATAAAACCGACGGGCGAGCCGATTTTTACCAAATCCGTTTTGCCGTCGTCGAGGTCAACGACGGCGATATCCACGCAAGCAAAAGTTTCCTCGCGGTTGAAGGCAAGCAATTTATTGATAGTGGAAAGCACGGTATCGGACGGCATTTTCGCGCGGTAAAAGCTTTCGAGTAGCGTTATCGTGCTTTCGGAAATGCGCCGAGCGTATTCCCCGCTACCCATACCGTCGGAAAGCGCGACTAAAAACCTGCGTTCGTCGATTTTGATAACCGAATGGGTGTCCCCGCTTGCCGTTTCGCCCGATTTTTTGGCGGTCGCTACGCCGAACGACGCGTCGAAATACGGTTTTTTGCGTAAAATACAGCAAAATTTATCGTTCGTTAGCGTAATGCGTTCGGAAATCATCATAGGCGTTTGAAAGATATGCGAGGCGATAGCGGAAATTTTTTTGACGTCCGCTTTGCCGAAAGTGATAAGCGATAGGGTAGGCTCGTCGCCGTAGATTAAAAGCTCCGAACAAACAATTCCCGCGCTGAGAAAAGCAAGGTATAACGCGCGTTCCTTGTCCGTGTGCATACGAAGCGGTTCGCTTTGCTCTAAGGCAAGGTTGCGCAAAATTTCGCTAACGCCTTGGGCTTGTCCCGCTAAAAGCGTTCTGCCTGACTTGGCGTTTTCCGCCTCTAACATATATTTTTTGTATTCGCCGATACGGCGGTTGACGGCGTAAAGGACGGTGCTTTGATTGACGCAAATATCGCTGAGCGCTTTGGGTAGGTCGATAAGGCTGACCCTGCCTTTTGCGCAACCTACTTCGATTAACCTGTCTAACGCCTCCACCGCGCCTTTGCGTAGACAAGAGCGGTACTGCGCGCAATTTTTGCAAGCCTCGTCCAAAGCGCAGTTGCGGATAAATTCCTTTGCGCCTTGTTCCGCCTCGGTGTCGCCGAGCGCGGAAAACGCCGTTTGGATTTCTTTGAAGACCGCGGAAATTTCATAGAGTTGTTTACCGATTGCCGAACGGTTGCGGTTGATGGCGATACGCGAAAGATGTTTTTCGCGGTAGTACACGAGTTTGTTTTCAAGTTCGCGGATAAGCGGGGTTGGCAAGAGGATAAATAAAAGGGCGGGCAAAGTCGCCGAAAGCACGGCGCTGATAAGTTCCGCCGTGGGATAGTAGTACAAACCGTCGGCGTAGCCGTAACCGAAAAACACGGCGAGGAGCGCGAGCGAGGCGGAAAGTCTGCCTGCCTTTATAAACAAGCTGACCGCAATACCGTAGATGAAAAAGCGCTCGGGGGAAAGCGAAAAAGTGAGCGCAGGGGGTAGGGAAAGCGCGAACGCGCAAACGATTGCACTTGCGTCTTTCGTGGCACAGGCAAAGACGAGCAAAATGAAAAATGAAGTACCCAGGTATGCGTTGAAACCTAAAAATCGGCAAAGCCCGACCCCGAAAAGCACAAGGGTGAGTACGGAAAAAACGAGTTCTTCGCCTTTTAATCGGCATTTGAGGAATTTGCCGAGCATAGCTTTTAACGCGACGGTAAACACGGCGGAAAGCAAAAAGACGAACGCGGAAATAAGCACCTTTTGTTCGGTTGCACCAAGGTTATTTACAAACGCGAACGGCAGGGCGTAGGGGGTAAACGGTGCGAGCGCGACGAAAAGCGCTAAGGCGAGCGCGAGAAAAAAAAGCGGTATCCAAGTGCATTTGCCTGCGCGGTAGCCTTTGGCAACGGCTTGTTTGTATAAGACATAGCCTAAATACAGCAGGACGGCTTGCACGGCGGAGAGTAAAATGATTACCGCGTTTTTTGAAAATAGCGAAACGAAGAGGTAGCAAAGTGCCGAGCCGAACGGGGATAGCGACGCGAAGGGCATAGCGTAAACAAGCGCGAGGGCGAACGGTTCGGCGTTATCGCCTATTTTTTGCAGTAACAGCATAAAAAAAGCAAAGCAAATATGTAAAAGTGTTTGTGGATAAGAAATTTTTTGGGCGGTCATAACAGCCTCCGTGGTTATAAATTTTCACACGCGACTATTATAAGATAAAATCCGCCTCTAAATTTGTCCTTTTTTGAAAAACTAAGACAAATTATGGCGGATTGTTTGTTAATTGTTCACGGGGAAACCGAGACTGATTAATATAGCGCGGTTGACGCGAAGCATCGTCGCGGGCGGTAGTTCGCCGATACGCTCTTTTAACCGCCGTTTGTCTAAGGTGCGGATTTGTTCTAATAAAATCACGCTTTCCTTGGCAAGCCCGAACGATGGGGGTAGCTCGATATGCGTGGGAAGTTTGGCTTTGTTGATTTTGCTCGTGACGGCGGCGGCGATTATCGTCGGAGAATATTTATTGCCCACGTCGTTTTGCACGACGAGGACGGGGCGTATTCCGCCCTGTTCGCTACCCACGACGGGGGACAAATCGGCATAATACAGTTCACCGCGTTTTACGTTCATTAGCACACCTCTTTTGAAAAACGAACACTCCCTTACTTTATTATATGTAGCGAATGCGTCTTTCCGTTACGATTTTTTTTGACTGCATAAAGTATATCCCGTTTTTCGCCTGCTTATACTTTTTTGCGCAAAAAACACCTGCCACACTCAAACGAGGGTGGCAGGTATGCGTTGAACGCTGTTTTTTAGGTTAGATGATGCAAGCGGGGTCTTTTGCGGGAAGGGAGTCAAGCTCCTTTTTCTTTTCCGCGTAACCTGCCTTGCCAAGCAACGCAAAGGTCGCTTTCTTGCCTTCTTCTACGCCCGGTTGGTTGAAGGTGTTGATGTTCAGCATTGCGCCCGCGTACGCCGTTTGCAGTTCAAACAGGAACAAAAGCTGACCTAAGGTGAACGCGTTAAGCTCAGGTAAATAAATGGTGTAATTCATTCTGCCCGCTTTCGTTAAAGCGTACGCCGTCGCCTCGTTTTCCGCTTTGATAAGCTCTTCCATCGTGTGTCCGCCGAGGAAAGAAACGTCGGGAATGTTTTCGCAACCGTGGGGGATAGGCATTGCACAGCCGTACTTTTCAAGCGAAAGGAAGGTGACGACTTTGTCGTAAGGACCTTCGGTGTAAAGCTGGACTTGCGAGTGTTGGTCGGTAACGCCGAGCGATTTCACGGGCGTTTGACCGACGTTGCAGGGTTTGCCGTCCAAGGTCACGTTTTTGCCGAGCGATTCCGCCCAAAGCTGACAGTACCAGTCCGCAATGTATTTCAAATTATCCGAGTACGGCATCATAACGCCGACGTTTTTGCCCTGTTCCATAGATGCGATTTGAAGCACCGCGCACATAAGCGCGGGGTTTTTGCGCATAGAGGGTTGACGGCAAAGATAATCCATATAACCCGCACCTGCGAGCAAGCCTTTGATATCGATACCCAGCACCGCCGCGGGCAATAAGCCTACGGGGCAAAGCTGAGAAAATCTACCGCCTACGCCGTCGGGCAGGATGTAGCTTTTAATACCGCCTACCTCGTCGGAAATCTTTTTCAAATTGCCTTTGTTTGCGTCCGTCGTGAAGATAACGTTTTCCTTAACGTCCACGCCCGCCTTTTTCAAAAGGTCGAGAATAATCAAATATTGCGCCATCGTTTCGCTCGTCGCGCCCGATTTGGAAATGACGTTAAAGCAGGTTTTTGCAGGGTCGATAACGTCGAGCAAATCACGCATTCTAACGGGGTCTACGTTGTCCTCTACGTAGAATTTAGGTCCTTTTCTCTTAGCGCGGGGCAAATCGTTGTAGTGCAAGTGGCAAAGCGCATTAAACGCCATAATAGGACCGAGTGCGCTACCGCCGATACCGAGTACCACGAAATACTGGAATTTACTGCGTATTTTTTTTGCCGTACTTAAAATATCCGCGACGATTTCCGTTTGGTTGTAAGGAAGTTCCGTCCAACCCATATACAGTTCGTCTTTACCGCGGTTTTCTTTTACATAACGGAACGCCTCGGTTGCTCTTGCGGAATAGGTGGCAAGCTGTTTCGCCGAAAAGCCCTTGTCGCCTAAAAAGGTGTCCGTCATATTGTTGAAATCCAACTTTATGCGCATTGAATTGCGCCATTCTCTTGTTTTGTAAGCCATAAACTTTCTCCTTCTTTTTTGTTTACCATTCTATTGTACTCATAAACGCCGAGATTGTCAAGAATTGCGCGGAAAAAAGTTTATTTTTTTCTATTTATTTTTTTGGTATTTTTATAATACTAAGCGCAAGCCAAGCGGTAAAGGTTATAAGCGTAAGTATTACGCCCGTGAGCGTGAGCGCAAGAAACGCGCCGAAAATGCGTTTGAAAAGCGAAAGTGTCATATCCCCAAAAAGCGATAACGGTAAAACGCAAACGGTAGCCTTAAAAAGTGAATGAACGCAACCCTGCCCCCCGCGTTTTTGCATTTGACGGTAAAGTTTCGGGCATTTTTTGCCCAGCAAAATAAGGTTGCAAACGGCGTTTACGCCAAAGCTTGCGCCTAAGCCGATTAGGTAGGCGTACGCTCCGCAAACGGACGGTAAAAGCAAAATACAGGCGAGCATTATCCCTGCGCCGAGGAAATAGAAGAGGAAGGTCTGTTTTTCAAAGCCCATTGAATTGAGCATACCCGTAGAAATCATAGCCAAGCTCATAGGGATTAACAAAACACAACCTTTTTTGATATATTCGCCTGCCAAAGCGTTGGAAAAGGCGAGCCGTCCTAAATCCCCTCCAAGCGCGTAGAAAAAGGGTAGCAAGAACAGTGCGACGAGCAGGGCGACGGATAGCCCGCGCGTAAGGTTTTTGTATAAGCGTTCGCGGTTTTTTGCGTAAAAATCCTCGGAAAGTTCGGGTACGAGTACGAGGGAAAGCGAACCGATAACCGTCGAGGGAATAAACAGGACGGGGATTGCCATACCCGACACCACGCCAAAGAGCGTGAGCGCGTCCGATTCCGAAAGCCCCGTGCGCATTAGCATTACGGGCAGTAACACGGCTACGGCGGAATTGACGAGCGCACCGCCCGCGCGGACGGAAGTGATAGGCAGGGTTGCGTTGACGAGCGGTTTTAGCTGGCGTTTGGGCGGGGCGAGTTTGCCCCCGCAAATAAAAAAGCAAAGCGCGGAAGCGGAAAAAGAAAACAAATAGGAAATGACCACCGCCCAACCTGCGAGCGACGCTCCGCTTTCCACCGAATAGGCGTTTTTTAACAGCAGGACGCCGAAAATTACCATCACCGCCTCTTCGGAAATTTCTAAGATTGACGGCAGTAAAAAGCGTTTATTGCCCCAAAAACTACCCCGAAACACCGCGTATAGCGAGGAAAATACCAGTCCGATTATTAAAATACGGAACACTTTTAATCCGCGTTCGTCCGCGAATAAAAACCCGACGGTTTTAGGAAATATTAGTAAAAATAAAGAAACGGGCAGGGTGAGGGCGAGGGATAAAAACAAGCCCGCGCCTACGGCGCGTTTTTCGTTTACGGGGTTGTTTTCCGCTTTGCTTTTGGCGATTAAGCGAGAAACGGTGATAGGGATACCGCCCGTACCGATAGTCAAAAACACGGAAAATACCGACAGGGCGACTTGGTATAAGCCCAGCCCCTCTGCGCCGAGCAGGCGCGAAAGTACGATACGGTATAAAAAGCCCAAACCGCGTTCGGCAATCGAAAGCGCGGTGACGATACCGGCGGTAGCGAAAACGGTGGTGCGTACCGTTTTACGCGGGTGAGGTTGCGTTAAAAAATGGTTTTTCATAGTATTATTGTACGAGCCTTATTTTTTAGATATGACGAAAAAAACGGATAGGCATTTTTTTTTGGAAAAACGCATATAGTAGCGTATGCTGAAAATAGAACGGAAACAATTTTATAAGGTAAAAAAAGGACAAACTTTGTCTAAGGTGGCAACGGCGTTTTGCCTTTCCGAACGGGTGCTTGCCAAGGCGAATGGCTTACGCGAAGAACTTTACGAAGGGCAAATTTTATATATTCCCGATTTGGCGGGCAATGCGTATACCGCAACGCCGAACGACACCCCCGCGCTTCTTTGCGGAAGTTTAGATAATTTTATAAAAAAGAACGGCGATTGCGTTTTATACCCAGGTATGCGCGTGATTTTGTAGTGTGATTTTGTAGCGTGATTTTATAAAAGGGAAATCACCTTTTTTTTGGTGTTAGCATACGATATAATAAGTAACGATTACGCGAAAGACCGAAAAATTTTTTCGGAAATATTCGTAAACAGGAGGTATACCATGTCCTTTTATTCTAATTTTCAATCGGATAAATGCCCTTGTCAAATTACGGGCAATCCGATGAACGGTTTGACGGAAAAGGTTTGTATTCAGGCGGAAAAAATTTTCGACGCCGCGATTAAGCAGTCGCAAATTGAAAATTACGCATTGACGCTTACCGATATTTCCATTGAAAATCCTACATATCCCTTAACCTTCGTAAGCGCGCGTTCCACCGCCTCGGAAGCGACGGTGACCAACCTTTCGATTGAACGGCAAATGGATAAACGCTGTGCAAGAGTGCAAGCTACCGTTTCGTTCGATTTGGAAGTGTTGTTTACGGACGCGACGGGCTTAGAGGGAACGGCGACGGCGACCGTTTCGCTTAACCAAGATTTGCTGTTGTACGTACCCGCACCCTCGATTATGCCGTTCACGCTCCGTGCGGTAGTAAGCGCGGTTGCCCCCGACGGTACTTACAATTCCGACACGCAAGGTTTTACCGCGTCCATTTGCGCAACGATAATTTTGAAAATTTCGATGCCCGTGGAAATTCTCGTGCCCACCTACGGCTATTGCGCGATTCCGCCCGCACAGGAATACGCGCAAGAGGTTTGCGCTGGGTTCTTTGAATTGCCCTTATACCCGCAAGGTAGAAGCGGTTGTCCGACGGGGAATAAGTGTTAAGCTTTGGGATAAAACGAAAAAAAGCAGTCTGAAAAGGACTGCTTTTTTCACGGGTTTTTAAGGATAAGACGCATAAAATTCTTGCTTTTTTTTGCGTGGAATGGTATAATACGGGTATGAATATTTATGCCGTTAGCGATTTGCATCTTTCCTTTTCGTCGGATAAACCGATGGACGTGTTCGGCGAAAGCTGGGAAGGGCATTTTGAAAAAATAAAATCCGACTGGTTAAATACGGTGCAAGAGGACGATATCGTTTTGATTTCGGGGGACATTAGCTGGGCAATGAAACTTAGCGAGGCGCAAGCGGATTTACAGGCGCTTAAAGGTCTGCCCGGGAAAAAAGTGTTTATCCGCGGAAATCACGATTACTGGTGGAACGGTATTTCCAAAGTCCGTGCAAGCGCGCCGAATGAAAGTTTCGTGTTTTTGCAAACGGGCGCGGTGAAGATAGGGAAGTTTATTATCGTCGGTTCGCGCGGTTGGGCGTGTCCGGGTAGCCCCGATTACACCGAACAGGATAAAAAGTTGTATCTTCGCGAGGCGGAACGGTTTCGTTTGGCGTTTTTAGAAGCGGACGCTTTGTACGAGGAAGGGGATAAGAAAATCGCAATGATACATTATCCGCCTTTCACCTTAAAGACGGAGGATAGTCTTTTTACGCAGGCGTTTGAAACAAACGGCGTGGAAAAGGCGGTGTTTGGGCATATTCACGGCGCGGTGTATTTTCCTCTAAAAAGCGAGAAGAATGGGATTGAGTATTATTTGACTTCTTGCGATAAAATCGGGTTTAGATTGGTAAAAATTTATTGATTTTTATTAAAAAATCAAAGCAGTTTTCAAAAGGAGCGTTTTTATCCTTTACAACGGCTTGAAAAAGTGTTATAATAATAGCCGAAAAACGAAACAAACGGAAAACAGCGTGTCTTGGGCGTTTCGTTCCAAGGCGCGTTTTTTCTGCAAAATATTCCAAAATACTTCAAATTACGGAGAGAAATTTATGCTCAAAAGAAAAGACCTGTTAGGGCTTATCGACGCGACGAAAGAGGAAATTACCGAAATCCTCGACGTAGCGTCCGATATGAAAAAGCACCTCAAAGCAGGGGACAAGCAGTTGCCTTATCTCAAAGGCAAAACCGCGACCATTCTCTTTTACGAAAATTCGACGAGAACGCGGACAAGCTTTGAGTTGGCGGCAAAATACCTCGGTGCAACCGTCGTGAATATTTCGGCGAGTTCTTCCTCGGTAGCCAAGGGTGAAACGCTCGTGGATACGGGTAAGACCTTAGACGCTCAGCTCAACGACTTCTTGATTATGCGTCACCCTATGGGCGGTGCGCCCTATCTTCTTGCCAAGGTTGCCAAAGCGGGCGTTTTGAATGCGGGCGACGGTATGAACGAACACCCCACCCAAGCGCTTTTGGATATGCTGACGATGCGCGAATATTTCGGTCGGTTGGAAGGATTAAAGGTAGCTATCGTAGGCGATATTAAACACTCGCGCGTGGCGAAATCCAACCTGTTCGGTTTGAACGCAATGGGCGCGGAAGTGAGAATGTTCGCTCCGCAAACGCTTATCCCCAAAGGTATCGACAAATTAGGCGCAAAGCTTTGCGGGACCAAGGAAGAGGCGCTGAAAGACGCGGACGTGGTGATGGGGCTTAGAATCCAGCTCGAACGCCAGCAGGCAGGGAATTTCCCCTCGCTCAACGAGTACGCTGAGTTTTACGGCGTGGACGGGAAATCGTTAAAGCTGGCAAAGCCCAACGCGATTATTATGCACCCCGGTCCTGTGAATAGAGGGGTAGAACTTACGGGCAAGGTTATCGACCACGACAGAAGCTTTATCGAAGAACAGGTGTTTTCGGGGATTGCCGTGAGAATGGCGGTGTTGAAACTTTTGAACGATTACAGAAATTTTAACAAATAAGCGAGGAAGAAATATGATTATCAAAAACGGCAATATAGTATTAAAAGACCGCGTTATAAAAGCGGATATTTTGGTGAAAGACGGCAAAATAGCAAAGATAGCGGAAAATATCGCAAGCGATAATAGCGTGGAAATCGACGCGACGGGTAAGCATATCTTCCCCGGACTGATTGATATGCACGTGCATTTGCGCGACCCCGGCTACGAATACAAAGAAGATATTGAAAGCGGTAGCAAGGCGGCGGTAAAAGGCGGATTTACGCAAATTTGCTGTATGCCGAACACAAATCCCGTTATGGACAACAAGGTGGTGGTAAGCTACGTAAAGCATAAAGCGCAGGAAGTCGGGCTTTGCAAAGTGCATCCTATCGGCGCGATTACCAAGGGTGAAAAGGGCGAACAGCTCGCGGAAATCGGTGAGATGAAAAAGGCGGGCGCGGTTGCCATTTCCGACGACGGCGTTACGGTGAAAAGCTCGCGCCTTATGCGTCTTGCTATGGAATACGCAAGCGGGTTTAATATCAAATGCCTTTGCCATTGCGAAGATAAAGAACTCGTAGACGGCGGTGTGGTAAACGAGGGTGTAAGCTCGACGATAGCGGGCTTGAAAGGTATTCCTCGTGCATCGGAAGATATTATTATCGCGAGAGAACTCGCGCTTGCTGAAAGCTTGGACGTTCCCGTGCATATTTGCCACGTATCTACGTACAGCGGTGTGCGTTTAATCCGCGACGCGAAAAAGGCTGGGGTTAAGGTAACGGCGGAAACCTGTCCGCATTACTTTGCCGTTACGGACGAGATTATCACGGGTTTTGATACCAACACGAAAGTAAATCCTCCTATCCGCGAAGAAGTGGACAAACAGGCGATTTTGGCGGGTTTGAAGGACGGAACGCTCGATTGTATCGTTACCGACCACGCTCCGCACCATATCAACGATAAAAACGTCGAATACAATACCGCGTCGTTTGGAATTAGCGGTATCGAAACTTCGTTCGGGTTTGCTATCACCTATCTTTACAAAGCGGGCGTGTTGAGTTTAAGCGAGATAGCGGAGAAAATGTCCTACGCTCCCGCGAAGATTTTGGGCTTGGACGGCGGTGAAATCAAAGAGGGTGGCGTTGCCGACTTGACGATTGCGAATTTGGACGAAAGCTTTGTCGTGGATACGAAAAACTTCGTCAGCAAGGGCAAGAACAGTCCCTTTGGTGGCTATAAATTAGACGGCGTGGTGAAATACACGATTGTCGACGGTGAAATAAAATACCAAGCGTAAACGGAGAAAAAAATGATTACGGATAGACTGATTGAAGGCATTATCGATATGCAAAACCCTACCTGCGTAGGACTGGATACTTTATTTGATTATTTACCCGACGAAATGAAAGCGGGCGTTACCACTTTTGAGGGCGTAGCCGAGCGCGTTTTCGAGTTCAATAAAAAACTTATCGACACGCTGTACGGTATCGTGCCGTCCGTGAAAGTGCAAATCGCGTACTACGAAATGTACGGGGTGGCGGGTATGAAAGCGTACGAGGAAACGCTTAAATACGCGTCGGAAAAAGGTTTAGTGGTGATTGCGGACGCAAAGCGCAACGATATCGGTTCGACGGCGTCCTGCTATGCAAAAACCTTCCTCGGCGAAACGCAGGTCAACGGCGTAGCGCAAAAAGCGTTCCCCGCCGATTTCGTGACGGTGAACGGGTATTTGGGTACGGACGGTATTGCGCCGTTCGTGGAAGAATGTCAAAGCAAGGACAAGGGGATTTTCGTGCTGGTGAAAACCTCTAATCCGTCCAGCGGGGAATTGCAAAACTTAACGCTGGAAAACGGCAAGCCCGTGTACGAGTATATGGGCGGTTTGGTGGAAAAATGGGGCGAAAGCACTATCGGTAACTACGGTTATTCGGCGGTAGGCGCGGTGGTGGGCGCAACGCATCCCACCGAAGCGAAACGACTTCGCGAAGTGTTACCGCACACCTTCTTCTTAATTCCAGGTTACGGCGCGCAAGGCGGGAACGCCGAAATGCTGAAAAGCTGTTTTTCGGAAAACGGTTTGGGCGGGGTAGTAAACAATTCCCGCGGAATTTTGTGCGCGTATAAAAAGAACGGCGGTACTTACTACGAGGCGGCGAAAAACGCTTGTATCGCAATGCAACAAGACTTGTCAAGCGTTATCGGGAAGATGGGGAAATAAAATATGAAAGACTATCTTGCAACTATCGTTTCCAACGAAAAGATTGCCGAAAATATTCACGCGGTAACCTTTGAACTCGGCGAAATACCCGCCGTCCGCGCAGGGCAGTTCGGGGATATTTTAGTGGGCGGAACGCATCTTTTGCGCCGTCCGATTGCCATTTGTAAAACGGAGGGCAGTAAAGTTACCTTTTGCTATCAAATCAAGGGCGAGGGTACGAAAGCACTTAAAGAGATGGGGGCAGGTACGCGTTTAAGCGTACTTATGCCTTTGGGTAACGGTTTTTTTGTTGAGGAAAACGAAAGAAAAATCGCGCTCGTCGGCGGGGGTGTGGGCGTTTTCCCGCTCGTTTCCGTCGTGCAGGCGTACGGCGCGGATAAGCAAATTTCTGCGTATATCGGATATAGAAACAAGAACGCCGTTTGCGGTGTGGCGGATTTTGAAAAAGCAAGCAAATTTGTGGCAGTGACGGACGACGGTAGTTACGGTGAAAAAATGAACGCCGTACAAGCGTTTGAAAAGGACTTAAAAGCGGGTAACCGCCCCGACGTCGTACTTGCGTGCGGACCTACCCCTATGCTCCGCGCGTTGAAAGCGGTGGCGGAAAGGGAAAACCTGCCTTGCTATATCTCGTTAGAGGAAAGAATGGGTTGCGGTATCGGCGCTTGCTTGGTTTGCGTTTGCGATTTGACCAACGGCAAAAAAGCAAGAGTATGTAAGGACGGACCCGTATTTAACGCGAACGAAGTGGTATTATAACAAATTATAACGAAAGGAAAAATTATGGCGAATTTATCGGTTAACATTTGCGGGATACAATTAAAAAATCCCGTCATCTCGGCGTCGGGCACGTTTGGGTTTGGCAGAGAATTTCACGAGCTGTACGATATCGGTATGCTCGGCGGTGTGTCCACCAAAGGCTTGACCAACGAGGCAAGGCTTGGCAACCCCGTTCCGCGTATTGCGGAAAGCAGGGGGGTAATTCTCAACGCGGTGGGTTTGCAAAACCCCGGGGTAGAGCATTTTATTAAATGCGATTTGGACTGGCTGAAAAGCACGGGGACTTGCGTGATTGCAAACGTGGCGGGCAAGACGCTGGACGATTATAAGAGCATTTGCGAAAAGCTGGACGGCAAGGTGGATATGATTGAGTTGAATATCTCTTGCCCTAACGTAAAAAGCGGTGGTATGGCGTTCGGGATTAAGCCCGAAACGGTAGAGGAAGTGACGCGCGTCGCGAAATCGGGCGCGAAAAACACTCCGCTGATTGTCAAGCTTTCGCCCAACGTAGAAAGTATCGCGGAAAACGCGCGCTCGGCGGAACGCGGTGGTGCGGACTGTATCTCGCTGATTAACACCTTGACGGGTATGGCGATTGATATCGAAAAAAGACGACCGATTATTGCCAACAATACGGGCGGGGTATCGGGCGCGGGTGTAAAACCGATAGCCGTGCGTATGGTGTACGAGGCGTCGCAAGCGGTGAAAATTCCGGTAATCGGTATGGGCGGAATTACCTGCGCCGAGGACGCGATAGAATTTTTAATGGCGGGCGCAACGGCGGTGCAAGTGGGTACGGCGAATTTTACCGACCCTTACGCTATGCCGAAAATTATCCAAGGCTTAAACGACTGGTGCGACAGGCACGGCGTTGAGAATGTAACCGAGCTTACGGGTACTTTGCAATTAAACGGGAAATAATAGGAGGAAAAGACTTATGGAATATACTTATAAAGAAAAATTTATCAAATTTATGGTTTCGAGCGGTGTACTTAAATTTGGGGAATTTACCTTAAAGAGCGGTAGAATCGCGCCGTATTTTATCAATACGGGCAATTACAAAACGGGCAAACAGCTCGCCAAGCTCGGCGAGTATTACGCGGAGTGCATTTTGGATAATAAATTAGAGGCGGATACGCTGGTAGGTCCTGCATATAAAGGTATTCCGCTTTCCGTGACGACGGCGATTGCGTTGTATAATAAGTATGAAAAAGAGGTAAACTACTGCTTTGACAGAAAGGAAGAAAAAGACCACGGCGAAGGCGGTATGTTCGTCGGTAAGCAGTTACAGGACGGCGAAAAGGTAATTATTATCGAGGACGTTATGACCTCGGGGAAAGCGCTTCGCGAAATTTTGCCCAAGCTCAGAGCAACGGCGAAGGTGGATATCGTGGGTATGATTATTTCCGTAGACCGTAGAGAAAAGGCGCTGGGTAGCGATTTGTCGGCGGTGGAAGAGGCGAAAAAGGAATCGGGCGTCAACGTATTTTCCGTCGTGACGATGGACGATATTATCCAAGCGATTGAGGACGGCGTTATCGACGGTAAGGAACACCTTTCCGCAATGTATAAATACCGCAATACCTACGGCGCGAAGTGAGGAAAAACGACCGTTCTTAAATAGACGGGTAACACGGTGTGGACTTGGTGCGAACGCGCGGAAATCAAAAAGATGGCAATCGCGCAAACAAACAATACTGCGGTAACGCATAAAAATATTCGTTTCATACCCGCAGTATGCGTAAAAGCGGTACGCGGTATACAAAAAAAGGAAATTTTATGAAAAATATCATTTTAACGGGTGACAGACCCACGGGGAAATTGCATATCGGGCATTACGTCGGCTCGCTCAAACGGCGCGTGGAACTGCAAAACAGCGGTAAATTCGACGAAATATATATAATGATAGCGGACGCGCAAGCGCTCACCGATAATTTCGACAATCCCGATAAGGTGCGGGCAAATATCACGGAAGTCGCGCTCGATTACTTGGCTTGCGGGCTTAGCCCTGAAAAATCGACGATTTTTATTCAGTCGCATATCGAACAGCTCACCGAGCTGACTTTCTATTATATGAACCTCGTAACGCTGGCGCGCTTGGAACGCAACCCCACCGTGAAAGCGGAGCTCAAACTCCGCAATTTCGAGCAGTCTATTCCTATGGGCTTTTTAACTTATCCCGTGTCGCAAACGGCGGACATTACGGCGTTCAACGCGAATATCGTACCTGTTGGCGAGGACCAACTTCCGATGTTAGAACAAGCGCGCGAAATCGTGCGTAGCTTTAACGGTTTGTACGGTGAAACCTTGGTTGAACCCAAAGCGGTGTTGCCTGAAAACAGGGCTTGCTTGCGCTTGCCGGGTACGGACGGTATGGCGAAAATGAGTAAATCGCTTGGGAACTGTATCTATCTTTCGGACAGCGCGGACGAGATTAAGCGCAAGGTTATGGGTATGTACACCGACCCGAACCATATCAAAGTAACTGACCCCGGCGACACCAAAAACAATCCTACCTTTATCTATTTAGACGCATTCGCGACGGACGAGCATTTTGCAAAATACCTGCCCGAATACGCAAATTTAGAAGAACTTCGCGCGCATTACGAACGCGGTGGTTTGGGCGATATGAAGGTGAAAAAATTACTCAACGCGGTAATGCAGGAAACCTTAGAGCCGATTAGAACGCGTAGAGAAGAACTCGCTAAGGATATTCCCGCCGTTTGGGAAATGTTAAAAGCGGGTAGCGAAAAGGCGCGCGAAACGGCGTCGCAAACGCTTACAAAAGTAAAACGCGCAATGAAGATAAATTATTTTGAGTAAACGAG
>JAZSPG010000086.1:0-1919 GCA_045537295.1 Candidatus Scatosoma sp. | reverse complement strand
CACCGCTATCGCCGAAGTCACCTGTTGCGCGTATACGCTTATACCGAAAAAAGTATTGCCGTTCGCTTGGATACGCTCGACGAGAACACTGCTTATTAAGGTCGTCAAAAACCCCGCAACACCCGCTACCGCGCTCTTGAACGCGAACGCGCCCATACGGTTGCGCTTATCCACGTAATCGTAGATAAGGTTAATACTTCCGCTGTTAATACCCGCCATCGCAACGGCGTAGCAAAGATAATACAGCGTATACAGCACCTTGCCGTTGGCTGGCGTGGTGAAGATATTGATACCAAACCCCACCATTGCCACGATAAAGCAAATATTCAGCATTTTCGCAAACGAGGTCTTATCCGCAATTTTACCCATAGGACGCGAGCAAGAGGCGCGCAAAATGGAATACCCCGCCGAAAGCAACGAAACGAAAGTCATTGAAAACCCTAATTCTTTAATCTGATAAGTACCGTAAAAAGGCGTGGTTGCATAATGCGCTATATTCCAAAGCACCGACACCAACACCACCTTCCAAAGCGTTTTATCCCTGACTATCCCGCTAAGCACCTGCTTGGTAGGGACTTTTTCTTCGTCCGTCACGGGCTTTTCCTTGGAAAACACCAAGGTCAAGGTATGCGACACCATTAAAATAAAAATACCGATACCGCAAAACGCGAACGCGCCCTCGATATTGCCGTTCGCCTCGCACACGTCCATAATTTGCCCGACGATAAAGGTAAATACCATTCCACCGATAAGCGAAACGATTTCCTTGTTTGCGGTAAACCTACCCCGTTTATCGTCGTCTACGAGCGACATAAACCAGTTGATTTTAGGGGAGTTGACGATATTGTTGACGATATGCCCCGTCAGCAAGAACGCGACAAACAACAGCGTTTTGCCTAATTTTGAAATTTGAATAAAGGGTACGAGATACACGAGCGCGAACGCAAGCTGGTTTAAACTATGTAGAATACTTACCCAGCGCTTGACGGGGCGTTTGTTGACGAGGAATACGGCGACGAGCTGAAACCCGCAACCCAACGACACGAACGAGCTTAAAATACCCGTTACGCCATCTGAAATTCCGATTGCCGAGGTAACTTTGGCAAGATACGCGCCCGCCACCAGCAAGGAAATGAAATACTCTAATCCTGCCTCAATTATATATAATAGACGGCTTGTTTTGTAAATGTCTTGATTTTGTTGCATTTTTTTGCTCCTTATAGTTCACCGTTTATTATACAGGAAAAAACAGCGGAAAAATAGTCACTTTTTGTCAATTTATATGTAAATCTTTTCAACTTTTTATTTTTCCTCGCGCAAAAGAACGGCTTGCCGTTAAGACAAGCCGTTCTTATTATTCTATTTTCGCTTATTTTACCCGACCTAATAAGTAATCCACCGAACAATCCATAGCATTCGCGAGTTTTACAAGGCTGTCTAAATACGGCAGTCTTTTGCCGTTTAGCCAGTAATGAAAATTCGCCCAAGAAATATTCGATTTCTTTTGTACTGCGTATTGCGTCGTCCTATTTTCCCCTAAGGCAATTCTAAATCTATCCTTAAACGGCGGGGTCGGTAAAAAATTTTCCTCGTACCTTGGATTTTCTGATAATCCCAGCAAAAAATCCGCCGAACAATGAAAATAGTCAATCAATAAAATAAAAATTTCAAATTTCGGCAAGCAAACGCCTTGCATATACCGAGTTACCGTATTACTTCCAATATTTATCTCTTTCGCAAGCGTAGGCGCGTTAATCCCCCTATCAAACGTAAGTTCTTTCAAGCGTTCAGGCAGTTTCGACAAAATATCCATAAAGTAGTCCTCTTTCTACAAAATATTATCTTCACTTTCTGTATTATTTGGTTGCATAATCCAAAGAGTAAGTCGGATCGTAGCCATGTCGTTCTGTGAGCCAAGG
>JAZSPG010000014.1:0-44133 GCA_045537295.1 Candidatus Scatosoma sp. | reverse complement strand
ACTGCATAATTTTGCGCGGCGAGTACTTCGGTCGGCGACAAATATGCCGCCGTAAAACCGCTTTTCACTGCCATATAGATACCGCAAAGCGCCACCGCCGTTTTCCCGCTACCCACGTCCCCTTGCAGTAATCTGTTCATTCTCAAAGGCGAACGCAGGTTATCGTAAATCTCGTTGACGGCGTTTTTTTGCCCGTCGGTAAACTCGAACCCAAACCGCGAAACAAACGCTTTCACTTCGCTTGCCGTAACGCTGTAACGGCGTATACGCGCTTCTTCTTTCCCGCCTTTGATAATCTTGAACGCGGAAATGAGAATAAAATATTCCTCTAACGCAATCCGCTCGGACGCATAGGCAAGCGTTTGCATATCCGGCGGATTATGCACCTCGAAAAAACATTTTTCAAGCGCGGGCAAATCGTATTTTTTCGCAATCGGATAGGGAATTACCGAACTTAAATTCACCCGTTGCAACGCCTCTTTCACCGCCGAACGCACGATTTTTTGGCTCAAACTCCCCTTTAACGAATATACGGGTACAATACCTTTCAACCGATAATTTTTATCCAACGGTTCGAAAGTGGGGTTGACGATGGAAATTTGTCCGTAGTTATTTTGAACCCTACCGTAAAAAAGGTATTCCCCAGGTTTTAACTTTTGCGCGATATACGGCTGATTAAACCAAATCGCCGAAAAGGGAAAACCGTCCTGTGAACAAAACGCGCGCACCGTTCTTTGTCGCGACGAAAAATTGACGGGCGCAAGACGGGTCACTTCGCACGCGATTAACACCATATCGTTATGGTAGGCGTTTCTCAACGACGAACGCTCGGTCAAATCCAAATACGCGCGCGGATAAAACCTTACGAGGTCCTCCGCCTCGTAAATACCCAGTTTATTAAAATCCTTTTCGCGTTTTTCTCCGATTGAACGCAATAGCGAGAGTTTCATTTGCCCGTTCCTTTATCCGAAAGTTCAAAAAGACGACGAACCCTCCGTCCGCCGTCTTTTGTTTTTTTTGCATATTTATAAATTTATACAATTTTTATGCGTTATTCTAAGGACAGAATATAGTAATATACCGATTGTCCGCCGTTGTGGAAATCCACGTCGCATTCGGGATATTTTTCCGCGATAGACGCGCACAGCGCCTCCGCCTCGTCCTCTTTGACGTCCTCGCCGTAATAGAGGGTAATCATTTGATGGAAGTCCTCTTTCATACGCCCGATAAGCTTTAACACCGTTTCCTCAACGGAATGCGATTTCGCCAAAATTTTCTTATCGTCAAGCCCGATAATATCCCCTTCTTTAATAGAGAAACCGTTAAGCGAGGTGTTACGCACGGCGTACGTTACCTGTCCCGCTTTCACGTTATCCAAGGCGTGAATCATATTCGTTTTATTTTCTTCCGCGCTTACCTCAGGGTTAAATTCCAGCGCCGCTGCAAAGCCTTGCGGTACGTTCTTGGTCGGAATTACGTGTATCGTCTTATTCTCCACCAAATTCTTCGCTTGTTCCGCCGCCAAAATGATATTTTTATTGTTCGGGAATATAAAAATATGCTCCGCGTTGATTTTTTGCGCCGCCGTCGCGATATCACTTGCGGACGGGTTCATCGTTTGTCCGCCCTCGATAATGCTGTCCACCGACAAATCCTTGAAAATATCCGAAAGCCCAGAACCCGTACAAATGGCAAGCATCCCCATTTCCTTCTTTTCCGCTTCCATTTGCGCACGAAGCTGACGGTTTTGCTCCAACATATTTTCAATCTTCGGACGGTCTAATTCACCAAGTTCCAACGCGTAGGTAAGCGCTTTACCAGGCTGGTTGGTATGCACGTGGACTTTCACAAGTTCCAAATCACCGATACAAATGACGCTGTCGCCTATCGCCATCAATCTTTCGCGCAGTCTGTCAATCGCCGAAAGTGTGGTACTCTTTTTCATATTGATAATGAAAAATTCCGTGCAGTACGCGTACTCGATTTCGCCTAATTCCATACTGATAATGCTGGAATTATCGCCAAATTCCGATTCGCTTTGCGCGCTTTCCATTTCGGTAACGCTGTCCGCAATTTCTTCGCCCGTAAGCTCGGAGGCAAAACCCTTGATAATCGTCATCAAGCCTACGCCACCCGAGTCGACGACGCCCGCTTTTTTCAATACAGGCAACAGTTCAGGCGTGAGCGCAAGCGCCTTTTCACCCTCTTCGATTACGTCCTTGAAAAATTCCTCGAAATACTTCTTTTTCCCCGCCACTTTTACGGCGTGTTCGCTCATCATACGGATAACGGTGAGTATCGTACCTTCCTTGGGTACGGAAACCGCGCCGTAAGCAACTTTCGTGCCTTGTTCCATTGCTTTTGCGAAAGTTTTGGTGTCCGCCTCTTTTTCGCATTTCCCCAAAACCGAGCAAATCCCTTTCAATATTTGGGAAAGGATAACGCCCGAATTTCCTCTCGCGCCCTTTAACGCGCCTTTTGAAATGCTATTGCAAACCTCCGAGAACGCGCTCGACTGACAAGCGGTTAACTCTCTTACAGTCGATTGCATCGTAAGCGACATATTCGTACCCGTATCCCCATCGGGAACGGGGAATACGTTCAGCGCGTCCACTTTCGCGCGGTTAATTTCCAGCTGTTTTGCGCCGACTAATATCATTTTTCTAAATTCGGTGCTATTTATCGTTTTATGCATTATCAAATGCTCCTTACTTCGTAATTATTTTATCTCGTCCCGCCAGCGTTTTTTCACGCGGACGGACGAACCGTTAAATCTTACGCACGCGCGAGCGCGCACGCCACGATATATACTTTAACGGGTTACGCAAAAAAGCGCAATCGCAAAATTGCTTTCGCGTGCGCCTGAACTTTTAGAGTTTGACGCCGATTACGTTTACGTTGACGGTAGCGACAATCATACCTGTAAACGCCTCGACTTTATATTTAATCGCCTCTTTCAGCGATTCGGCAACGGCGCTTATGGACACGCCGTATTTAATAATGACGTACACGTCAATATAAATTCTGTTTCCGGAAGTGGTAACTCTTATGCCTTTACCGCCCACTTCTTTTTTCATTAGTAAAGCCAAGCTATCGGTAAAACGGCGCGAAACCATTTCCACAATGCCGTACGATTCCATTGCAGTATTAGACGCGACCTTTGCGATAGCAAGGTCGGAAATGGATATTTTGCCGTAAGCGTTATTCGTATTTACTGACATAATCATTCTCCAAGTACCCTTTCATTTTACACTATTTGTTTGCATTTGGCAAGTACTTTTTCAAAATTTTCTTAATATTTTTTATTTTTTGTCTTTTTCGGCTTAATTTTGATTGATTTTTCTCCTTAAAAATGCTATATTATTATTGCTTGTTTTTGCGTTGACTTTTTTTGCGCGCAAAAATAGGAGTCGTTTATAGATAAACCACGGCAAAATAATTCCCAAATCGGAGGTGTCAATATGTCGAGAGTATGCAATATTTGCGGTAAAGGTCAAGCGTCGGGTAACAACGTTAGCCACTCCAACCGTAAAACGAGAAGAACTTTCAAAGTAAACGTTCAAAAGATTTCCTACGTCGAGGACGGTAAGGAAACCAACGGTTACGTTTGCGCAAGATGTATCAGAACGCTGAAAAAGGCAGACTGACGTCTTCGTAACTAAGGCGAGTATCCCCTCGCCCTTTTAACCTAAACTTAAAAAAGCCGACTTGCTTTTCGCAAGTCGGCTTTTCCCGTTACGCAAAATCCCGTTCTTTGATTATCCGTTTTAACAGCATTTGGATTACCACAAACCCCGTAAGCGTCGTCAGCGTCCAAGTTATCGGATAACACATAAACACCGTTTGTAAGGTCTGCCTTGCAGGGAACACGGTGAGTAGCCACACCACGCGAAGCAAGCACGAACCAACCAACGCAATTACCGTCGAGGTAAGCGATTTGCCAAGCCCCCTTAATACGCCCGTACAAACTTCCATCGTACCGCATAAAAAGTACGGTGCGCAAACTATCCAAAGCCGAATGGTTGCCGATTGCATTGCAAGCGCCTCTACACTCCCCTCCGCGCCAGCGATTACACCGTATAAGGAAAGTAGCGGTGCTTTCAACAGCAACACGAACGCACCCATAAGCACGCCGATAAGCGTCGTTAATAAAAAGCAGTTATACATAATCGGTTTGACACGCTCGGGCTTTTTCGCCCCCATATTTTGACTGGTAAAGGTGATTGCGCCTTGATATACCGCGTTCATTGAGGTATACACGAACCCTTCCAAATTTCCCGCCGCCGCGCTACCGTTTACGACGGGCTGATAGTCAATCCCCGCGGGGCAAAGGTTGTTGTTCACCGTTACGATAGAGGATTGAATAAGCATATTCGAAAGCGAAAAGAGTCCGCCTTGGATTGCCGCGGGCAAACCGATTCTGATAATTTCCCCAAACGATTTGCGTTCTATTTTCAAACGCTTAAACGAAAAGGTAGTAAAATCCTTGTCCTTGCGCAATTTAATAAGCAAAACGACGAAAGAGAGCAAATTCGCCGTGGCGGTAGCAATCGCCACGCCTTCAACGGACAGTTTTGCCACCAACACGAAAAACAAATTCAGCCCCACGTTGACTAATCCCGCAAGCGAGAGTACGATAAGGGGCGTTTTGGCGTCGCCTTTCGCTCTGAAAATCGCAATTAAATAGTTGGTCAAAGCCAAAAACGGTACACCCGCAAAATAGATATAGGTATACTTTACCGCCAAATCCAACAAGCTACCCGTATTTCCCATCGCTTGCAAAATCGGGCGGGAAACGGCGATACCTAAACCCGCGCCGACGACGCCGAATATAACCGCCATAATCAAGGAAGTATGCACGGCACGCTGGGTTTTTTCCTTATCGTTCGCGCCGATATGCTTGGCAACGACGACGTTTGCGCCGACGGAAAAGCCGATAAAGACGTTGACGATTAAATGCACGAACGAAGTCGTCGTACCTATCGCCCCGACGGCGTTTGCCTCGTGCGATAAACTTACCGCCATCATATCCGCGGCGTTATAAAACATTTGCAATAAATTCGTTGCCACTATCGGCAATACGAACAAGATTAGCATAGGGAAAATTTTCCCTTGGGTGAAATCCACCTTCTTTTTTTCTGCCGTCATTTTAATAAAGCCTCTTTTACGCCTTTATCTTTTACGCCTTTAACCGCGCAATTCTCTCCGCTCTGTCCTCCGCGTTAAACACCGCGCTACCCGCTACGATTACGTTCGCGCCCGCGTCTTTCACCGTTTGGATATTATCCAAACCCACGCCACCGTCGATTTGGATATCGATATCCTTACCGCATTTTTCGACAATCGCCTTGACTTCACGGAGCTTATCGAGCGCACTCGGAATAAATTTTTGTCCGCCAAAACCCGGGAATACGCTCATTATCAGCACCATATCGCACATCGGAATTACGTCCTCAATTTTCTCCACGGGCGTATCGGGATTGATAACCGCACCGCATTTTACGCCCGTCGATTTAATAAGTTCTAACACTTGTTTTAAGTTGTCTTGGCACGCCTCGTAATGTACGGTGATAATATCCGCGCCCGCTTTGGCAAAGCGTTCGACGTATTTTTCGGGATGCACTATCATCAAATGGCAATCGAGGGGCAAGCTCGTGCATTTTCTAATATCCTGTACCATTTTAATCCCGAACGTAATATTATTCACGAACACGCCGTCCATAACGTCGCAATGCACTAAATCCGCTCCGCATTTTTCCAAGGACGCGACTTCCTCGCCCATTTTCGAAAAGTCCGCCGATAAGATAGACGGTGCAATTTTAATTTGTTTCATTTGTTGTAACCTCCGTTTTTCGTTTTGTAAAAATTTGATATTTGAAAATTGCTAAAACGCTCATAACAAGCTCGAAAGAATAAGAAATTGTGACAAACACCGCCGTTCCCGAAAACGCGTTGTATACGATAGACAAACTAATCGGCAACAGCACCAAATACCGCACTTTGTTCAAATCAGGAATACGCAATACGAGCGCATACCCCACGAGCGACGCCACGCAAATTAAATCTATGGTCTTTACCGCGTGCAATATCCACCAGTTGACGATAAAATACGCAAAAACGGTAATCAGCGAAAACGCCACCGCCACCCATACGGGCGTAATTTTTTTCTTCTGCTCGTAACCGAAATAGACGAGCGTTCTCATCAACGCTACGCCCAAGCCTATCATTGCAAAATACGCGCCGTCGAAAAGGTACGAAAGTATCAAAAACACGATACCCGTCGCTTGAAAAAACAAATACTTTCTCTTTTGGGTGAAGAAATAACTCGTTCCCACGAACAGCATTGCCAAAAAACCCGCGATAAGCGATAACGTCTTGTTCTGCATATTATTCCCGCTCCAAATAACTCGCTCGAAGTTGCCCGCACGCTCCGCCGATATCCACACCGATTTGACGGCGCAAAGTCGCCGAAACCCCGCCCTTTTCCAAGCGTCCTAAAAAGCGGTAGGCGTTCTTTTCGTCCAAAGCCTTTAACGAGCGTTCTTTCACCTCGTTAAGCCGAATTAAATTGATATGGCAAGGTTTCCCCTTTAACAATTTCACCAACGCGTCCGCGTGCGTTTCGTCGCAGTTTTCACCCGCGATTAGCGTGTATTCAAAATAATACCGCCTGCCCGTTTTTTCAAAGTAATACTCGCAGGCTTTTAATATTTCCTCTATCTTATACGCTTTCGCCACGGGCATCGTCCGCTCTCGCGTTTTATCGTCCGTCGCGTGCAAGGATACCGTCAAATTCACGGGTATCCCCTCGTTTGCAAGTTGATACATTTTGGGTACGATACCGCAGGTCGAAAGCGAAATATTCCGCGCGCTTATACCCAAGCCCTCCGCGCTGGTGACGAGCCGTAAAAACTTGACCGTTTCGTCGTAGTTATCAAGCGGTTCTCCGCTACCCATCAAAACGATATTCGTAACGGCGCGCGCCTCTTTGCCCTGCCCGTTTTTATCCGCTTTATGCAGGGCGTTTACCACCAAAATCTGCGATAAAATTTCGCCCGCGGTGAGATTGCGCGTCAAGCCCCCCAGGGTAGAGGCGCAAAATTTACAGCCCATCCTGCACCCCACCTGCGTCGATACGCATTGCGTATAGCCGTATTTATATTTCATCAATACGCCTTCGATAATATTCCCATCCGCAAGCGAAAATAAATACTTTTCCGTACCGTCCGAAGAGGTATATACCTCTTTTATAACCACGCATTTTTCCTCGTAGCATTCGCAAAGCTTTTCCTTGAACGCTTTGGGTAGCGAGGTAATTTCGTTTATTCCCTTACCCTGCGTCAGGCCCTCAAACAGCTGTTTTGCACGGAACTTTTTCTCGCCTAATGCAAGCGTTAAATTTTCAATTTCCGCAAAGGACAAGTCCTGTAATATCGCTTTCATAACCGCCTCATCTTCGCTATATAAAACCCCGCACCGAACGCTTTGTCGGGCAAAAACTGCAAACCGTATTTTTTATTATCGTGCGCAAGCGGACTGTCTAATTTTTCCACTGCAAACTCGCCGTGGTTTTTCAAAAACGCACCCACGATTTCGTCGTTTTCACAGGCGAAAAGCGAACAGGTGGAATAGTACAAAAACCCGCCCTTTTTCACATACCCGCTACACGCGTCCAAAATACTTTTTTGCGTTTTCGCAAGCGCGGTAAAATCCTCTTTTTTTCGAAAGAGCTTGATATCGGGGTTTTCACTTACCGTTCCAAACCCCGAACAAGGCACGTCGCACAAAACGCCGTCGAATTTCTGTTCGTAGCTTTCGTCGTAAACACTACTGTCCTTTTGCGTCGCCGTCAAATTTTGCACGTCCATACGCGTTTTATAACTCTCTATCAGCGCAACGCGGTGTTCGTGCAATTCAAACGCGGTAACGCTGTCGCATTTTTTACTAAGTAACACGGATTTTCCGCCCGGTGCGGAACACGCGTCCAGCATCTTTTCACACGGCGTAACGCAATCGCAAATGGCGATACTGCCCACCGATTGAAAGGTGTACGCCCCCTCGTCAAAACCCTCGTCGCGCGCGAAATTTTCAAAAAGATAATTACCGTATTTTTCGGAAAACGGCGTTTTGGTATGCGTTCTCGTCAAATATTTTTCCTCTTCCTTTTCAAAACGGACGGACACCCCGCCAGAGCGCGCCGTAGCAATTTGCTCCGCACGCGAGCCGTATTCCTTTTTTAACCATTCGAACGCGTATTGCGGGTAGGAATACTTCACCCAAGCCTGCGTAAGCGTTTTTTCTACCTCGTCTTTATCAAATCTACGCAGGAACGCGTTGACAAACCCGCTCACCCCGCTCTTGCCCAGCTTTTTGCAAAGCGTAACAGCGCAATCGGTAACCATATACCGCTTTTTATCCATAAAAAGTAGCATATACAGGCAAATTTTTAATATCGTCCGCACCGCTAATTTTGGTGCTTTGGGCGCGTAATGGCGAATACACTGTTCGAAATAAATATCGTTTTCCAGCACCCCGTACACGATTTTCACCGTTCTCGAACGGTACTGTTCCTCGATATAAGTATCGGTAATCGCCTGTTTCAAGTGTGCGCCGTCCGAATACACCTTGGTCAAAATTAAAAAGGGGTCGTACACGGGATTGCTCAGCATATACACACCTGTCCTTTGCTTACCTTTCTACCGTTCAAAAAGTCGTTTCCGCGCATTCTTTTTCCGCCCGCGCCTTGTACCTCGGTTAATTTCACCGCGCCGTCCGCGCATTTGATAAGCAAACCGCGCTTTACGCTGTCGCTTAGAATTTCGCCGATTTGCGCCCTTCCCCAAGTTTCTTTTTCGCTATCGTTTAACTGTGCGATTTCCGCGCGGTAAACATTCACAACGAGTTCGCCAACCTTAGTAAACGCCACGGGCGCGGGGTTTGTTCCGCGCACCAAATTCACGATTTCGCGCGCAGGCTTAGAAAAGTCGATTTTCGCCTGTTCTTTATGGATTTTTTTCACGACGCCGACCTCTTTTTCGCCTTGCTTTTGCAGGGTATAATCGCCCGTTTGCAAAATATCTAACGCCGTCAATAAAAGTTTCGCGCCTATTTTTGAAAGTCTTTGAGATAATTCGCCGTAAGTTTCACTATCTTCTATCGGCGTTTTTTCCACGCACAAAATATCCCCGCAATCTAAGCCAAGTTCCGTTTTCATAATGCTCACGCCCGTTTGGGTTTCGCCGTTTATGATACAGCTTTGGATAGGCGACGCACCGCGGTACTTGGGCAACAAACCCGCGTGGATATTCCATACGCCGAGCGGGAATAAATCCAAAACCTCTTGCGTTAAAATTTGACCGTATGCGCAGGTTATCATAATATCCCCGCCGAGCGCGCGCAAACTTTCCAGCTCGTTTTTCAAGCGTTCGGGTTGGATTACGGGCAAATTACAAGCAAGCGCGAGTGTTTTCACGGGCGGGGGCGTGAGTACGCCTTTCCGGCCCTGCGGTTTGTCCGATTGCGTTACCACGCCCGCGATTTCATAGCCCGCGTCTATTAAGTTTTGTAAGGGCATCACCGCGAACTCGGGCGTGCCTGCGTATACGATTTTCATTTTCTATTTTTATACCTTTTCTAAAATTTTCTCTGCTAAATTATGAATTTTATCCCGAATCCAGAGCTTGAACCTACGCCAGCGCTCGTTTTGACAAACGATTTTTTTCATAAACTCCTCGCTCGGACCGTCCCCGCTCGTTTTAATTTGTGCGAGCTGTTTTCTTTTGCCTTTATATCGAACGTAACGCAAGGCGTCACAACCGAAAAACGCGTCCCCGCCGATATATTTTACACTTGCGGGGATTTGCACGATTTCTAATTGTTCGCAATTATAAAACGCCAAATTACCGATATATTCCGTCCCCTCAGGGATAGTCGCAATCTCCAACGCCGACGCCGCGAACGCGCCCACGCCGATTTCTTTGAGCGTGCTTGGGAAGGATATTAAATGGCACATAGACCCGAAAAACGCGCCCTTGCCTATCTTGATTACCCCGTCCGTTATGCCTGCGTATTTTATCAACTGCGTATCCTTAAAACACCAGTCGTCCACCACCAACAGCTCGCCCGTAATATCGGCTATCGGGAAACGGCTTTGCATACCCCAAAACGCGCTGGGCGATAAAATACGCAAGGTTGAACCGAACGAATAAATAGACATCGCGCTTTGCGCGAACGCGTTTTCGCCGATTTCTTCTATACCGTCCAAGTCGAACCCCTCATGCTTAGAATAGCACCCGTACAACGCGCCGTCACCTATTTTTTTCACGCCCTCTAAATGCGATTCTTTTAATTCGTTTTTCGGCGGTAACCGCAAAATCGCACCGTCTTTGCTATACAACGCGCCGTCTTTATCATAGAAATACGGGTTGGCGTTATCCACGCTTATTTTCACTAAATTCGGCGCACTACCAAACGGCGCGCTCTTTTTTTGATACCCGCCGAGCATCATTTCGCAAAGGCGGTAAATGGTCGCCGTGTCCTTATTTTTCGCGTCCTCGTAAGTATCCTCTTTGAGTAGAGGCGAGAAGATATACCGTATATTTTTACTCAGGAATATGCTTTCGGCGTTATCGAACGACGCACAAACCGCCACCACGGGTTTGTCGTTGATTTTTTCGGGGATAAACACTTCCGTACGCGAACCTTTGTACTCAACGAGGTTTAAGCCCTCGCCGTATTCCTCGCAGATAAAATCGGACAAAACGTCCTCCGTCACATTAAAGGTTTCCTCTATTTTATTGATACGGTATAAAATATTTTCGTATTCCTCGTCGTAGATAAGCGCGGTATCGGCGTCGGGGAAAAATTTATCAAATAGCGCAAAATTTTTATCCGATTTATCCTTGATAATGCGCGAGGCGGAAAATTTCTCTTTATCCAGTGCCACCGCTACGTACGGCTTTCCAGATTTTTCAATCATTTGAATTTCCTGCAACACCGCGCTACTGTTTAATAAATTTTCACTCAAATAGAAAATCGCGCCAACGCAGTTGGGGTGTTCGATATACCGTTTCGCTTCCTCCGCCCAGTTTTTACCCGCAGGCAAACCCTCGTCATACCAAAAGCGTACCTTTTTATACGAATTGTATAAAAACGCCGACAAATCGCGGTAAACCTTGGCAAAATCGCGATGCGAATAGGAAATGAAAACGTAGTTTTGTCCACCGCCCGCTTTATACGAGGGTACGTGTTCCCTCACCCATTGCAAGTGCGCGTTTTGCGTATCCAAATCGGCGTTTTGCAAACCGTTCATACCGTCCAAATACGCCTCGATAGCAATCAGCTTTTCCTCGTTGGAATACTCTTGCCATTTCCTCTGCTTATCCATAGTTTACTCCTTACGCGTTTTCAATATTCGTCGCCTTGTCGATATATAACACACCGTCTAAGTGGTCCAACTCGTGACAAATCGCGCGCGCAAAAAAACCTTTGGCTTTTAAGATATGCTTTTCGCCGTAACGGTCTTGATAGGAAAGCGTGACTTTCATAGGACGGGATACGATTCCGCTTTTTCCGCGTACCGAAAGACAGCCCTCCCAGCCCGACTGTTCGCCTTTTTGCGAAACAATCACGGGGTTGATAAACTCAAAATACCCCTCGTCCTCCAAATCCACGACGACGGCGCGACGAAGAACGCCTACTTGCGGTGCGGCAAGCCCCGCGCCCTGTTCCTTTCTCACCGTGTCTTTCATATCGTCTAAAAGCTTAAAAAGATTTTCGTCGAAGTTTTCCACCTCGAAACATCTTTTGCGCAAAACCTCGTCGCCAACTTGTACTACGCTTCGTATTGCCATAATTATTTCTCCTTATTTGTCAACTTAAATTCGCGGGATTTTCTTCTACGCTTATTAGCGCGTCACGCGTCCGCGCCTCCCCGCATATATCGTAAATTTTCGGTAAAACCGAGGTATCGCTAAGCCTCATCAAAACTTGGTATCGATACTTGTTTTGTATCCGCTTTATCGGCGCGCGCATCTTATTGAAAAAGAGGAATTTTTCGCTATTGTCATAATATAACGCCTCTAACTTGGTATACACCGTTTTCAGCGTTTCCAAAACCTTTTTATCCTCCTCGCCCGTCACCAACACACGCACGATTTTCGAAAAGGGCGGGAAGGTCATTCCTGCGCGCAGAGAAATTTCGTTTTGGTAAAACCCCTCGTAGTCGTAGGCGATTGCATAGCGCAACACCTCGTTTTCGGGGTCGAAGGTCTGCAACACCACCTTGCCTTTTTCCTCGGCGCGACCACTTCTGCCCGCCACCTGCGTCAACAGCTGAAAGGTACGCTCACCGCTACGGTAATCGGAAAAATGCAAACTCATATCCGCGTCCAAAATCCCCACGAGCGTGACGGCGGGGAAGTCGTGTCCTTTGGCTATCATTTGCGTACCCACGAGTATATCCGCCTGTTTTTCCCCGAACGCTTTTAAGATTTTATAATGCCCCTCTTTCCCGCTCGTCGTATCGTTGTCCATTCGCAAAATACGCGCCTTTGGATAAAGTTTTTGCAGTTCGGCTACAATTCTTTGCGTACCCGTACCCGCATACGAAAGCTTAATTCCCCCGCAGTCTGGGCAAGCGGACAGCATATTGTATTTTGCTCCGCAATAATGGCATTTTAGACAGTCCTCGTCGCGATGGTAGGTAAGCGAAACGTCGCACGCCTCGCATTTCGCCACGTACCCGCATTCCTTGCAAATCACCGTTTGCGAATACCCGCGACGATTTAAGAATAATATCGCCTGTTTGCCGTTTTCAAGGCATTTGGCAAGCTCGTCCTTTAACGCGGAAGAAAACGCCGAATTGTTCCCCCGCCTAACCTCTCTTCTCATATCCGCAATGACGATTTCGGGCAAAGGTCGCTGATTGATACGCTTTTGCAAACGAATGAGCGAAAATTCGCCCTCGTTCGCCTTTTTATAAGTTTCCACGGACGGCGTCGCGCTACCCAGCACTAATTTACAGCCGTTCGCTTTCGCCCGCAAATACGCTACGTCGAAGGTGTTGTATCTCGGCGCGGTTTCGCTGGCGTAACTGGAATCGTGTTCCTCGTCCAAAATAATCACGCCCAAATTTTCCAAGGGTGCAAATATTGCGCTCCGCGCGCCTATCGCAATTTTCGCCTCGCCCGTGCGCAATCTCCACCACTCGTCAAACCGTTCTCCCGCCGAAAGCCCGCTGTGCAAAATCGCCGCGCTTTTCCCAAACCTCGAACGAAGCTGAGCGAGCATTTGCGGGGTCAGCGAAATTTCAGGCACGAGGAATATCGAACTTTTCCCCTTTTCAAGTTGCTTGGCAATCAAAGTCAAATAAATTTCCGTCTTTCCGCTACCCGTAACGCCGTGGATAAGCTGAACGGTACGATTATCCTCTTCCACCGTTTGCACCGCGCGCGCTTGGTCGGGGGTAAGCGTTCTTTCCACCTTTTCGCCTGTTACCGTCTTGTACGGGTCGCGCAAGAGCTGTTCGCGCGTAATTTTCACCAAGCCCTTTTTCTCTAACGCCGTAACGGCGGACGGAAATAAGGCGTTTAGCTCCGCGCAATCCGTTTTACCGTTTTTTTGCAAATATTCCACTAAGCCTATCTGGTTTTTCGCCCGTACGGAAATTTCCTTTTCTTTGGGTAAGCGGATAAGCTCCGCGTAGTTTCGCATCAGCTCGCGGATTTTTCCCGTGCGCATTTCAGTAGGTAAAAACAACCGCAAAACAAGCGCTTTGGGCACGCGGTATCTCGCCGTTAATTTTTCGGCGAGCGTTAAACATTCTTTGGTTAAAGCAGGCAATTCGTCGGGACAAGGCGTTATTTTTTTGAGTTTTTCAAACGGTACTTCGCTCGTTTGCTTTAACCGCATAACAAACCCCGGCACGATTTTACCGCCGAACGGCGCGCGTACCCGACTGCCGACGGTTACTTCGCCGTCGCAGAGGTAATCGAATATTCTGTCCGTTTCGCTCGACGCGATATCGACGATAACTTCCGCTATCATTTGCCTGCTCCTTAGTTAGTTTTCAAATTTTTTTATATCGGGAAATACCGTCCAACGCAGTGCGGATTCGCAGTACGGAAGTAAGGTAATTTCCCTCTTTGTAAGCCCCGTAGGCTGAATATCCTTAATTTCGGGCGGGAAGGTGAGTTCGCCCTCGTAGATAATTTGTCCCATTCGGCGAAGCTTGACAATTTCCCCTTTATCGTAGTCGGATATAAAAATGTCATCCGTATGCACGCGGTAAAAATCCACGCCCTCTAAAAAATACCCTTGCGCTTGTATCCGATAATCCGAACACAGCAAATCGTCCGTCTTTTCGCCCGTCAGCACCGCCGTCTTTTCAAACAACGCCTTATCCAAACCTATCTGCCACGCGCTCGTCGGCGTTAAATTATACGCGGGATACTCCGCCGTTTGCCGAGGCTCGTCTTTATCCACTTCCCACTTGCCGTCAATTTTCAAAGTATACATAAGCGGTTGCTTTTGCGCGATAAAACCCTCTTGCGTTTTAACAAGCTCCACCTTACTTGCAAGCGTTAATTCGACGCTGTCCCCGTCCGCAAATTCCCCGTCGAGCAACAAAAATCCCTCTCGTCTTTCGCCCGCCTGTTTGGCGGTATACGCAAAATTTTCACACCAAGCGGGAATACGGCAGGCGAGCTGAAATTTTCGTTTTTCGCCTTGATAGGTTATCTTCACGCGTTCCTTATACGGATACTGTGTTTCTACAATAAAGCTACCGCCCTCGAAAAGTTCGTATTCGCAAGGCAGGTAAAACCAAAACGCATAGCCCGTTTCCGTCTTTTGCAACGAACGGTAGATAAAATTCGGCATACTTCTGTTCGCATTACCCGTACAACATTCGGGATAATGATTGCTTTGATAGGCAGTGCGGGGCGTTTGTGTAAAACTCCCCGAATGATTGCTCGTGCGGGTTGCGATAGGCTGATTGAGCGAGGAATAATACTGCATAGCCTTGAACTCTTTGTCCATCACCGCTGGCGCAAGATTATACATAATACGCTCAATCCTGTCCAAATATTCACCCCTACCCGTCACCTGCGCGAAATACCCAAGCGTCCAAGTATGGTCGGATATATCGCAGGTTTCCACGCACGCGTTCGCCGTCGTCCCGCCGAAATACTCGCTTGCGCTGTGAATACCAAGGGGTAAAAGATGGTATTTTTCTATGCGTTTCAAGCCCTGCAAGGCAATTTGCAAATACCGCTCTTTTCCCGTCGCTTTATACAAAAGCAAAGGGATTTTCAACAGCTCGTTATAGGTTACGCCGTGTAAATCAATCGGTCTGTCCGCTAAAAAATCCTCCGCCCGCGTTTCGAAATTTTTCGACCACTTGCTATGCTTTTCGTACGCTTGTACAGCGAGGTCTTTCAACCGTTCGTCCCCGCTGTAAAAATAGCAAACGAGCATATTTTCCGCGTTCACCGTTTCGCGCCATTCGCTATAATCGTTAAAACCGCTAAGGTAATGGTTTTGCACGGCGGTCAAATAACGCTGTTCGCCCGTGACCTCGTATAAAAATAGCACGGCGCGGAAGAATACGGCGTGTACCCACTCGTTGCCTTCCCCGCGTTTTTTGAGTTCGGTTGCACCGATAAAACCCGTCGCGTCCTTTATAGAAATGGCGTCGTCTATCATTTTTTTCGCTTTGGCGAAATGCTCGTCATTTTCTGCAAAATACGCGCATTTGATATAGCCGTCTAGCCAGTACCCCGCCTGTTCGTACGGCCACCAGCCCTCCATTCCGCCGTCTTGGAAACTTTTTTGAAGCCAACAGTTCGTATTAAACGGATAGAACAAGCCGTGCAAATTACCCGTCAAGCCGTTTAGCATTTTATTCAAATAGGTTTTCACCCAGCCGTGCGCGTGCAAGCGAAACCCCGTAAGAGTGGAAAATTGCAAAGCCATTACAGCATAGCCCCCTTGCAAAGATAGTTATTGATAAATCCGTCGGGCGCTTCAATCGCGAACAGACCGTTCATTACGCTTTGCGGTAACATAAAATAGATACGGTTGCCGAAAGTCGAATGAGACAAACCGATATCGTACAAGCCCGCTTTTTCAAGTATTGCCGTTATATCCTGCACATAGTCCATATTTGCCACGTCCACGAAACACTTAAAAGTAACGCCACCAAGGCGGTTGAACGGCAAATTCAGCGTTAAGCTCTGTCTTGTTAAATCCACCGTGCAGTTGTATAAAATCTTATTCAAAATGACGTCCGTCGGGGAATCGCAATGCGCTTTTTCACAAAGACTGCACGGCAAATTGTCTATTTCGCATTTGCCGTCCACCAGCTCGTCCGCCGTCATATTGCAAATATTTGTTAAGCGGTTGGTGTTTTCCGTTTTTTCATACCGCGCCACCGCCAACAAAATATACCCGAATTTGTAAATATTTTTGGGGATTTCCTCAATCCCCGATAAACGCAAACTCAATCGACAAATATCGATATTCGCCATACACGCGCCCGTAAACGCGCTCTTGCTCAGCGCGCTCGTTTCGTATTCGAAAAGCTCGGAAAAGAAAAAGCTGTTTTTTATCTCGTGTACCAGCAAATCCATATCTTGAATGACTGGTCCGTATTGTTTGAAAAGATAGTTAGAATTTTCGTCCACGGGCGTAGAACTGTATAAAATAATTTTCTTATTCAAACCCGAGGCAATCCCAAGCTCGTACACCATCCAAGGCGTAATCCGACCCTCGTACACGTCCATCACCATAATCTCGTTTTCACGAATCATATTTTTGATGCAAATAGCAAAATCGAGGTCGCCTGCTTTAATTTCTTTGTCCGAAACGATATCTATACCCTGCCCCTTTAACGCTTCCGTGAGTTTTTCCCAAGTATCGTCGGAATTGCTGTGGCTTAAAAATATCGTATAATTGCTACCGCCGTCGTGCAGTTTGGAAATTTCGTATTTTACCCGCATTTTCTTCCCCCCCCTTACTTCGCGTACACGTAGTTGCAAGTCTTGCCGATATTCTCGTCGTTGCAGTCTATCAGCATTGTATCGTCGTCGAAATACAAGTTAAAGTACACCCGTTCGGTCTTTTCGGTAGAAACGAGTTTTGCGTCTAATTTCCCCTCGAAAACTTCCTGCGTGCTTTCCGTCTTTAAGAGATTCAAAAGGTCGGCTTTGCGGATAGGCGAGTTTTTGTTGATTTCCATATACGGCTTTACCGCCACCCCCAAAACCTCGTGGTTGGGAATGATAAAATCAACCTTTATCGCGTACCCGTTTCCGTTCCCGTTTTGCGAAAGCAAGCTAAAACGGTTGTCTTGATTGAGCGCGTTACAGTCCATATCCAGTACTTTCGATTCTTCCAAATACGCCGAATAATAGGGGTGCTGAATAAAACATTCTTTACCAAACCTATGTAACTTCACGCCGAAATTGATTTCCTTTTGCAAGAGTTTCAAAACGTCGCTCCGCGTTTGAATTTCGTCGTCGTCAAGAATTTGCAAACGCTGTAAAATCCCGTCCACCAAATCCTTACGAATATTCATAAGCACCGTCATTTCCGCGTAAAACACCCGCGCGTTGCCGTAAAGCGCCACCGTTCTATCGAAAAAAAAGCTCTTTTTGAACGGGCGCGTCTGTTCGATTTGCGCGATTAAATCGGGCAAGGAATTTGTCGCCTGCATTTGCCGAATGGGCGTTTTACCCAAATATTCGTCCCACTCGTTTCGGGGAATATCCAGCACGAACGGGATTACCTTTTGCCCGCGTGCTTCCATATACCCCGCCTCAAACCAAAAGGATTCTTTCCTTGGCGAGTTTTGTTCCTCAAACACCGTTTTGGACATAATCAAAACCAAACAGCTCGCCTTTTTCAAACTGTCCTCGCTGGCACGCCAATACCAGTAATCGTTCCTGACGTTTTTTCCCTTGCCCAAAAAAGTATAATTCAATCCGACGATATTAAACTCGGTCATCATTTCGGTAACGGCGAGTCTATCCTCTTCAAACGAGGCAATCAACACGTTCGCGTCGAAAAGCTGTTCAGTCAACCGTTTTTTCTCTACAAGTAACATACGCTTTCCCCTTTGTTGTTTTTTCGTAGCACTACGCGTAAACGAAAGAAAATCGCCTCGAAAACAAATCGAGGCAATATCTTTTTAGTCTTTTGCAATGACTACTTTGCCGTCGGCAATATCCTTGCACGCCGTAAGCAGTTCCTTGTCCTTACCCATCGAATCGGTTGCCCCTGCGTTTTTCTCCGTTTCGATAATTTGGCGCGCACGTTTCGCAGCAACCGTGCAAAGCGCGTAACGGCTGACGGGTTCTTCCTCCGTGCCAAGTTTCCGAATCATTACGTCTACGGAAGGTTCGTTAATCATATCTATCACACTCCTTAAATTTTTTTGCTTTTTTATTTTCTTAATTTTTTTATTTTTTATCTATAATTTCCTCTAAACGCGCGATTGCGTTTTTGAGAATATCGTTGACGATTACATAGTCGTATTTATCTTTTTGCGACAACTCGTAAGTTAGCCTTGCTAACCTGTTTTGAATTTCCGCCTCCGTTTCCGAACCTCTACCGCGCAAGCGTTTTTCAAGTTCGGCTACGTTGGGTGGTACTATCATTACCAGCACGCTGTCGGGAAAGCGTTTTTTCGCGTTCAACGCGCCCACCACGTCAATTTCCAAAATCACCGATTTTTCTTTCAGCGTTTCTTGCACGAAGGATACGGGCGTACCGTAAAAATTCCCGAAATGCTCGTCGTATTCCAAAAAATCGTTTTTCTCAATCCTCTCTAAAAATTCCGCTTTGGAAATGAAAAAATATTCCCTGCCGTGCTTTTCGCCCGCTCGCGCCTCGCGCGTCGTGCAGGAAACGGATTCCACGACGTCCTCGCGACGCTTAACAAGCGTTTTTACTATCGTACCTTTTCCCACCCCCGACGGACCGGAAACGACGATTAATTTTCCTTTCATCTTTTGCTCCTTATTCGCTTATTCGCTTATTCGTTTATTTGCTTATTCGAGGTTTTGCACCTGTTCGCGTATTTTCTCAATCTCGTTTTTGAGCGCCAAACCCAAACGCGTGATTTCCACGTCGTTGCTCTTAGAACAAGTCGTATTCGCTTCGCGGTTGAATTCCTGTACCAAAAAGTCCAACTTTCTGCCCACGACGCCCTCGTTACAAATTTCTCTAAACTGCGCGATATGCGAATGTAATCTTGTCAATTCCTCGTCGATATTGCTCTTATCCGTAAATACCGCAACCTCCGTCAACAGCCTCGCCTCGTCGTACTGCACGTTTTCAAGATGTTCCCTTATCCGCGTTTCCAAGCGTTCTTTATACGCCTTGGCAACGAGTGGCGCGCGTTTCTCTATTTTTCCTACGAGTTCTTCAATCACCGCCACCCTTGCCAGCATATCCGCTTTGAGCTTTTCGCCCTCGCAAAGACGCATTTCGTTGAGCGCGTCTAACGCAAGACTAAGCGCGGATTTGAGCGCGGTTATCATTTCCTCGTCCAAGGTTTGCGTATCCTCGTTTTTCAACACTTCGGGATAGCGCAACACCGACGAAAGCGTAATATCGTCTATAAGCTGAGGAAATTTTTCCTTTATCGCTTGCCCTGCCTGTACGTAGCTCGTCGCAAGCGCCATATCCACCAAGAGCGCGGTAGGTTTTTCGCGTTTGTCTTTGAGGGAAATGAACAAATCCGCGTGACCGCGCGTAAGTTTTTCCCGCACCGCAGAACGAACGACGTCCTCGTACGCCGAAAATACGCGCGGTGCTTTTATCGAAACGTCTAAATAACGGTTGTTCACCGTCTTAATTTCGCAAGTCAGTTCTAAACCGTCTTTTTCGTACGCGCCCTTGCCGTACCCCGTCATACTCAACATAACTTTTATCCTCGTGTTTTCGCTTAATTTTTCAAGCTATCTTATTATAGCAAAAAAAAACAAAAATTTCAAGTGCTACGCCTTGCTTTTTCCGCGTTTTTTAAGGTTTTTTTATAAAAAAACTTAAAGAGCGCATTAAAGGGCGCGGTTTTTACCCCGCGCCCCTTTATTTTATTCGTTTAACAGCCGTTCAAATTCCTCTTCGTCGATTATCTTTATCCCTAACTTTTTGGCTTTTTCCAACTTACTGCCCGCGTCCTCGCCAGCTAAAACCAACGTCGTTTTCGCCGTCACCGACGATTGACACACACCCCCGCGCGCCTCGATAAGCTTTTGCGCCTCGCTCCGTTTATATTTGGACAGCGTACCCGTCAGCACCACTGATTGCTCCGAAAAAACGCCGTCCGTTTTCTCGTCCGACCAAACGGGCGCAACGCCCGCCCGCTTTAACGCGTCCAGCTCGGCAAGGTTGTATTCGTCGCGGAAATACTCATAAATGGCGACGGCGGTTATCTCCCCGATATTGTCCATTAAAACAAGTTCTTCCTTACTTGCCTTTTGCAAATTTTCCACGCTCTTAAACCGCGTCGCTAAGTCTTTCGACGCAACCCTGCCTACCCCGTCTATGCCTATCGCGTACAAAAACGCGTCTAATTTCGGGGTCTTGCTCTTTTCAATTCCCGACAGGAAATTGTTGATTTTTTTCTCTTTCCAACCCTCCAAACCGACGAAATCCAACGCCGTCAAACGATACAAATCGGAAAAGTTTTGCACCCCTCTTTGCACGGTTAAAACCTCCGCCGTACTCTCGGAAAAACCCTCGATATTCATTGCGTTTTTGCTTGCGTAATGGTCCAACTTTGCCACCAACCGAGGCACGCAAAGCCGATTCGGGCAAAACAGGTGCGCGCCTGTTTCCGTCAAGGGCGTATCGCACGCGGGGCAACGGGTGGGTTTTTCCACCTCTTTGCTATTCTCGTAATGCTCCGTCGTACCTAAAATTTCGGGAATAACCTCGTTGGAACGGCGCACAAGCACGCGCGAGCCTATCTTGACGCTTTTCCGCAAAATATCGCCGTAATTGTTCAAAGTCGCGCGCGAAACGGTCGCTCCTCCAAGTTCTACGGGTTCAAGCAGGGCAAGCGGGGTGAGTTTTCCCGTTCTACCCACCTGCCAAATCACCTCTTTCAAAAGCGTGGTGACTTCCTCCGCCTCGAATTTGTACGCCATCGCCCAGCGCGGAAATTTATCGGTAAAACCCAGCTCCTCGCGCAAGCGCGTGTTGTTGACTTTTATCACCGCGCCGTCCGTTAAGACGTCAATTTCCCGACGGCTCACCTCAATTTCCGCCACCGCCTTTACCACCTCGTCCGCACCGTGACAAACCTTGAAATACGGGAATACCTTAAACCCCTCGTCCTTCAAAAATTCGTGCGCCTCGATTTGTGAAAGCTCCGCGCCTTCCGAGCGGTAATTAATATCGTAAAAATAAATTTCAGGTCGGCGTTTTTCCGTAATTTTCGGGTCGAGATTACGGATTGCCCCCGCAACGGCGTTCCGCGCGTTTTTCAACGGTTCACTCGCGGTTTTGTTGTATTCGTCCAGCACGGAAAGCCGAATGACCGCCTCGCCCCGCACCTCTAAAACGCCTTGGTATTTTATCTTTAACGGGAAGGATTTTATCGTCAAAACCTGCGCCGTGACGTCCTCGCCTTCCACGCCGTTTCCGCGTGTGGTCGCCCGCACGAACTCGCCTTTGTCGTAGGTTAAACAAACGGTAAGCCCGTCGAATTTGTATTCGACCGTGTAGTCGATTTCCTGCCCCGCAAGCTTTTCCGCTTTGGTCGTAAACGCTTTGAGTTCTTCTTCCGTTACCGACTTATCCAAACTGAATAACCGCGCGATATGCGCGTGCTTTGCGAACGCCTTAATCGGCTCGCCCCCCACTCTTTTCGTCGGACTGTCGGGGTACACCTCTCCGCTTTCCGCCTCCAACCGTCTAAGCTCGTCGTACAGCGCGTCGTATTCCTTATCCGAAACGGTGGGCGCGTCCAAGACGTAATACTCGTACGCCCATTTGTTCAGAATATCCACAAGCTCTCTTTGTCTGCCCATTCCCTTTGCTCCTTATCGCAATTTACCGCACCGTCAACGGCGCTAAATTCGCGGATAACTGTTTTATCCCCAACCCCTCGAACGCGATATCGAGTATCATATTCGCACCCATACCGCGCGTATTCACGATTGTTCCCGCGCCGAATTTTGGATGCGTTACCTTCACGCCGATTGCGAACACGCTCAAATCCTTGCCCGCCCCCGTCGGTTTTACCGTCGCTTTGCCTACGCCACCGTAGGTAAAGCTCCCACCGCTTTTTTGCGTAGTAGTAGCCGTACTTCTCGCGCCGTAACTCGTTCCGCTTCCGCTATGCGAACTACCTCCCGTCCACGCCGAACGGGTAACGCTTGAATTGCCTCTATCCCCGCCTCTTGCGCCGTAGCCATACCCCGTTCCAAACGAGGTGCGTCTACCGCCGTAATCGCCGTTCGTCGCATACCTGCCCCCGCCGTACGCAGAATTTCCATAGCTTTCGGGGTCGTCGTAACCATCGTAACCAAAGGACGCGGAACGCGTTTCGCGGGGTAATTCGAGTTCGGAAGAAAGCTCTTTCAAAAAGCGGGAACGCGACGTCGGCTCGCGCCTGCCGTACAAATAACGGCTTTTCGAGCGGGTAAAATACAAGCGTTGTTTTGCCCGTGTAATCGCAACGTAGGCAAGACGGCGTTCCTCTTCCATATCGTCGTCGTTCTCCACGGCACGCGATACGGGCAGGATATTTTCTTCCATACCGCAAATAAACACGCAGGAAAATTCCAAGCCTTTTACCGAGTGAATGGTGGCGAGGGTGACGTAGTTGCTATCGTCCATTTCGTCCGTGTCCGAAGACAGCGTTACCTGATTGAGATAATCGGTAAGCGTAGCGCCCTCGTTTAATCGGCAATACTCGTCCACCGAATTGATAAATTCGTCGATATTCGCGCGCTTGTTGATACTCTCGTCGCTCTCGTCCGCGTACGCCTCGCGCATTTTGGTATCCGAAATAATTTTCTTGACCAGCTCGTTGACGGGCAAATCCTGGCTTTCGACAATCCAGCCCTTGACGAGCTTTCTAAAATCCAACAGCTTTTGTTTGGTTGCGCCCGAAAAACCCAACTCGTCCAAATCCAGCAACGCGTCGTACACCGAAAGTTCCTGTTCAAACGCGTAATTTTGCAAAGTTTCCACCGTTTTCGCACCGATACCGCGTTTGGGGAAATTGATAATCCGCACTGTCGCCTCGCTGTCGAACGGGTTGTTAATCAGGCGTAAATACGCCAACAAATCCTTAATTTCCTTGCGTTCGAAGAACTTAAAACCCCCGAACACTTTATAGGGTATACCGTCCGAAGTGAACTCTTGTTCGAACGAGCGCGTGAGCGCGTTCAAGCGCATTAAAACGGCAAAATCCGAATATTTATAACCTTGCCGAAGCAGTCCCGCTATGGTGTGCGCGATATACCGCGCCTCCCCGCTTTCCTCCTCTGCCTCGTACACCTTGGGCGCGTCGCCGTCGGCGTTTTCCGTCCAAAGCGTTTTATCCTTGCGCCGTCCGTTATTTTTAATCACGGTATTCGCAAGCTTTAAGATGCGTTTGGTAGAACGGTAGTTGCGCTCCAACTTAAACACCTTCGCGTCCTTAAAATCCTTTTCAAAATGTAAAATATTCTCAATTTTCGCGCCCCGCCAACCGTAAATAGACTGGTCGTCGTCGCCCACCGCGAATAAATTACCGTGCACCGAGGCAAGCATTTTGATAATCTCGTACTGCACGGCGTTGGTGTCTTGAAACTCGTCCACGAGGATATACCGAAACTTTCCGCCGAGGTACTCCCGCGCTTCCGCGTTATTTTTAAGCAACAACCGCGTTTCGTTTAACAAATCGTCAAAGTCCAGCGCGTTATTTTCGCGCAAATGCTTTTGATAGCGGGTGTATACCTTAGTAATTTCCGCAATATCGTGCTCGCCCGCATATTCCTGGGCGTAGTGCATAGGCTCAAAGCCCAGCATTTTCGCGTTCGCGATATGGTATTTCACCGATTTTAATAATTTTTCGTCGTCAAAATCACATTCTTGGAAGGATTTTTTGATGATGTTATTGCGTTCGGTTTCGCTGTAAATGGAAAAGTTCGCGCTTATGCCCACTTCCGTAGCGTACGAACGCAAAATGCGCACGCACATACTATGAATGGTACATACCCACGAACGAGAAATATCGGTAATCGCCTCCAAGCGTTCTTTCATTTCCTTGGCGGCTTTGTTTGTAAAGGTGATTGCCAAAATGGCAGAGGCAGGTACGCCTTTATCCTCGATTATATGCGCTATACGCGAGGTCAAAACGCGCGTTTTACCGCTACCTGCGCCCGCAAGCACCAGCACCGCGCCTTCCGTTTGTAAAACGGGTTTGATTTGTTCAGCGTTTAATTTTTCAAGAATTTCTTTGGTTTGCATCATATAGATATTATAACATATTTAAGTATTTTTGGCAAGCGACTTTTAGGCGTTTTGGTGCAAGGAATCAAATTCGCATTCGCGACGGAACTTTTCCAGCGCGCGCAAATACCTCTCGCTTAACGAAAGCGTGTAGCGTTGCTTTTCCTCGTAGGAAAGCGTTTGAAAATATTCCTTGTCGGTAAGCCTGCCGATAGCGTCGCTCACCTCGCCCTCGGATAAGAGCATTTGCTTAACTTTTAAGTAAAATTCGTCCTCTTTTTCGCCCGCGATTTGCGCCGAAACGCGCTCGGCAAAAAAACGACCCGCCTTGCTTTCGTTTACGCCGTTCAATCTCGCCTGTTCCAAGCTTTTATCCATATCCTCTTTACATTCCAACCAAAACCCGCTTTTCATACGCGCCTTAGCAAGACGCGCTTCCTCACGAAAACTTCTCGACATAATTCTACCTCCATCGCGCGATTCGACTTTTTTCGCAAATGAAAAAGCTCACGGACATCGTGAGCTTTTCTTTCGTTTAGTTTCTGCTTCTCTTACGAGCGGCTTCGGACTTCTTCTTTCTTCTTACGGAAGGTTTTTCGTAAAATTCCTTCTTTCTCAAATCGCCGATAATACCGTCGCGGGAGCACTTTCTCTTAAAACGGCGCAATGCGCTTTCTACGTTTTCGTTTTCTCCGACTTTTACAGTAGACATCTTCTTTTTCACCATCCTTTGCCGACGCATTTGTTGTTTACCCCGTAATTATAGCAATTTAACAAACTGATGTCAAGCTTTTTTTAAGCGTTTTTTGGTCTTTTTGGTGAAAATTTCCGTTTATTTTTAGATATGCTTGAAAATAACGGCAAAGGTTGTCGAATTTTAAGATATTCTTTCAAAATCGCTTGCGGGGTGCTTGCACCACGGGCAAACGAAATCGTCGGGCAGTTCGCCCTCGTGGACGTAACCGCAAATTTTGCAAACCCATTTTTCCTTGTCCGTTTTTTGCGGTTGGGGTTGGGGTTTGGGTTTGATATGGCTTTGATAATATTCGTAGGTAACCGATTTTTCGTCCGAAAGCTTTCTCGCCTCCGTAACCTCCGCAACGAACAGCGTGTGCGTGCCGTAATCGTGCGCGTCGATAACCTTTGCCGAAATTACCGCGTTGGTATGCTCAGGGATATAATTTATCCCGTTTTCCGTCTGCGGATAGTTTTTCCCCGCAAATTTATCGGTATCTCTACCCGAACAAAAGCCGAACTGCTTAAACACTTCAAACGGCGCGCTTTCCGTTAAGATAGAAACGTTTAATTCGCCCGATTTACGCAATAATTCCTCCGTATAATTCGCCTTATTGACAAACACGACGATACGCGTGGGGTTATCCGTCAACATCGACACCGTGTTGACGATACAACCGTTTTGCTTACCCTCGTACTTCGTCGTCAAAACAAACAATCCGTACGAAATTTTATACATTGCCTCTTTTTCAAACATTGCAATTACTCCTTATTTGCTAAATTTTAGTTTGCCCAAAGACCGTGTAAATTGCAGTATGCATATACCCTTACGAGCGAATCGCCGTCCGCAAGCGAGAACGAGCAAACGGGCGAATCCCCTGCTTTGAGGTATTTCACTTGATACCCCTGCGCCGTTTCAATCGCAACCCACTCAATCAAATGCTCTTCGCTCATAGGGTGCGCCACGCTACCTACGTCCACTTTCACTTGCTTGCATTTCTTGGTAACGACGGGTACGTGCTTTTCTTGCGACGCGTCCGTCGCGCAAGCAACAAGCTCTACAAACCCCTCTAATTTCAATTCGTCCTTACTAATTACCGTCTTTTTGCAATTTTCGCATTGATAAACTTTCATATATTTTTTCTCCTTAAATTTTCTTAATAAGATTTAATCTTAATAAGATTATAACATAAAAAAACAGGTTTGTCAATAGTTTTGCGGAAAATTTTTGAAAAAAATTCAATTTTTATCGTAACAATTATATTTATACAGTAACTCGTCGATATATTCGCAGGCGGTTTTAAGTTCTTTTTCCTCGCCGTAATCGCCCGTATACACCTCGATAAGTAGCGCGCCGTCAAACCCGCTATCCTTCAACCTTTTTATCAAGGTATCGAAATCAAACCGCCCTTTCGCGCTCGGCAGGCAGATTTTACCATTCTCGTCCAAATCCGAGATATGCAAATACGCAAGCCTATCCCCCATTTCCGCAAGATACTGTTCGTACGGATACTTAGAAATGCGCGCTTGTTTGATATCCAGCACCGTTTTCAAGGCAGGCAATTCCTCTTTAATCCGCGCAAAAAACCCCGCGCGGTTATAGCTTGCCCATTCGACGTTTTCCAAACACAGCGTAACGCCTTGTTTTTCGCAGGCGGAAATAATTTTTTCAAAACCCTTGATAATTGCGGGAAAATTATCCCCTTCGCCTGAGCGTGACGCGCGTTTTACCCGCGCGATACCGTGAAAAGTATAATACGGCGCACCTAAAATTTTCGCACATTCCAGCACCTTATAAAGCCACGCGTACGCGTCTGCGCTTACGCGCGGGTGCGAATTAAAAAGCTGAGGTTCGAACTGCGTGTTGAGGATATGTACCGAATTGACGGGTAAATTCCCCTTTTTTTCGCATAATAAACGAGCAAACGCGCTATCGTATTCCGAAAAGGAAGTCAAAAATACCTCCGCCGTTTTCACGCCTAAATTTTTAAGTAACGGCAACGCCTCCTCGTTATTTTCACGAAGAAAGAGCGACGCCGTGGACACGCCCGTTTTCATTGTTTACCCCTTAGATATAATACACTCTGTTTTCCTTGCGCGGTTTTTTCGCGGGCACGGTTTCGGGATAGCCGATAACGCAATTTCCCACGCCCTCGTATTCGCCCTCAATCCCAAGCTTTTTGAGTATCGCCTTACCCTCGTCCATTTCGAAAGTTTCCTTGGCTCTATGAATCCAGCACGCGCCAAGCCCCAACGCGTGCGAGGCAAGCAACAAATTCTCCATCACGAGCGGTCCGTCGTACAAATAAGTCGGTGCGTTTTTCTCCACTAACACCACCAACACGCAGGGCGCGTTGTAAAAGGGGTCGGCGCGCTTGAACGGGTCTTTGCCCGCGTTCAAAAAGGACAGCAAATCGCGCGTTTCTTTGTCCGTTACCGCCAAAATAATCGTTTTTTGGCTATTTAACCCCGACGGCGCGTTGATTCCCGCCTCGATAATTTTATCTATCAAGTCCTTGGGTACAGGGTCGCTTTTATAACTTTTCACGCTCACGCGCGAGTTGATAACCTCTACTAAATCCTGCATAATTTTCACTCCTTATATTGTAAATCTTCCACTTTCCAACCGCTTAAAACGGTGAGCATATCGCTTGCCAGCTCTTTCGCGCCCGCTAAATCGTGGTATAAATAATTTCCGCATTCACGGCTGGTATTCCCGGGGATTTCGCCCTCGTACGCGCTGATAAACGCCATACTCTCTTTGACGAGCGCAATCGCGTTTTCAAAGGATACGCTATCCCGCGTCAACAGATAAAAACCAGTTTTACAACCCATCGGACCTACGTAAACGATACTCTCGCCGAACCTGCTATTTCTCGCGTAAGTCGCGAACAAATGCTCGAAGGTATGCGCCGAACGCATTGATAAATAATCGTTCGCGTTGGGTTTTTTCATTCTTATATCGTAAGTAACGATATCCCCGTCTATGCGCGAGATATACATTCCCTTTTCCAAAATATCGTGATTTACCGTAAAACTTGCAATTTTTTTCATTGTTTTTCTCCGTATATTTCCTCAACGATATGCCTTGCGTACGCGCCCGCGACGTTGACGCCCGTCACGCGTTCCAACCCGCCGAAAAACGCGTTGGAATTTACCTCGCAAAGCAACGGCGTTCCGTCCTCGTCAATCAAAATATCAATACCGCAATAATCCAAACCCAAGCGTTTCGCCGTTTTCTCGCAAATATCGGTAAGTTTTTCGTTCAACGGAAAGGGCGTACCCACTCCGCCTAATTCGATATTGCTCCGAAAATCCGTTTCCGATTTGCGTTCCATAGCAGAAAACGCTTTCCCGCCGATAACGATAACGCGGATATCCCTACCCAAACTCGCTTTGACAGCGCGTTGGAAAAGGTGCGGACGGCATTTTAATTTTTCCATAATTCCCAAAAGCTCCGCACGGTTTTGTGCCATATACACACCTTTTCCGAGCGAGCCGAAACTTTCTTTGACGATAACGGGATACCCGATTTCCTCTTCCACGCGGATAACGGACGCCTCGTTCACTTTTTCGTCAGGACTGTAACAAAGCAAGCCCGCAAGCGTTTTGGGCGTAGCTATTCCCGCGCCTGCAAGCGCGAGATAGGTCTGCATTTTATCGTCGCAATCGCGAATAGCGCTGTGCCTATTAAACAGGCGCAAGCCCGTTCTTTCCAGCATTTCCGACATATATTTGTCCTTATCCAAATACACGCAAAAATCGTATTCTTTGGGTAACGCGGAATAAATTTCGCTATTTTGTATACACGCGAAAAAACCGTCGTTTCGGCGGATTTGCGTTTGAACGCCTAAGTTTTCCAGCTCCGTTTTGATGCGCTCGGCTTGCGAAAACTGCGATTCAAGTTGCATATAGGCGTTAATAAGTATCAGCGCTTTTTTCATCTTTCTCACCTCGTATTTTCACCTTGGAAACAGCGTCATAAACAGGGCAGGCACGGGCGCGGAAAAACTAAGGAGTTCTTTCGTTACAGGGTGGATAAACTCTAATTTCACCGCGTGCAAACCCAAGCGTTTTAAAGGATTTTTATTCGACGGGTATTTATCGTCGCCCACGACGGCGTGACCAAGCGAATGTAAATGCACGCGGATTTGGTTTTTCCTGCCCGTATCGATTTTTACGCTTAAAAGTGCGTAGTCCTGCGTTTGCCTGCGCACCTCGTAATGCGTCACCGCTTTTTGTCCCGTAATATCCTGCGTGGAATAGACGAGATTGTTTTTGTTTTCTTTTAAGTAACTAACTACCGTATCCGCTGGCTTTTCAAATACGCCCTCGGCTACCGCGATATATTCGCGCAAGGCAACCAGCTCGTTCCAACGCATTTTCAGCATGGAATAAATTTTAGGGTTTTTCGCAAACACCAAAACGCCCGAAGTTTCCTTATCAATTCGGTGCAGGATATACGGTCTTGCCTTCTTATCCTTTTGTTTCAAGTACTCGAACACGCACGAAAACGCGCTTTCCGCCTGCTTATCGCTCTCCACCGAAAGCAAGCCTGCGGGCTTGTCTATCGCAACGAAATCCTCGTCCTCGTAAATAATTTTTATCGGTTGCCGTTGCGCTTGCGTCGCTTTTCGCGCGGATTTCGTTTTGTCTTTCACAGGCGACGGCGCGGTTGCGCCCCGCACGGATTTTTTAGAAATTTTCACCTCGTCGTCTTTGGCGAGCGGGAAATCGAACTGCGTAACGACGCTACCGTTGACAAGCACCTGTCTTCCGCTTAACAGCGATTTCACGTTGTTGCGCGAAGTGTTGCATTTACGAAGTAAAAACGCCAACAGCTCGTCGCTCCTGTTCACTTTATACACGGCGGTATACATAGGCTCGCCGTGGCGTTCACCGCGTACCTGCCCCGTCCGTTTTCCCTTTTTTACGCTTTCGTTACCCATAATTTCACCTTACAAATCAAAGGGGTCGTCGTTATTATTTCTTCGGCTCTCTCGTTTCCATTTTCTTCTTCTGTTCGCTCTGCGCAGTTTATCAAACGGAATACGCCAGAAAAACAGCGCGAGGTTGATAAGCGCGAATAACAGCGCCACGCGTTCCATTGCCGTTGAAAAAATGGCGGTGAACGCTAATAGCGCCAAATCAAACACCGCCAACCATTTTACCTGTATCGGCAGGAAGAAAAACAGCAATACGCGGTAGTTGGGGTATAAAATAGCAAACGCCAAAAACAGCGATAAATGCAAATAATAGTTGGTCGCGTAGCCTGTAATAAACCCAGAAATAATTGCGCCGATAACCCCGCATAAATAGAAAACGTCAAAGCGGAACGAACCCCACTCGTTTTCTAGCGCGTTGCCGATAAGCCAGTAAAAATACAGCGATAACGCCAAGTAGAAAATACTGTATTCCTGCGGTACGAACACAAAAGTTATCACCCGCCAAACCTGACCTTGTAAAATCGCAGTCTTATTAAAATACAGCCACGCGGAAATGAGTACGCCCGTGCGATAATACACGAGCATATCCAAAAGCCAGACGATAGCCGTTCCCGCAACGATAACCGTCATTAAATTGCGAAGCGCATACCGCCCTATTTTTCTGTCTAATTTATCTAGCAAAGAATTTCTATACATACCTTAATCCTTTACGCGTTGCCGTTCTCAATTTCTTCCTCCAACCTCGGCAAAAGCTCGGCTTTGTCGTGTTTTTTGCTCGCTTTGTCCATCAAATAACACATTTGCATACCCAGCGTCAGCACCACCATAACGCCTAAATAATACGCAATCAGCGTCGTGGTAAACGAGCCGAATATATCGAGGAAATAAATAGAATAATCGCCGTAGGGGTCCATTCCGAAAAACTTCTTATGGAACACGAAATTCAACACAACGCCAAAAGAGATAATGCTATACATAAACACTATCGATTTAATCCATTGCGTAAAATTAGGTTTCACCTGATTGCTCATAACGAGGTATATCCCGAACACCGCGCAGAGCATATGGCACGCCGCCTCGCTGGTGTATAAGAAGGACGCCTCCTCGTTGAAATTGAAAAGGTAGGCGTGTTCGGGGCTTATCATCATCGCGCAAAACATTCCAAAACTCAAAAACGCAATCGCGGAAAAACAATAATCCTTCACGCCGTCTTTCATAAAATAGGTAAGCGGAATCAGCGTAAACATTAAAGGACTAATATTTTCCAGCGTCATAAACCCGTCGGCAAGCCAACCGTACTGGTCGGATGCGTAATTCCAGCAAAAGAAAAACACGATATCGGCAAGCACGAACGCCAAGTTCCATATATGCGTATCTAATTTATCTCGGTATAGACATATAAAAGTGATACTGACGAAGAAGAACAAAAGCATCAACCCCGCCATTAACAGCATATGCATAAGCTCGTTCCTCTATCCTTACTTCTTTTTCTTATCGTGAGTTTCTTCTTCCTCGGCGATAATATCCTTGTATTTGCCCCACTCTACCACCGTCGTAGCGGTACGCCAGTCGGTTGCCCAAGTAGCAGGCACTTCGTCCTCTAAAATATTCGGGTAAATTTTCAGCTCAGGCGTATCGAAAATATTACTGCCCAAATACTTCACTTCTTCGGGCAATACCACCTCTTTGAGCGCGCTACAACCCGCAAAGGCGTTTGCGCCGATACGTTTTACCGTGGAAGGAAGTTCTATCTTTTCCAGCGAGGTACAACCCCGAAACGCGTTTTCTTCAATCGTCAACAGACCGTCGAGCAAATAAATGCTCGTGATTTCCGTACAATTTTCAAACGCGCCCGCGCGAATACCCAGCACCTTTTTGCCTCCGTAATACGCACCTATGTACACGTCGCCCTCTAATTCCTTATAGCAACCTACGATTTCGCAATAATTACTGTTCTTGTCCTCGTCAACGGAATATTCGATACCCTCCGTCGTTTCGTATTCCCAAATCGCTTTAATCGTCAAATCGCGCGTAACTTCGCGATACGAACCGCTCCATTCCAAAAAGTAACAGCCCTCTTTGGTCGTTTTCGGCGCAGTGGCGTTATGCCCTTGCGTTACCTTCTGCACGAGGTCGCCACTAAGTAGCGTTCCGCCGTTCAAATCAAAAGTAACGGTGTACACCTTTTTACCCGCGAAGAAAATAAACAACAGCATTACGGCGATTGCGATAAATTCAACGCTGAATACGATAATGAGTTTTATTTTATGTTTCATAAACGCACCTCTTTTCGTTCTTTTTTTATTGTAACACACTTTACGCTATTTGACAATAAAAATCGCGTGGATATTTGGTGAAAATTTTTATCTTTGCGCGGTATGCGTTACGGCTTGAACCTGCCCAACACCTCGTTGACTTTGGAAAAATCGGCAAAAGTACCGGGGTATTTTTTGATAATTTTCATCATCTTGCCTACCTGTTTTTTGCGGATAATACAAACGAGCATATATTTATCGGTATGCGAATACATACCTTGTACCCGAATTTCCGTTACGCCGTGATCGAGTTCTTGGATAAGCTCTTGCGAAAGTTCCTCAGGGCAGTCGGTAATAATTTCAAATTTATAGCCGTTGCGCATACCCGAAAGCCCGTAATCGACCACGATATTCGCGATAAATAAATTGAGCAAAGTACAAATGACGGGGGTAATTTTCATTCCGTACACGAAAAAGGCAATCGCGACGACGCTGGAATCCATTAGAAAGGCCACGTACGCGATATTCGTTGCGGGTCGGAATTTTTTGATGAGCGCGGAAATAGCGTAAGTCCCCCCGCTCGCGCCGAACCGTTTTAACATCACGGAAAAGCCTAAACCCGAAACGACGCCCGTCGCGATACACGCGAACACGATTTCAAAATCCTCGCCGTTGTTCGCCTTTGAATACGGCTTAAACCCGATAATCTCGAAAAGCTCGGTGGAAAAGGATTGCACGCACATATAAATAATTAGAAATACGCCTAATTTTTTATTGACAAAAATCGCCACCAACAAAAAGATAGGAATATTAAACGCGAGCATCAACACCGCCCAGCTCACTTCATAGCCTAACAAATGATAGGTAATCGTCGCCAAACCGCCGACGCCACCCGGCGCGAACCCGTTACTGTTTTGGAAAAAATAATACGCCAACGCAACTATCAACCCCGCCGTCACGGCATACGCCGTATCCAACGCATACCATTTTACTTTACTTTTCATATCTTTCTTATCTCTCTATTTTTACGCCAAATATCTCTCCGCGTATGCACGCGCAACCGCGTACGCCCTGTCCGAACTTGCAGGGTCCGCCTCCAAACCGTGTCCTGAGTTCGGAAATACGATAAACTCGTGCGCGACGCCAAGCTCGGTCAATTTCTCCGCCATCGCTTGCCCGTTGCTAAACGGCACGATATCGTCCTTTTCGCCGTAGCAAAGAATGGTCGGTGCGCTGGATTTTGTCGCATAGATAAGCGGAGATGCCTGTTTCAAAAGCGGGACTGCCGTTTGGAAACTATTATCGTCGAACTCATACCCGCAGAGGTTTTTGAACATTTTAACGACGTCCTCTTTTAAGGGATTTGCCCCGTAATACCTCTCGTCCAACAAATTCGTAGGTCCTGCCAACGACCACACCACCGCAGGCTGAATAGGCGCGATATCCGCTTTTTGATAGGCGTATTGCATAGATAAATGCCCGCCCGCCGAACCGCCCGTCAACAGCGCTTTGTGCGCGTCCAAGCCGTTCTCTTTGGATATTTCTTTCACTTTCCACATTGCAAGCGTAATATCGTCCAAAATATCCGCGCAGGCAACGCCGTCCTTTATCGAGGCGTAGCGGTAATTGATTGCAACGGCGATATAGCCTTGCTCACACCAAGCAATCAGCTCGTTTTTATACCCGCTTTTATCCCCCGCCATCCAACCACCGCCGTGAATGGCAAAATACACGCCGACTTTGCCCGTTTTGTTTTTGGGAATGTATATATCTAAATACTGCCGTTCGTGCCCGCCGTACGCCAAATCGGTATACCCAAAGTAGCTTTCCGTTTGAAAAAACGACGTTTGCGGACGCTCGTCCTTTTTACAAGCCGTAAAAGAGCAAATCACCGCGCACACGCTAAAAAGCAGACAAAGCGTTAATTTTACAATCTTTTTCAATGTACAGTCCTCCTTATACATTCTTCCTTGTAATATTATAACAAATGCGTATTCCCCCGTCAAGTTTTTTATAAAACAAAAACCCCGTCTAAACAAAACTTCAAAACAAAAAATCAGTATTTTTGCTCAAACACTTGACTTCTATCGAATATTATGATAATATAGAAAAAATATAAGCAATCATTTAGAAACCAAGCGAACGGAGAAAAAACTATGAACAAGCAAATTCCTTACAAAATCTATTTAGACGAAAGCGAACTGCCGAAAGCGTGGTTAAATCTTCGGGCGTTTATGCCGAACAAGCCCGCGCCTTTGCTTAGTCCTGAAACCTTGCAACCGATAACGAAAGCGGAGCTTTCTAAGGTATTTTGCGAGGAACTCGCCTCGCAGGAGTTGGACGATACGACGAAGTATATCGACATACCCGACGAGGTTAGGGATTTTTATAAAATGTACCGACCTGCCCCGCTTATCCGCGCTTATTTTTTAGAAAAGGCTTTGGATACGCCCGCGAAAATTTACTATAAATTCGAGGGCAATAACACGAGCGGTTCGCATAAGTTAAATTCGGCAATCGCGCAAGCGTATTACGCTAAAAAACAAGGTTTGAAAGGCGTTACCACCGAAACGGGCGCGGGACAATGGGGTACGGCGCTGTCTATGGCGTGTTCGTATTTTGATTTAGACTGCAAAGTGTTTATGGTAAAATGCTCGTACGAGCAAAAGCCGTTTCGTCGGGAGGTAATGCGTACTTACGGCGCGAGCGTTACGCCCTCGCCCTCTACGACGACGGAGGTAGGCAGACAAATCCTCGCGCGTTTCCCGGGTACGACGGGAAGTTTGGGTTGTGCCATTTCCGAGGCGGTGGAGGCGTCTATGCAATCCGAGGGCTACCGCTACGTTTTGGGTAGCGTATTAAACCAAGTTTTGTTGCATCAATCGGTTATCGGATTAGAGGCGAAAACAGCTTTGGATAAATACGGCGTAAAACCCGATATTATTATTGGTTGCGCGGGCGGTGGGTCTAACCTCGGCGGGTTAATTTCGCCGTTTATGGCGGAAAAATTGCAAGGCAAAGCGGATTATCAATTTATCGCCGTCGAACCCGCGTCCTGCCCCTCGTTCACGCGCGGACAATACGCCTACGATTTTTGCGATACGGGTAAAATTTGCCCGCTGTCTAAGATGTATACGCTGGGTTCGGGCTTTATCCCCTCGGCAAGCCACGCGGGCGGTCTGCGCTATCACGGTATGACCTCCACTTTATCCGAACTGTACCACCAAGGACTTATGGAAGCAAGAGCGGTAACGCAAACTTCGGTATTCGCGTCCGCCGAACAATTTGCGAGGGTGGAAGGAACTTTACCCGCACCCGAATCCGCTCACGCGATTAAGGTCGCAATCGACGAAGCGCTCAAATGCAAGCAAACGGGCGAAGAAAAAACCATTTTGTTCGGCTTGACGGGAACGGGGTATTTCGATATGATGTCGTACGAAAAATTCCACGACGGAAAAATGGTGGACTACGCGCCCACGGACGAAGAAATCGCCCAAGGCTTTGCAGGTTTACCGAATATTTAAGTATATAACGAAAGAACGGGTAACCTCCTGCGTTACCCGTTCTTTTTTATACCCGCTTTAACACGATTAAATTTTCTATCCATTTGGTTTGAGGGAACATATATCTCGGCTACGCGAAATGTATGTTCGTCTTGCGCCGACGGCGAACGCAAACGCTTAGAACCGCTCGTTCCCGTTTTACCCGTAAAACTCTAAAATATATTTCCACCTACCCTCGCGCGAGCAAGCTCTCGCTCGCGCAGGAACATATATTTTAGTCTGCCTTGCGCACAAGGCAAACGAGCGTTTCAATATGTTTGGTTTGAGGGAACATATCATACGGCTGAATCTTTTCAATCTGATAATACCCGTCTAACCCTTGTCCGCCCGCGTCTAAGTACGCGGGATTTTTTATAAGCTCGCCCTTTTCGTTTTCTATTAAGCTCCCCGTCAAAATTCCCAAATCTCTCGCTAAGGTTGCAGGGTTGCAACTAATCAAGGTGAGCGCGGGAATTTTACTCGCCAGCAACGCTTTTAACACGCTACGCGCAATACCTGCTCTTGGCGGGTCGAGAATTAACCGCAATTTTTCACCGCGTTCTTTTTCCAAAACCGCAGGCAATTTATCCTCCACCGCCCCGCAAATATTCGTCATATTTTTCAGGCCGTTTTTCTTCTTCAACGCGTCCGCACACGCCGACGCCTCTTTTTCCAGCTCAATCCCGTACACGCGCTTAGCCCTTTTAGCTATCATTGCCGTCAGCAAGCCCCCGCCCGAATACGCGTCGATTACCACCTCGTCGCCCGTGAGCGCCACCGTCTTTAACGCGCCCGTATACAGTTTTGTCCGCACTCCTTCGTTGACTTGTAAAAAGGTAACGGGTCCCGCCTCGTAGCGTATACCCTGTTCCTCCGCCTCGAAAACGCCCGCACCGTGTATAAGCTGAAATTCTTCGCCGAAAATGACGTTGGTGTCCTCGTCGTTAAAATTCAAATACAAAGTAAACTCGTAAAACCGACTGCCAAGTAGCTCGATAAAATACGCCAAATTCGGCAATTCGCGTTTCGCGCTCACCAGCGTAAAAATAAACCTACCGCCGATTTCCCGCGCGACGATATGCCGAAGCGCGCCCGTGCGCGTTTGCTCGTCATACCCCTTCACCGCACATTCCAACGCGTACCGATTGACGATTTCAATCAAGCTTTCCGCCCAGTCGGGGTGAATAGCGCACGAGGACACGGGTACGATTCTGTGCGAACGCTCGGCGTAAAATCCGATTACCGTATTCCCGTCCTTATCCACGCCGATAGGAAGCTGTAATTTATTTCTGTACCCGTACGGCAAATCGCTTTTCACGGCAACGGGTACTTCCACGGCAAGCCCCGCGATTTTACGGAGGGTGTCCTTCACCACCCCGCTCTTATACGCGAGCTGATAGGAATAGTCCATATGTTGCAAAGCGCAACCCCCGCAACGCATAAACACGGGGCATTTCGCCCGAACGCGTTCTTCGGCAGGCGTAAGCACTTCTTCCAACTTCCCGTAACCGATATTGTTTTTAATTTTCAGCACCTTAAAGCGTACCTTTTCGCCCACTAAACAAGCAGGCACGAAAAAAGTTACCCCCTCGTGCCTAATAACGCCCTCGCCCGCAGAACCCAGCGATTCCACGACCGCGCAAATACTTTGATTTTTTTCTATCATACCGCCACGCCTCCTTTTGCTTTTCCAAACCGCGCCAGCGTATCTTTTTTAGCGTTTTCTCAACCTCGCCACCGTCGTATTCACGATAGCTCGACAACGGTAAGTCAAATAATCGTAAAAAACGAAAAACGCCGTTCCAAACACTAAAATTAACGGAACAATCCACTCGTCCACAAACGCCACCGCCGTCGTCATTCCAAACAAAAACCGCCAAGTCAAGTACATTGTCAAATCAAACCAAACCGCCTTAATCGCGCACGCAACCCAACGGTTGATTTTAATTTTTAATTGCAGTTCGTTGACGAGCGGATGCAACCCGAAAAACATAATAAAGGGCAACAAATCCCAAAACCGAAAGGATATAAACACGAGCGTTAATAAACAAGTCGCCAAATACGCTAAGGTATAACCCAAATAGCTTTGCTTGCTAAGCGGTAACATCAACGCCAAACACGCAAACAAATACCCCGTAAAGAGCAATACTTCCGTATATACCCCCACCGTCAAAAATATAGTGGCTATCGCGCAAGCAAGCGCCGATAACGCAATTTCATAAGCGGTAAGCTTTTTCATCTTTTCCCTTATCTACAACCGCAACAAAGACTGAACAAGCAGTCTACGCAAAGATAGGTATAGCAACAGGAAATACAGTTCGAACACGCGCCTCCGCCCATTTGTTCCCCGCTGTCCATCGGACCGTAACCGTAACCACGCGAATACGGGTTTTGCGTTTGTTGATGCGCGGATTGCTGTTCGTACTCGTTTTTCGCGTTCATCTTGCCGTACGCACTACGGTATTTCGCGTTGTCGGGGTCCATTTGCATAGCGATTTCCAACTGTTTTTTGCTGTCGTTCGTCCAGTTCTTTTTATAGAACACCACCGCTTGCAAATAGTGCCATTCCGCGCTACGCTCGTTGCAATCGTCCAAACGCGCTTGCGCCAAACCCAAATTGTCCTCTTTGATTAAACGGGTGATTTCCTCGTAAATATCCTGACCTTCGGTGTTGGTTTTCGTCTCTTTGCGCGCGGAAGTAATTTCCGCGTACGCCGTGTCCAATTTGGTGAGCATACGCGCCGCCTCGTTGCCCGCTTCGCCGTCCTGCCAACGCTCCTCGGCGTATTTCGCTTTCAATTCGTTGTACCGCGCTTTAATTTCCTCGTCCGTCGCGCTCTCCGTCAAACCCAAAATTTCGTAGTATTCCTTTAACATTTCCTTATTATCTCCCTCCGATTTACCTCGGATTATTTTCTCTTTTATTTAGTATCCGCTAACTGCTGTTTTCTATCCTTTTTCTTTTGACAGGCGCAACCTTCCATCACTTTTTTCGTCATCATAGGTAAGCCCCTAAGCAAAATATTATCCGATAAATCGCGGTTAAACCGAAAACTTATTTGCGATAAATTTTCCCGAATATCAAAAAACAACGCGTTGAAAATGTACCGCACCTCGTCGCCTTTTTCGCTCGTAAGCAACGCGGTCTTGTTTTCCGCTTTATACGCCAAAACGAACGGATTGTACGCGCCCTTTTTGATATCCTTATCGTAATCGTCCAAGGCGTCTATCAAATAAATCCATTTGCCTACTGCATAGAATAAATTATGCGTATACCGCGTAGCTTTATCCGCTAAGGCGTAATCGCAAAACTCGGCTAACATATTCGCCGTCGCGTCCGACGCCCTATCCACACTGTCCGTGTTCGACCGTTCTATCTCTTCCTGTTTTTTCAAATTTTCCCGAACGATTTTTTCAATGTCAGGGTATGCGCGTTTAACTCTTTTGAACCCCTTTTTGAACCACAAGCGTTTCCCCCTGCCCTTATCGCCGTCGGCTATATCGTCGGTATATTTATAATACACCAAAGCAGTGTTGAGCGCGCCGAGCTTTCTCGTAAGCTCGTCCGTTTCCGCCATCATTCTCGAACGGATACAATGCGTTAAACAATGCTGTTTTTCTATTTTTAAGTCAATTTCCGCAATGTTGTGCAAAATGACGGACAAAAAGGTAATATCGTAAGAAAGCCCCATTCTCGCGGTATGCCCGCAAACCTCGCCTATCCCCTTACAAAGCCCGCAATAAGTCGCCTTGTAAAGTATATCGTCCTTTATATATAAATACGGCGTATCCGTCCGAATATACCCAAACATACCTACTATTCCCTCTCCAAACGCTTACATTATACCATACCCAAAAATAAATTGCAATCGCAAAAACGGCGTTTTGCCCGAAAACACCGAATATTTCACAAAATTTACAAAATTCCCTACGTTTTCGTGTGAAAACGCAGGGTTAAAAACACTTATTTCTTCCAGTCCGCAGGTACGGGTACGATTTCCCCGTCCGCAAACTTCAAAATTTCCGTCGCCATTTTGTTGAGGTCATTATCCACCACCGTCTTAAACCGCAAAGAACGGTAACGCAAATCCAACAGGCATTTCGGCGGTTTCATAGCGGTAAGCAAATTCAAACGCTTAATCCCCTTGAAACTGTCCTTTACGTCGTTACCCGAGAGCGAATATAGCACGTCTTGCGGGAATTTATACGGATTAGCCGTCGAAAGCACGATTATCGGCGTTTTGTCGATAATTTCGTCGTCCTCTTTTTCCAAGGTTTCTTGGTACTTCTCGCACACCGCAAGCGCGACGCCCGTATGCGTGTCCATTGCGTACCCAAAATCCTCGAAAGTTTCGTACATAGCCTCTATCATATCGTCCTCGCTGGCAAATCCTGCGAAGAACTCCTCGTCCAAAATCGCCTTTTCCTTAGCGGTAATCGAATATTCCTTTTTCTCGGCAAGGCTCGCCATACGCTCGGCGGTAAGCTTTGCGTTTCTACCGCTAATTTCAAACAGCAGTCTTTCCAAATTCGACGATACCAAAATATCCATAGACGGCGACATTGTGCGGTGGAACGCACGTTTGACGTCGTATACGCCCTTTTCGAAGAAATCGGCAAGCACTTTGTTGCGGTTGGACGCACAAACGAGTTTTCTTACGGGCAAGCCCATTTGCTTTGCATACCAGCCCGCCAAAATATCGCCAAAATTCCCCGTCGGCACGACGAAATCGATTTTGTCGCCCATTTCGATTTGTCCCGAAGTATATAAATCAAGGTACGACGAGAAATAATACGCGATTTGCGGAGCAAGTCTACCGAAATTAATCGAGTTCGCACTCGAAAGCCGAACGCCTTTTTCCGCGAGTTTCGCGTTAAATTCCTCGGACGAGAACATTCTCTTTACCGCACGCTGACAGTCGTCGAAATTCCCGCGTACCGCCGAAACGAACACGTTATTCCCCTCTTGCACGCACATCTGCAAGCGTTGCATTTTCGCTACGCCCTCGTCTGGATAGAACACCGCGACTTTCGTCCCCGCAACGTCGCGGAAACCTTCCAACGCCGCCTTACCCGTATCCCCGCTGGTTGCGGTCAAAATTAAAATATCCTCTTTAATACCCGTTACTTCACAGCTCTTTTTCAAAAGATAGGGCAAAACGGTCAGTGCCATATCCTTAAACGCGCAGGTCGGACCGTGAAAGAGTTCCAAAACGAACAAATTCCCGTTGACTTTGACGAGGGGAGCGGGGTCGTTACCCGTGAAAGTCGAGTACGCCTTTTCACAGCTCTCTTTCAAATATTCCGCGCCCAAATCGTCGGCGAGATACTTACCCAAAATAAACGACGCGCGTTCAGGATAATTCATTTGCGCCAGTTTTTCCATTTCTTCCGCCGAAACCTTGGGAAATTTTTCAGGCACGAACAAACCGCCGTTTCCCGCTAAGCCCTGCACAATCGCTTGCGCGCCCGTTACCTTTTCACCGCCTCTCGTACTGATAAAATACATTTTATTACCTACCTTTCGTTAATTGCCTAAATAAAAAATATTCGCCGTTTCCCGCTTGAAATTTTCTCGTAAAAATATAACGCGCGAAAACGGACAGTCCGCGTTTTCTCAAAAAACGCAAACCCGTCTTTCCCCCTGTTTTTTATAAAATTATCAAAAATAGCCGAACGGAATATACCGCTCGGCTATCCTCTTTTTCTGTAAAGACGCCGTTCTGCCCCTATCTTCGAGGCTTACGCGGGTAGCTTATTAAAGATACTTCGCAACGAAATCAGGCAATTCCTCTTTGGTCGCCGAAACGGAAACCGTCACTACCAAATCGTCGTTTTTCGCTACTTTATCGAGCATATAGAAGAACCCAGCTAATTCCTGCACGGGTTTGCCTGCAATACGCACTACACCGTCGATAAAAATGTACTCGTTATCGTGGTTACCGGCGATAACGCCTTTCACGAACCCGCAAAGCGCAGACTCGCCCGCAATGTCGTATTCGCTCGTGTCGATAAAACGCACTTCGCGTTCCAAATCATACATACCGCGCTTACTGTCGGTCAAGAAAATCAAATGGCCTTTCGCCTCTTTCACGGCTTCGTTCGCCGCGTCAATCATCATCTTGGTTTTACCCGTACCTTTTGCGCCGTAAATAACTTTAATCATAAATAAATCCTCCTCGGAATTTTCGTACTCTCCCGAATCGTATTCGGGTTTATACTATTCTACCATATTTTTCACATAATTTCAAGACTTCTGACAAAAATTTTTTGTAAAAAACCAAACTTTTTTTCAAATAATCAAAAAACGGGCGAATTTTCGCCCGTTTTCGTGGAATTTTTCTTTTCAACTCTCGGTTTTGCGTACGTTTTTGGAAATGAATTGCGCTTACGCGCGTGAATTTTCGCTTATGCGCAATGAATTGGCTAACGCCGTGAATTGAAATGCAACGCATTTCATTATTGTAATTATTACCACAATGCAAAACGCAAGTTTTGCAATTCACGAACGAAGTTCAATTCACGAAATTTATTTCAATTCACGAAAACCATAGGTTTGCAATTCATTCTTATCTTACTTCAACTGAGAAACGAATTTCTTAATACGCTTTAATCCCTCTTCCAAATCCGCCTCGCTAAGCGCGTAGGAAAGCCGAACGCAATCGTCCGCCCCGAACGATACGCCAGGTACGGTCGCTACCTTTTCCGCATCCAAAAGCGTATCCGCGAACTCGATAGAGTTGCTAATCACCTTACCGTTATAGCTCTTACCGTACAAATCGCTTACCACCATCATCACGTAAAACGCACCGTCGGGCTTAATCGCCTGCACGCCGTCAATACCGTCGATAAGCGCAAGCAATTTTTCTCTGCGTTTGTCGAATACTTCCACCATTGCTTGAATTTCTTCGTCGGTGGATTGCAACGCCTCTATCGTCGCGTACTGCGAAATGGAACAAGCGTTGCTCGTCGCGTGACTTTGGAAAGAATCGATTGCTTTTGCAATATCTTTGGGCGCGCCCAAATATCCAACGCGCCAGCCCGTCATAGCGTAGGTCTTGGAAACACCGTTAATCGTAATCGTCAAATCCTGCATCTTCTCGCTACACTTTGCAATCGAGAACGGTTTAACGCCGTTATAGCAAAGTTTTTCGTAAATCTCGTCGGCAAGCACGAAAATACCCGCCTCCTCGCAAACCTTGGCTATCGCGCGCGTTTCCTCCTCGTTATATACCGCACCCGTAGGGTTGGACGGGGAATTGAAAATAAGCATTTTCGTTTTCGGCGTAATCGCCTTCTTCAAATCTTCCGCGGAAAACTTGAACTTGTTTTCCTTTTTGCAATCGATATATACGGGCGTCGCTCCGCATACCTTTACCACTTCGGGATAGGTCAGCCAGTACGGTGCGGGGATAATTACCTCGTCCCCTTCCTCCAACACCGCGTAGCAAGCGTTGAAAATGGAATGTTTCGCTCCGTTAGAAACGATAATTTGCGAGGGTTCGTAGGTTAAGCCGTTATCCTTTTGGAACTTTTCGCAAATCGCCTTACGCAAGGGCAACAAACCAGCCGAGGGCGTGTATTTTGTAAAACCGTTATCCAAAGCGGATTTTGCCGAATTGATAATATGTTCGGGCGTGTTAAAATCAGGTTCGCCCACACCGAAAGACACGACGCTTTCGCCTGCGGACTTCATTGCTTTCGCCTTCGCCGAAATCGCTAAGGTGAGCGACGGGGAAAGGGTGGACATTCTCTTTGCAATTCTGTTTTTCATAGGTATTTTCTCCGTTAATCTTTTTTTCGTTATATATTGTACAATGTTTTGAAAAATAAAGCAACCGCAAACACCCCGTTTTTTACAAGTTTTTCAAAAATAATCAAAAAAATTAGAGAAAACCCTCTTTTGTATTCGTTTTACTAATCGAAATCCCCGCCGTTTTTTAGAGATAAATAGATAAAACCCTTTGAAACCAAAGCGTTTCAAAGGGTTTTTTATTAAAACAGTTCTTTCTTTTTATACACGCTATCCTCTGGCGTGAGCTTACGAACGACTTTACAGGGATTGCCTACCGCAAGCACGCCTGCGGGAATATCGCGCGTTACGACGCTCCCCGCGCCGATAACGCTTTCCCTGCCGATAGTTACGCCACCGCAAACGGTAACGCCCGAGGCAAGCCAACAGCCGTCCTCTATCGTTAC
>JAZSPG010000105.1:0-11869 GCA_045537295.1 Candidatus Scatosoma sp. | reverse complement strand
TGCAGTTCCAATGTTGAAAAAACCGAAAAGTCTTGAAAAAACAAGGCTTTTCGGCTTTTGAACTATTATTTTGCGACAATGGATAGGAAGACAGAATTATCGCTCCCGTAACGTTCACAGCCTTTTGGCTGCATCCATTCTGCAGCCATGACCAAGGCGGTGTCGGTACGGCGGGTTGTGCGAATATCGGTAAAAAATACGCAATGTTTGAGGCAATCCACGGTTCTGCGCCCCGTATGGTAACCGAGGGCAGAGGCAAATACGCCGACCCTTGTTCTATGCTCCGCGCTTGCGTGATGTTGCTTTCGCATATCGGTTTGCAGGATAGAGCGGATAAATTAGAACGCGCGTTGGATATTTGTTCGTTCGAAGAGAAGAAATTCGTGATTACGGGTCGCGACACGGGCGCAACCTGCGAAGAATTTGGCGACTACGTAATGCAAACTTTGGTAAGTTTAGGCTGATAAAATGAAAAATATATCCCTTTTACCCTGCTTTTGTGCGGTAAAAGGGATTTTTTTTATAAAACGCTTTACAGGTTGGGGTTTTTGTGATATACTATATATTGAGGACAAGCGTTATGAAATATACCGTACAATCAACGAAATATATCACGAAAAATTTTTGGTACATCTTCCCGTTTGCCATAATTCCCGCTTTCTTTTTTGCGTTTTCCGTGGATAAGGAAGCGATTTATTGTGCTTTGGAAATATTCGCAAGCGGGGATTTAAGCGGGTTTCACTTTTCGCATTTATTCCGCGCGGTATCCGTTTTGAACTTTGCCTCTTGGCAGGCGATAGTGTTCGGGATTATCGGTATCGTGCTAATGGTGGTTTGCGTGGCAATGATGCTCGCGCTACTTGATAAACATATGCGGATAGGCAAGCGTACTTACAACGGGCTGTTTTCTAAGCTCAACGACAATATCGTATCCACTTGCGGATACGCGTTGTTGCTCGTGATTATTTACGAATTTTGGTCGCTGATTACTTCCGCATTGCTGTTTTTCTTTTCGAGAATACCGCTTGCACTGATAGCGTATACGCTGTCCGTTCTGGGCTTTTTGGCTATGCATTTATTGCTTATTTATGCGGTAGGAGCTATCTATTTATGGTTGCCCTGTATGCAAATTACCGGTTTTAAGGCAATGGAGGCGTTGCATTATTCCTACCAGCTCGTTTCCAAGGTGAAATGGCGTATATTGTTCGGTCAAATCGTTATGCTGTTGCTGGTGGAATGTATCGTATGCACGATAGCGGTGTTTATTGCGAGTGAGGCGGGCTTTATGTTGCTTTCCGCTACGCTTTACGCGCTGTTGATTATGGTGTATTGCGTGCGTATGGAAATCGCGTATTTCGACCGCGATAATATCGAACGCGCAGATTTGGTAAAATACTATCGATAAATAAAAAGTGAGGAAGAAATATGCTTTTTCGTAACGCAATTCGCTTGCTCGTAGAAAATTTCAAAAGCGTATATAAAATTGCGCTGTATAAATTCGTGGTTACGCTCGTGGCGAGCGCGCTTTGTTGTGCTTTGGTTTTGCCCGAGCTTATAGAAATTTGGGAAAGTACCGTAATGCAGGACTTGCGCACGGGCGCGGGACAGTTCTTTTCCTCGCTGTTTTCTGCCGACGCAAACGGTTTGGAACAGGCGAAAGACACGGTGTTTGCCTCGCTGAAAAAATTAGGCGAACTGTTGTCTGAAAAAACCTTGCAAATCGTTTTATTGACGGTGGGTTGCGCGGTTATTTATTTAATTAGACGGTTTGTCGAAACGCTTTGCTATTTCACCGTCGGCGACACCTTAAACGATAAGATGACGACCTATGCGGAAACCCCGTTCTTTACCGCGTTCGTGAAGAATTTAGGCAAAGCAAGCGTGTACGCGCTCGTCTATGTTCCCGTGGTATTTTTATTCGATTTAATCACGCTTGCGCTGGTATTTTTCATTTTATCGTATATACCGATTATGCCCGCGTTGTTTTTGTCAATGACGCTAATCGTTATTTTGCAAGCGTTAAAATTGACGGTGACGGGGCTTTGGTTGCCTGCAATGTCCGCGGATAACGAAAAATTGCGGACGGCGCTTAGAGGTAAGGACTGCGCGGAGAAAAAACAGCGCTGGAAGATTTATTCCACCTATTTGATTTCGGTGTATTTAATCGTAATCGTCAACGTGATTTCGGCGATTTGTACTTTTTTCAGCGCGTTGCTTATCACCGTTCCGTTGTCGTTTATGTTTTTAATTTGTTTGCAATACGTGTACTATTACACGGTAAAGGGCAAAAAATATTTCATAACTTACGAAAAAATTGCCAGCAACCCAGACAAAGGGGACAGAGAACATTTCTTCGAATATATCGACGAAACGGATTTGAACGCGGATACGAAAAATTCGGAAGAATAATTACGGCAAACGAACGATAGTATAAAGAGAGTAAAATACGGAGGTTTGTATGGACTATCGAAAAAATTATCAGGCTTGGTTAAACGATAACCGCCTTTGCGAAGAAGGCAGAGAAGAACTTTTGCGTATTGCAAACGACGAGAAGGAATTAGAATACCGTTTCGGCGGGGAAATGGCGTTTGGTACGGCGGGTATGCGCGGGATTATCGGTTACGGTATGAACGAAATGAATATCTATACCGTTATGCGCGCCACGCAAGGTCTTAGCGAATGGATTAAAAGTTTAGGCGCGGAGGCGATGTCGCGCGGGGTGGTGATTTCCTACGATACGCGCAGAAAATCGGCGGAGTTTGCCAAAGTTTCGGCGGAAGTTTTGGCGAAAAACGGCGTTAAAGCCTATCTTTTCGACGACGTACATCCCGTTCCTATGCTTTCCTATGCCGTTAGATACTTAAAAACGGTGGCGGGCATTATGATAACGGCAAGCCATAACCCCAAGGAATACAACGGTTATAAGGTGTACGGCGAGGACGGCGCGCAAATGTCGCCTGAGGACACCGAAAAGGTCGTTTCGTATATTGAAAAAATAGACGATTATCTTTCCGTTTCGGGCGCGGAAAACAGTCCGTTAATCCTTCCCGTTCCCAAGAAATTAGACGAGGATTATATCCAAGAACTTTCCAAACTCACCTTATCCAAAGAGGCGATTGAAAAACAGGGCGCGAAGTTAAAACTCGTGTATACCCCAGTCCACGGTAGCGGTTATAAACCCGTTATGGCGATACTTAACAAATTAGGGATAAACGTCACGGTCGTGGAAGAACAAACGACGAAAGACACCGAGTTTTCCACGGTAAAAGTACCAAATCCCGAATATAAAGAAACGCTGGCTATGGGCATTGCGCTCGCGAATAAAATCGAGGCGGACGTGGTGTTCGGTACGGACCCCGACTGCGACAGACTCGGCGTTGCACTCAAAAACGAAAACGGCGAATTTATCTCGCTTTCGGGCAATCAAGTGGGTATTTTATTGCTGGATTATATTCTCACGCGTTTAGCCGAAGAAAACGCAATGCCGAAAAACTCAGCGGTGGTAAAATCGTTCGTTACGACGGGTATGGCGAAAGCGCTTTGCGACGAGTACGGCGTAGCGTTGTACGAAACGCCCGTGGGCTTTAAGTTTATCGGCGAAAAAATCAAGCAGTGGGAACAGGATAATAAACATACCTATATTTTCGGCTTTGAGGAATCCTGTGGATATTTACGCGGAACGCACGCACGGGATAAGGACGCCGTGGTTGCGTCTATGCTCTGTGCGGAGATGGTTTGCTATTACGCCTATATCGGCAAGAGCGTGTTTGCGCGGTTGCAGGAAATTTACGCAAAATACGGGTTCGTGTTGGATAAAAATATCTCTATCGGCTATTCGGGTTTGAACGCGATGAAAGAAATGAACGCCGTTGTGGACGGGTTGAAAGGTATGCCTGTAAAGCAAATTTCCACCGAAAAGGTACTGGCAATCCGCGATTACAGCAATGCAAAGCGTACGGATATGCAAACGGGGGAAACGGAAGCTTTGGATATACCAAAATGCAACTGCGTGTATTACGAATTAGAAGGCGGTTCGTTCGTTTGCGTGCGTCCGTCGGGGACAGAACCCAAACTTAAAGTTTATTATTCGTTAAAAGCAAAAGACGAGGAAACGGCAAATCGTAAACTTGAAGAAATGCAAAGCGCGGTAAGCGAATTGTTGGAAAAAGCAAAGAAGTAAAAATCAACGAAAAGGATTTATCGAAAACGGTAAGTCCTTTTTTATTTTAACGGTAAAATTATTAAAATATTTAATTGTGTAAGAATCCCAAAAAAAAGTGAAAGATTTCCTATTGAAAAGTGTGGGTCGCGTGATATAATGTAATAAAAAATATATAAGTTAAAGAGAGGAAAAAATTTATGAAAATGCCCGTGTTGGACAAGAACTTTTACCCTATGATTAAAGCGTTGCGCGATTTCGACGAAACGGTGAAAAATAGCGGTAACGCTGTAAAGGTAACGCTCGTAGCCGAGCGGAGCGGTGGCTATAACTACGTTTATTCTTACGACGCGCTTGCGGACGGCGTAAACGACGCGTTAAATTTTCGTATTGCCGAGCGTTTGGCAAAAACGATTTTATGGGTAGTCGGCGGTTTCAAAATTTACGTTTCGGGAAGCAAATCCGTTTACGAATATCTTAAAAAGGCGTACACGCTCGAAGGTATTCGCGCGTTCGACGTGGACTTTATGAGCGGGGTTTACGAAAGACCTTTCGAGGTCGTTTGGCTCAATGAAAGCGAAATCCCTGCGCAAAAGAACAACTCCGTTCGCGTAGGCGGGTATTTGAAAGGTTGCCGTATCGGTTTTGACGCAGGCGGTTCGGACAGAAAGGTGAGCGCGGTTATCGACGGCGAAGTGGTGTATAGCGAGGAGGTCGTTTGGAACCCGAAAATCACCGAAGACCCTACCTACCACTACAACGAAATTTTAACGGCTATGCGTACCGCAGCGAGCAAAATGCCTACCGTGGACGCTATCGGCGTATCTTCCGCGGGCGTTTACGTAGACAATAAAATTATGGTTGCGTCCTTGTTCTTAAAAGTAGACAAAACCGTTCACGGCGATTACGTGAAGAATATGTATATCAACGTAGCGAAGGAAATGAGCAAAGAACTCGGCAAAGAAATTCCTTTGGAAGTAGCCAACGACGGCGACGTAACGGCACTTGCCGGCGCAATCGATTTGGAAGATAACGGCGTTTTGGGTATTGCTATGGGTACGAGCGAGGCTGTTGGTTACATCAACACGCAAGGCGGTATCAACGGCTGGCTTTCCGAACTTGCGTTCGCGCCCGTAGATTTCAACGAAACCGCTATGCAAGACGAATGGAGCGGAGATTTCGGCGTAGGCTGTAAATATTTCTCGCAAGACGCGGTTATCAAACTCGCGGAATACGGCGGGTATAAATTTGAAGACGGCTTAACGCCCGCGCAAAAACTCAAAGTCGTACAAGCAATGATGGATAAAGACGACGCGTTGGCAAAGCAAATTTACGAGGATATCGGCGTATACCTTGCGCACACCATTCCCTTCTATGCGAAGTTCTACGATATCAAACATATGTTGCTTCTCGGTCGCGTTATGGGCGGTAAAGGCGGGGATATTATCCTTTCCACTTGCAAGCAGGTTTTGGCGGAAGAATACCCCGAATTTGCAACGCTGGATATCGGACTTCCCGACGAAAAGAACCGTCGCGTAGGACAAAGTATCGCCGCGGCGAGCTTGCCTGCAAATATCGACTAACGCAAAAAAAGAGGTAAAGCAAATGAAAGCATTTAAGAACGTCACCGCGTATATCGAGGGCAAAGGCTTAAAAAAATGCACGGTGGAATTTGACGAAAAAATCGTAAAAATTTGCAAAAAAAGCAAGGCGGAAGAAATCGTTTTACCCGAGGACGCTATTTTGTTGCCAGGGTTTATTGACCAGCACATTCACGGCGCGGGCGGTAGCGACGGTATGGACGGAACGGTGGAAGATATCGCCGTGATTGCCAAAACGGTGGCGACGGAGGGTACGACGACCTTCCTCGTTACGACGATGACGCAAAGCAAGGAAAATATCACCAAGGCTATGCAAGCGGTGAAAAAATACCGCGAACAAAACAGCACCGAGGGCGCACGCGTTGCGGGTATTCATTTGGAAGGACCGTTTATCGCGTCGGCGCATAAAGGCGCGCAACCGTTGGAATTTGTCAAAGAGCCGAATATCGAGGTGTTTGACGAATACAACGAAGAAAGCGGGAATGCCATTAAAATCGTTACGCTTGCCCCTGAGGTGGAGGGCGCGACGGAATTTATTCAGCATTTGGCGAAGAACGGTATCGTAGCGTCTATCGGACACACGGGCGCGAAGTTTAGCGATATTGAAAAAGCCGTAGAGGCGGGTGCAAAGGACGTTACGCACACCTACAACGCGCAAACGGCATTGCATCACCGCGAAATCGGTACGGTGGGTAGCGCAATGCTTTTGGATGCGTTGAATTGCGAACTTATCGCGGACACCATTCACGTATCCGTACCCGCAATGCGCTTGCTCGTGAAAAACAAACCGCTTGATAAGCTCACGCTTATCACCGACGCAATGCGCGCGAAAGGACTTCCCGACGGCGTTAGCGAACTCGGCGGTCAAACGGTGTACGTAAAGAACGGCGAGGCGCGTTTGGAGGACGGTACTTTGGCGGGTAGCGTTTTGAGAATGAACCGCGCGATACAAAATATGGTGGAAAAGGTAGGCGTACCTTTCACGCAAGCGGTGGATTATGCGACGATTAACCCCGCGAAAACGCTGAATATCGATAGCGAAACGGGCAGTATTGCCGTAGGCAAGCGCGCGGATTTCACCGTTATCAACCAAAATTACGATATACTTTTGACGGTTAGAGACGGTAAAATCGTATATCAAGCATAAAATTGCTCATAGATTATTTCCTCTTATTTTAAGGGCTCGGACGGTACGTTCGGGCTCTTTTTTTGTTAAAAAAATATGGCATACAACCCAAAGAAACGGCATATTTATAAACGGGTGTTTTTTCTAAGTAAAAATTTTTTTCAAAAATAGGGTAAACACTTTCAAAAACAAAAAAAATATGTTATAATAGGAGGGTATCCCTTGGACGAGTTTAAGAAAAACGCTTTTTGGGAATGCTTTGGCTTGACGCAACCCTTTTCTCTGTCGCAAAATTCGACGATAGGTTGCGGTGGGTTTGCCCAAACGGCGTTTTATCCCGCTTGCGTTTCGGATTTGACAGAACTTCTATCGGCGTTGACCGAAAGAAATATTCCTTTTTACACGGTAGGCTGTATGAGCAATGTCTTACCGTCCGATAGTTTATCAAAACGCGTGTTCGTATGCACGAAAAAGGTAACGGAAATTCAAGACGGATTTTTCGGCGCGGGGATTACGGCGGGTAAATTATTAGCCTATTGTAAACGCGCGAAATTAAGCGGAGCGGAATTTTTAGAAGGTATTCCCTGCACCTTAGGCGGTGCGCTTTTTATGAACGCAGGCGTGCAAGGCGGGTATATCGGGGATATCGTAGACGAAGTGGAAATTTGGCGGGACGGAAAGAGGTATACGCTAAATAAAAGCGAGTGTAATTACGCGTATAAACACAGCGTTTTTATGCGGAATAACAGCGTGATTTTAGGCGCAAAACTTCGGTTGAAAAAAAGTACTTTACCGCAAATTGAAAGCGAGCTGGCAAGGTATAGATGCCGTCGTGTGCATTTGCCCAAAGGTAAAAGTATGGGTTGCGTGTTCAAAAACCCGCAAGGCGCGTCGGCAGGCAAACTCATAGAGGGCGCGGGGTTAAAAGGCTACACGCTCGGCGGGGCGTATATATCGGATACGCACGCGAATTTTATCATCAACAAAGGGAACGCAACGGCGGAGGAAATCCGCGCACTTATCGCGCTTATAAAAAACGCCGTATACGCGCAATATAAAATTAGCTTAGAAGAAGAAATACGATACTTAGAATAAAAGAGGAAACACAAGTGATTTTAACGGCGGACTACCATACGCACACACCCTATTCCCATGGTAAAAACACCGTGGACGAAAACACGCGGAAAGCAAAAGAGTTAGGCTTAAAACAGCTTGGGATTGCCGACCACGGTTTTTCGCACGTGGCGTTCGGTTTGCGTAGGAAAAAGGTGTCTTCTTGCATAGCGGAAATTAAAAACGCCGAGCAAAAATACGGTGTGAAAGTGCTTATGGGGATAGAGGCGAATATTCGGGGGATAGAGGGCAAAACGGATATGACGGAAGCCGATTTTGAAAATTTCGACTTTTTCCTTTGCGGAAAACACGTGTTTATTTGGTATGATAAGTTCCGCGATTTCACAAAATACGGTTGTGGGAATTTTATCGCGGATAAATTCAGGAAAACGCCCCCGCAAAAATTGCTCGAATATAACACCAAGGCGTATATTAACGCGATAAAAAACAACCCCGTAGACGCCGTGACGCATTTGGGTTATCTTTGCCCTGCGCATACTTTGGAAGTGGCGAAATGCGCATCCGATTACGGCACATATATCGAATTGAACGGTAAAAAACAGCATTTGACGGACGAGGAACTTTGTGAGATAATCGATAAAACTTCTGCACGGTTTCTTATCAATTCCGACGCGCATACCTCTAACCGCGTAGGCGAAATTGAACAGGTTAAAGCACAGCTTGCTCGCTTGGATTTTCCTTTCGAGCGCATTGATAATATCGACGGCAGGTTGCCGACTTTCCGTTTCCAAGACTATAAAAAACGCCTGTAAAGCAAAGAGAATATAAAGAGGATATAATGAGTTTCACCGCAGAAATTAAAAGAGAAATCGTAAACCGCATTACCGCTGATAAAGACAAAGGCGTAAATAAAGCGGGTTTTTCGGCGTTCGTTAGAACGAGCGGTACGCTGGGCGTAGCCGAGGGGAAACCTACCTTTTTCCTCGTCAGTGAAACGGAAACGGTAGCCGAATATTTTACGGGCGTATTTGCCGAACTCTTTGGTGCGGAACTTACCTTAACGCGTGCGTCTTTGGATAGAATGAGCGGTAGGGACAAGCTCGTCTTGCTTTGCCCGCCCGATATATCGTATACAGTGTTAAAGGCGCTGGGATTACTCAAAAAAGGAACGCAGGAAATCCGCGAGGGGATATTGCCTACGCTCGTAAAGGACGAGGCGCGCAAAATCGCGTATATCCAAGGCGCGTTTTTGGGTAGCGGTAGCTGTATTTTACCGCGTAGCGCAACGGGTTATCATTTAGAAATCGTGTTCGACGAAAAGCAAACGGCGCGGGATTTTTGTAAATTGTTGGACGAATTTGAAGTGATTGCAAGACTGATAAAGCGCAAGGAAACGCAGGTGGTATATATCAAAAGCAAAGAGGCGATTTCTGATTTTCTTGCTATCGTCGGCGCGGAAAACGCCTTGAAAAAATTTACCGCGTTCGTGGAAAAACGTGACGAATCGAACAACGACAACCGCGCGAAAAACTGTATCGCGGGCAACGCCGACAAAACGGCGATTGCGTCGGTAAAACAGGTCGTTGCGATACGCAAATTGCACGAAAAAGCGGATTTTAAGGATATGAGCGAGGAGCTGAAAGCGTTGGCGCGCGCGAGGTTGCAATACCCCGCCTCGTCAATGAAAGAGCTTGCCGAGTATTTAGGGATAAGTAAAAGCTGTCTAAACCACCGTATGCGCAAGCTTATGGAATTAGCGGAAGAACTGTAAAAAAGGAAGAAGATTATGACGGATTTTGTACACTTACATTTACATACGGAATACAGTCTTTTGGACGGCGCGGCGAAGGTGGACGATTTAATCGACCACTTGGTAAAAAACAATATCAACGCCTGCGCCATCACCGACCACGGCAATATGTACGCTTCGTTGTACTTTGCCGAGGAATGCGTTAAAAAGGGCATAAAATATATTATCGGATGCGAATTGTACGCCGTAGACGACCATCTTACCAAGCAGTTCGGTATAAAAAACGAGCATATCGTTTTGCTTGCGAAAAACAAAACGGGCTATAAAAATATCGTCAAACTCGATTCCCTTTCGTATATCGACGGGTATTACGGCGGAAAACCGAGAATTAGTTACGATTTAATCAAGCAGTACAGCGAGGGCGTTATTTGTCTTTCCGCGTGCTTGGCAGGCAGGATTCCCCAGCTTTTAATCAAAGGGGAATACGACAAGGCGAAGCAGTGGGCGTCGGAAATGAAAGCTGTTTACGGCGAGGATTTTTATATCGAAATCCAAGACCACGGTATTGAAGAACAAAAGCAAATTATCCCCGATTTAATCAAACTTGCAAGAGAACTCGATATCCAGCTTGTCGCCACGAACGACGTGCATTATATCGAAAAAGAGGACTGGGAAGCGCACGAAATTTTGCTTTGTATCCAAACAAAATCCACGCTCGCCAACCCCAAAATGCGTTTTGAACAGCACGAATTTTATATGAAATCGGGCGACGAAATGGCTCAGCTTTTCCATTATATCCCCGAAGCGATTACCAACACCCGCGTGATTGCGGATAAAATTGAAGAACCCGTGTTCGATATTACGCCCAAGGGCGACCCTATCCGCGACACGTCGTTAATTCCCCTGTATAAACCAGACGACGGTTCGACTTCGCCTGACTATTTAACGAGACTTACTTGGGAGGGCTTGAAAGGTCGGTATCAAAATATAACCGAAGAAATCAAAGCCCGCGTTAATTACGAGCTGGGCATTATTATCAAAATGGGCTTTGCCGACTACTTTCTTATCGTTTGGGACTATATCAACTGGTCGCGCTTAAACGGTATACCCGTAGGACCAGGGCGCGGTTCGGGTGTCGGCAGTATTGTTGCGTATTCGATAGGTATTACGGACGTAGACCCGCTTCGTTACGATTTGCTGTTTGAGCGGTTCTTAAACCCCGACCGTGTATCTATGCCCGACTTCGACGTGGACTTTTGCACCAAACGCAGATACGAAACGATAGAGTACGTCCGTAAAAAATACCACCCTGAAAACGTAGCGCAAATCGTGACCTTCGGTACGCTTGCCTCGCGCGCCGTTATCAAGGACGTAGGTCGCGTTATGGGCGTTCCGTATTCCGAAACGGACAAAGTAGCAAAGCTAATGGACGGCAAATCGACGATAGGCGAATTGCTGGGCTTAAAAATTCCCAAACTTGAAAAACAAATTGCGAGCGAGGAAAGCGAAGAAAAACGCGGGGAATTGCAAAAGAAACTTGCCGAACAAAAACAAAAACGCAACCCTGAATTTATCGAGGTGTACGAAAGTAACGAGGAATTGCACCGCGTTATCGATATGGGCTTGAAATTAGAGGGTATGCCCAAAAACACGTCCGAACACGCCGCGGGCGTCGTGATTTGCAATAAAGTGCTTGCGGACAACGTGCCTTTGGCAAGAAACGGCGACGATATTGTTACGCAGTTCGATATGAAAGAGGTCGAGGCAGTGGGTATGTTGAAGATGGACTTCCTTGCGTTGACGACTTTGACGGATATTCAAAATACATTGGAATATATCAAAGAGGGCAAAGGGATCGATATCGATTTCAATGAAATCGGATTGGATGTGCCCGAAGCTTATCAATTAATCTCGTCCGGGGATACGGACGCGGTGTTCCAGCTCGAACAAGGTGGGATGAAAAAGTTCATGAAAGAACTTCAACCGAGCTGTTTGGAAGACCTTATCGCAGGGATTTCCTTGTACCGCCCGGGACCCATGGACTTCATTCCCAAATACATTGAAAACAAGCATAATCCCGAAAAGATTGTGTATGATACTCCGTACTTAGAGCCGATTTTGAAGAACTCTTACGGCGTTATCGTATACCAAGAACAGGT
>JAZSPG010000067.1:0-6337 GCA_045537295.1 Candidatus Scatosoma sp. | reverse complement strand
TCCTTGGCTCACAGAACGACATGGCTACGATCCGACTTCAAGAGCGAGATTTGAGTTGAGTATTTTAGCTAACCTTACCGACGAAGATTGTGCAGAAGTGTTGCAAGTATTCAATTCAACCGTAAAGAAAAACAATCCACAATTAACGCTTTCAAAAGTGTTAGGCTGCAAATTAATTTAAATCCTAAAATTAGGCAAATGTCCAAGAATGTGGACATTTGCCTATTGACTTTTATAGATTTTTATGATAAAATAGAATTACAAACACGAACATATGTTTAGATTATGCTTTGTGTGGGTATATATAATTAAGAGGTTTCTGCCCTTTGTTAAGCTTGCAAGCATCGGCAGGCTTTGTAAGTGTACAAATGTGCGCTTGTGGGAGAAGTTCTCCCGTTTGCCCGAAGTCGTTTTAAGTAAAGGGAAACAAAACGGCTTATTTAGGGCTTTATTGTCGTACAAATTTTTACGACAATACTACAAGAAATCGTATAAATCTAAAAAGCGTTATAAAAACCCAAGAGAAAATTGGGCAATCTTTGAAAATACGCAAGAAGCAATAATTGACAAGGAAACGTTTGATATTGTTCAACAAGTCCGTGCGGGACGAAGGAGCTTAACCGATATGGGTACACCACATATGCTATCGGGTTTGCTCTATTGCGCTGACTGTAATCAAAAGATGTATCTTTGTCGTTGTACAACTATGAATCAAAAAGAGTATTTTAATTGCTCAACCTATCGCAAGAAAAAGAAAAAATATTGTACGTCACACCAAATAACGGCGCACGCCACTATGGCACTTATAAAAAACGACATACAATATACCATTAAGTTTGCGACTGAAAACAAGGAAACTTTTATGAGTATTCTAAAAGAACGAGCGAAAGCTAAAAGTAAACGAGAGTTAGAATCATATCTTGATGGCAAAGAGCAAGCAGAAAAGCGTATAAAAGCCCTTGATAAAATTATTCAAAGCCTTTATGAAGATAAGGTCGCAGGAAAATTATCCGAAGAACGCTATATGAAAATGAGCGATAGCTACGAAGCCGAGCAAAAGGAATTAACGGAAAAAGTTAAAACCTTAAAGGCAGAAATAGAAAAAGCCAAAACCCAATATGACAACATAAATAGGTTTATGGCTATTGTTAAAAGATATAGTGATTTTGACGAGATAACACCTGAAATCTTACGAGCTTTCGTGGACAAGGTTATTATTCACGAAAAAGTAAAGGTTGATGGACGTTACGTTCACACAATAGAAATTATTTACAACTTTGTCGAAGCGATAGATTTACCCGATTTTGGTGATTTATTAGATGAAGCAAACTAAATAGCACGAGAAAAGGCGTGGCATCACGCCACGCCTGACTCTTAAAAAGGACATCCTTCCCGAAAAAATCCCTTGTAGGGACTCGGTTAGGGTGGCTTTGCGTTTTACGCGATTATCTGTTGTTGATAAGCTTGGTAAGTTCTACGGGTTCTACGATTTTGCCGTCTTTGTAAACGCGCATATTGCCCGACGCGATTTCGTCGATAAGGATAACTTCGTCGCCCGAATAGCCGAACTCGAATTTGATGTCCCAAAGGTCAAGCCCGATGGATTTCAAATCGTCCGCAACGACCTTGGTAATTTTCAAGGTTTGTTCTTTCATAGATTGGAACATATCCATACTCATAACGCCGAGCGCCTCTAAGCCTTCCGCGGTAACGAGGGGGTCGCCCTTTTCGTCGTTCTTGAAAGTACATTCTACGTAACCGCCCTCTAAGCGCGTTCCGTTTTCGATATATTCGCCGTATCTGCGGATAAAGCTACCCGTTGCAACCAAACGGCAAATTACCTCTAAACCGTGACCGAATACTTTGCCGGGCAAAACTTCCATCGTCGCGTTTTCCACGTCCGCGGAAACGTAGTGCGTTTTGATACCCGCTTTTTTCAAAAGCTCGAAATAGTAAATAGAGGTGATAAGGTTTGCCTTACCGATACCCTCGATAGTCAAACCAACGGTGTTTTCACCGGGGTCGAACACGCCGTCTTTACCCGTGCAATCGTCCTTGAATTTAAGCATAACGTTGCCGTTGTCAAGCTTGTAAACGTCTTTTGTTTTACCTGTGTAGATTTTTTCCATATATAAATCCTCGTTTTAATAGAATACTTGGTTTTGACGGGCGTAAAGCTCATCACGGAAATATTATAACAAATTTATTTCATTTTTACAATAATATAAAGGGGTATCTGATAAAAAAATTTTTATTTTTTTGCTAAAATTTTAAGACGAAACGAAAATGAAACAGCGCGTGAGGTTGTTTTTTTTCGAAAAAATGGTATAATAATAAAAGAAAAGATAAAAAACAACGTTTGCATGGCAAGCTTGTCTATTTTGCGTATTGCATTTTATAGACGGCTGTGTTATGATATAGATAATAAAAAACGTTGAAACGGAGCGGTGAAAATGAAAATGGCGACGAAAGATTTGATTTTTTATCAGATTTATCCCAAGAGCTTTTGCGATAGCAACGGCGACGGTGTGGGGGATATTCAAGGGGTAATTTCTAAAATAGACTATATAAAAAGCCTTGGCGTAAACGCCGTGTGGCTTACCCCCTTTTTCAAAAGTCCAAACGTGGACAACGGCTACGATATTTCCGATTATAAGGACGTTCAGGAAGAATTAGGTACGCTTGCGGACGTGGAGCAAATGATTGCGCGTTTCCACGAGAACGGGATTGCGGTTATTTTTGACCTCGTTGCAAACCACTCTTCGATCAAACACGAATGGTTTGAGCAATCCAGAAAAAGCAAGGACAATCCCTACCGCGATTATTATATTTGGCGCAAAACGCCACCAAACGACTGGCAGTCCGCGTTCGGCGGTTCGGCTTGGGAATACGATAAGCAAACGGGCGAATACTATTTACATTCCTACGCCGTGGAACAGGCGGACTTAAACTGGGACAATCCCAAGGTGCGTGAGGAAATGCAAGCCGTCGTCGATTTTTGGTTGGATAAGGGCGTAGACGGGTTCCGTTGTGACGTGTTAGACCAAATTTCAAAGGACTGGGAAAAGGACGTGAACGGTAGCGGACCGCGCTTGCACGAATATATCCGCGGACTTTTCGGGCGTAAAAAAACGGACGGGATATTTACCGTCGGGGAGTGCTGGTCGGCAAACGCGGAAAATATGGCGTTATTTTGCTTGCCTGAGCGCAAGGAATTGACGACGGCGTTCGCGTTTTCGCATTTGTGCGTAGACGAGGGTCGGTTTTATCCGCACAAACCACCGCTTGAAAAGGTTTGCCGGCGTATTGCAAACTGGCAAATGTCCACGCAGGACGCGGGCGTGATTCCTACGGTATTTTTCGAAAACCACGACCAGCCTCGAAGCGTCAGCCGTTTTGGCGACGATAAAAATTACCGTTATCAAAGCGCGACGGCGTTGGGGGCTATCGTCTTAACGCATAGAGGCGTTCCGTTTTTAATGCAGGGTCAGGAAATCGGTGCGACAAATTCGTCCTACGGCGATATAAAATACTTCAACGACGTGGAATCGCTGAATTATTACCAAATGAACGAGGGGAAAATCCCTGAAAAAGAACGGATAGAGGCGATTAATTTCGGTGGTAGGGATAACGCGAGGTATTTAATGCCTTGGAACGAAAAACCGCAAAAAGCGTGGATTGCGCCTTATACAAGACAAACGGAAATTAACGTGGAAAAGGATTTGCGGGCGGAAAATTCGGTATTTGCGTTCTATCAAAAACTGATAGAACTTAGAAAAACGCAAGACTGTCTTACCAAAGGGCGTTACGAATTGCTTGCGCTTACCGCGAATTATTACGCCTACGCAAGAACGCTTGGAAACGAAAAAATAATCACGGTGTTCAATTTTGAAAAGCAAAGCGCGGGGTTAGAAGTCGAGGGCGAAGTGCTTTTGAGTAACTATCCAACCGTGGAAAAAATCTTAAAACCCTATCAAATCGTGATTTATAAAAAATAAAAAACGACCTACCCTTGCATAAAAGGGTAGGTTAAATTATTTTCAAAAGAAATCCGCCTGTGCCGTAGCCCGACAAAAAGATGAACCCTACTTCTAAGCAGGTGGGTGCCGTATCTTGACGCATCAGACTTTCCGTAAAACAGACCTTGCCTATCGTCCCGAATAACTTGCTCCCGAATATCTAACGTGGATTCCGTTTTACGCCGAACTTCGAACACCGCAGATTAGACTTTTATTATACACGCTTTTTTGGGCTTTGTCAACGATATGAACGGGGTGATTTTTGTCAAATTATCCCTAAAATTTTCAAGCGTTCAATTTTTGTAAAAAGGCATAAATTTCCTTTTCAAAGTTCAAGCCGTAGCGTTTATCCACCACCTCGTTTGCCGAACGGGCTACGGACGCGGACACGAATTCAGCGGAAAGGGTGATTGCCTCGTTAAACGATTTACCTCTTGCCAAGCACCCGACGAACGCCGAGGCGAACACGTCGCCCGCTCCGCAGAAAAAGCCTTGTATATTCTTATGCGTATAGACTTGTGCGCCGTTTGTATTTGCGAAGTATAACGAAACGCCGTTTTCGCCGTCTACGCCCGTAATTACGGGGTTGGGGCAAAGCGTTTGCAGTTTTTGCAGGGCGGATTTTGCGGTTTTGTCGCTGAGCGGATAGGGAATGTTTGATAAATAGCACGCCTCGGTGGCGTTGGGTAAAATATAATCCGCGCGCTTACAAAGCAGGCGCATTTCTTCTACGAAATTTCCCGAAAAACCCGAATACAGCGTTCCGCTGTCGCCCATAACCGGGTCAACGACGACCTTGCCGTTTTCGGCAAGAAATTCGCGAATGACAAAAAGCACCAAATCTATTTGTTCGATACTGCCCAAATACCCGCTGTAAATAATATCAAAGCGAATCCCTAAGCTTTTCCAGTGCGCCAAAATGGGCGGTATTTCCTTGGTCAAATCCAAAAAGGTGTACCCTGTAAATCCTCCCGTATGCGTGGATAAAAGGGCGGTGGGTAAAACGTTGCAGGTGACACCGCACGCCGAAATTATCGGTTGGGCGACGGTGAGTGAGCATTTTCCCACGCAAGATACGTCGTTGATGGCAAGCACGCGCATAAATATAAGCTCCTTTGCTTATGGAATAAGAAAATTTTTATAAATCTATTATAAATTTCTTGATTTTTTTTGTCAAACATATTAAAATAGTATAGACGACAATTTTTTCAAAAGAAGGTAAATTTTTATGGCGATTACAGGTGAGATTAAAACCAACTGCGTTTGCTACGCGGATTTTGAGAAATACGAAAACGAAATTGTAACGGTGAAAGGTACGATACACAATATCCGTATGATGTCCGATTTCGCGTTCGTGATTTTGCGTACCGCGCGCGAAACGATACAATGCGTATATGCGGAAAGCTTTTCCGATTACAGAATGAGCGAGGACGTGAAAGAGGAATGTTCGGCAAAGGTAACGGGTAAAATCGTTGCGGGCGAGCAAAAGGACGGCTCGAAACGTTACGAATTGCAAATTCATAATATTCAATTATTATCGCACCCAGCGGATATTCCGCCCGTGGTAATTACCAAGAAACAGGTAAATTGCGATTTATCTACGAACCTTGACTACCGCCCCGTTACCTTGCGTAACCCCAAGGAACGCGCAATTTTCAAATTGCAAGAGGGTATTCAACGCGGGTTTAGAGAGTTTTTGTCTAAACAGGGCTTTACCGAAATCCATTCGCCTAAAATTAACTTTGCGGGTGCGGAAGGGGGTACGAACGTATTCAAGCTCGACTATTTCGGGAAACAGGTATATTTGGCACAATCGCCTCAGCTTTACAAGCAGGCGCTCGTTGCCGTGTACGAGAGGGTGTTTGAAGTTGCGCCCGTATTCCGCGCGGAGCATCACGATACTTCCCGCCACTTGAACGAGTATATTTCAATGGACTTCGAAATGGGCTTTATCGATAGTTTCGAAGATATTATGAATATGGAAACGGGCGTTTTGAAGTATATTATGAATTTGCTTAAAACGGAATATAAAAACGAAGTGGATTTGTTGCATATCGAAGTGCCTGAAATCACCGAAATTCCCACCCTTAAATTTATGGAAGCAAAGGAAATTTTGATGAAGAAGTTTAAGTATCAGCCTACCGATATGAAGGACTTCGACCCCGAAGAAGAACAGCTTTTGGGTAAATATGCGAAAAAGCAGTTTAATTCCGATTTCATTTTCATTACGCATTATCCCTCGAAAAAACGTCCGTTCTATACGATGGACGACCCCGAAGACCCCGAATACACCCTGTCTTTCGACTTGTTGTTTAGAG
>JAZSPG010000007.1:0-17644 GCA_045537295.1 Candidatus Scatosoma sp. | reverse complement strand
CAATTTGATAGCTCTGAAAACAGAACAAGGTATTACCGATGACGAGTTTTACCATTATGATACACCGCTTACCGTGAAACACGAGCTTGAAGCTCTCGTTGAAGCGGGATTTGCATCCGTAGAGGTGTTGAATAATTGGGGGGCAACATACACCGTTAAGGCGGTTAAATAACTGACAAATTCCAATTTGACGGAGCGTATAATGGGAAAGAAATTATCGGAAATGAGTTTGGAAGAGCTTTGGCAGTTGTTTCCAATCTTTTTAGAAAAACATAAAGATTATTGGAAAGTCTGGTATCTTGAAGAAGAAAAAGGATTAAAAAACGCTTTATCTTCCGCGGAAAGAATCAGCCATATCGGAAGCACCGCGATTGCTTCTATTTGGGCAAAACCCATTGTAGATATTCTTGTGGAGATTCCAAAAGGGAGAAGTTTGCTTAGTTACAAAGCGGACATAATAAATTGCGGTTATATTTGTATGTCGCAAAGCGAGAACGGATTGTCTTTTAATAAAGGATATACCGAAAACGGATTTGCGGAGCGAGTGTTCCATTTGCATTTGAGATATGCAGGGGATAACGATGAATTGTATTTTAGGGATTATCTCCTAGAGCATTTAGAAACGGCAAAAGAATACGAAGAATTGAAATTGAGGTTATGGAAAAAGTACGAGCATAACAGAGACGCTTATACAAACGCAAAAACCGAGTTTGTAAAGAAATATACCGAAAAAGCGAAAGTTTTGTATGGTAATCGATATTGACAAATTCCAATTTATCGGGATGATAATAAAAGACAAGGGGTGACGGAAAAATCAACCGTCACCCCTCAAAATTTGCTACGCAGTAAACAAAGAAAAGGAAAACGGTTGAAATTTTGATAAGGATATGGTATAATATAACTAAAGGGGGATTTTTATATGAAAATCGTAATCGTAGGCGGCGTTGCAGGCGGTGCAACGGTGGCGGCAAGAATAAGAAGGTTAGACGAACACGCGGAGATTATTATTTTCGAGCGTTCGGGCTTTATTTCGTACGCAAACTGCGGTTTGCCGTATTATATCGGCGGTGTGATTGAGGACGAGCAGGACTTGACTTTGCAAACGCCCGAAAGTTTCTTCCGCCGTTTCAAAATTATTACAAAAGTACATCACGAAGTAACGGATATCGACGCGCAAAACAAAACCGTTTCCGTCACCGACTTAAAAACGGGAACGAGCTTTACGGAAACCTACGATAAACTCATTTTATCGCCTGGTGCAAAACCGATTTTGCCTGATTTTTATACTGAAAACGAAAGAGTATTCACTCTCCGTACCGTAGAAGATACGCTTAAAATCCGCGCCTTTGTCGAGCAAAAACAGCCCAAAACAGCCGTTGTTATAGGCGGTGGCTTTATCGGGCTTGAAATGGCGGAAAATCTTACGCATCTTGGCATAAAAACGGCTGTTGTGCAACGCTCTAACCATCTTTTACCGACGGTTGATTGCGATATGGCGTCCTTTATCCACGCCAATTTCCGTCGTTACGGCGTACAATTATTGCTGAACACGAACACAAGCAAAATGAGTTTTGCAGACGGCAAAGTTTCGCTTGAATTTGCGGACGGAAATAAACTCAACGCGGACATGGTAGTGCTTTCCGTCGGTGTTACACCCGAAAATACGCTTGCAAAACAAGCAGGTTTAGAGCTTGGCGTGAAAGGTGCAATCAAGGTAAACGCAAAAATGGAAACTTCCGCTCCCGATATTTATGCGGTGGGGGATGCGGTGCAGGTTAAGCATTTTGTAACCGAGCGAGACGCGGTGATTTCACTTGCAGGTCCAGCCAACAAGCAAGGTCGTATCGTTGCGGATAATATTTGCGGATTGAACAGCGAATATAAAGGTTCGCAAGGCTCGTCCGTGCTGAAACTGTTTGATATGACGGTAGCGACGACGGGGATTAACGAACAGCAAGCCAAAGCGAGCGGTATAGAATACGAAAAGGTGATTTTAACGCAAAATTCGCACGCTGGGTATTATCCGAACGCCACGGCTATGACCGTTAAACTCATTTTTGAAAAGGTAACTTATAAGATTTTGGGCGCGCAAATCGTCGGTTACGACGGCGTTGATAAGCGGATTGACGTTATCGCAACGGCAATGCGGGCAGGGCTGAAAGCGGACGAATTGAAAGAATTAGACCTTGCGTACGCTCCGTCGTATTCTTCCGCGAAAGACCCCGTCAATATGGCGGGATTCGTTGCGGAAAACATCAAAAACGGTGTCGTAAAGCAGTTTTATTTTGAAGATATTCCTGCTTTGCGAGAAAGGAAGGACGCGGTTTTGCTGGATACGCGCACGCAGTTTGAATATATGCGCGGACACGCGGACGGGTTTATCCATATTCCGCTTGACGATTTAAGAGAGCGTTTAGGCGAGCTTGACAAAACGAAGAAAATCTACGTGATGTGTCAAAGCGGATTGCGCAGTTACTTGGCAACGCGGATTTTAATGCAAAATGGTTTTGATGCATATAACTTTGCAGGCGGTTTTCGATTATACAGCAGTATCAAAAACGAAGAATTGTTATCCAAACAATGCTACACCTGCGGTATGTAAAAATAAACAAAAACGAGGAGGTGACCGAGTTGGGCACCCCCTCAAAATTTGCTACGCAGTAAAAAAGAAAAGGATTAAGAGAAATTGCCAAGCATTATGAGAGTGAAAATGAGTGCGACGATTCCAAAAACAACGGAAACAATAACAGTTATTTTTTGCTGTGTTTTTACATATTCTATGTAGCGATTGAACTCGTATTCAGGGATAATATATTTATTCCCCTTTTTCAATGCGTATAATTTCCCGGCGTATATAGCGGTGTAAACAGCACTTTTCTTTTGCCCAGTAGCCCTGCAAATATCAGTGACGGAATAATAAATTTCAGTTGGAGTGGATAGACGTTTAGTGATAGGTATAGGTCTTTGCACGCTTGCAATATTTGCTGGAGAGTTATAACAAATTACAGTGTTTTCAATTTCCGCAATGGTTTCTTTTGAAATAGAAGAAATAGGGCATATATAAACAGTGTTTAGCCTTGGGTTAAAAAATCCTAAATGACTCAAAGTTTTATAATAATCATGTACCGAGTGTAACCCCATGATATAATACATTAGGATTTGTAGGGTGTGTTTCGATGTGGGTGGTGTTTTAGAAACCTTGAAATCCCAGAGTGTATTTTTGGTTACATAATCACCGTCACCTGTATTAACGATTGTAGAATAACCACCTTCAAAAGTTGGTTCGCTACAGATAACTGGTCCGTGTTTTTTCCAAAAAGATAGGCTACGATTGACCATTATTCTAATATTTTCAATAGTGGCGGTATCAGGAATGATTTGTTCGATTGGTTTATATCCAGCAATAGACGACCTATAACAAACATCAAACCCAGACAGTTGGCAAGCGGAAATGATGGATTTGTCATCTAATCCCGAAATATTAGATTTCAATGTAAATGCAACATTTTTCATGCCGATTGCTTTAGCGCCCAAAGTAGATATGTGAAATGCTTGTTCTACGGAATCACCAGACATAAAACGGGTTAAATAATCTACCGCAAGACCAACGAGTGAAGGGTGTATATTTTCTTCTTCGTTTAAAATAAGTCCATCATCGTATACGTCCTTGGTAAAAGCTTTCATTGGAAGATAGCCACCATGTGGTTGCTGTATTGATTTAATTCTTTGGGTGACTGAAACCATATAATTCTCCTAAAGTAAAAGCCGCAAAGTAATGCTACCTTGCGGCTTTTCTGCGGCAAAAACCGCTAAATTGGTCGAGGCGACGGGATTCGAACCCACGACCTCATGGTCCCGAACCATGCGCGCTACCAACTGCGCTACGCCTCGATTTTTGGGTTTGTAAAATTTGTAAATCCTTACAAACGCATACATTATATCAAATAAAAATATAAAAGTCAATTCTTTTTAAGCAGTATTCAAAACTCCGTAAGGAAAATTTTTACAAGCTATGAAAGTATAAATTCATTCAAACTGCAAATACTGCTCATTGTGAAAGTATCAAGGAGCAAAAAATGGGAAAATTCGAGGAAATATATGCAATTAACGTAAACGACAAAACGGAAAAGAAAGGCAATTTGACCTACCTGTCTTGGCCGTACGCTTGGGCAGAGTTCAAAAAGCTCTACCCCGAGGCAAGCTATAAAATTAACGAGTTTGACGGTGCGTTTTGTTCGGGAAACGAAAAAATGGGCTATATGGTGCAAACGCAGGTGACGGCGGGTAATCAGTCGTACGAGATGTGGCTACCCGTGATGGACAATAGAAATAATACCCTTTTGCAACCCAAAATGACGGAAATCAACAAGGCGATTATGCGTTGCTTGACGAAAAATTTGGCAATGTTCGGTCTGGGTTTGTATATTTATGCGGGCGAGGATTTACCCAAAATACCCGAAAAGTTTTCCCCGCTCACCGAACGGGAATTACGCGAAAAATGGGGTGTACAAGACGTCGAAAAAACGATAAAATGGTATGAAAAACAGTTGCACGCACCTTTTTCAGAATGGGGTGCGGAAGAATGTGACGCGGTACGTGCCGTTTTAGAAGACCAGCGTTCCAAACGTAACAAGAAACAAGAGGCGTAAAACAAAAAACCTGCCAAAATTTGTCCTTTTAGACAAGGATTAGGCAGGTTTTTTGTTTGAAAGCGTTGACAAGTTGGCAATAAAGGTTTATAATAAAACCTAAGGAGAACCGCTATGGCGAAAAATTTCAAAACCGAACGCGAAAACCAAGAAATCATCTACGAAAAGGTGGTGGACGCGGATAGATACGTGTACGTAAAAAAATACGCGCTTTCGGGCAAAACTCGTTTACATATGTTACCGCATTTTCATAACGCGGTGGAATTTTGCGTTATCGGCAAAGGGCTTTATACGGCGTGTATAGACGGCGGGGAACGCGTGTTAAAAGAGGGCGATATCGTGTTTGTGGACTCGTTATGTCCGCATTATTTTAGCATTACGGGCGAGGCGGAGGTGTACGCCGTCGTGATAAATTTGCCCACCTATCGCAGTATCCCGATAGAAAATTCCTTTCCCCGTTATATGCGAAACCCAACCTGTTTTGCGAAAATTATAGAGCTTTTGGACGAGGCGGACGAGCGTTGGGAAAAAGCGGATACGCAGTTTAAGATAGGCTTTGCGTATGCCTTCTTAGGCACGCTGTTGCGCTATTTTCCTTGTGATGAAAAAACACAGACCAGCAAAGCGGGTAACGCGTTCGTCGAGGCGTTACAATATATCGAAGAGCATTACCGCGAAGAAATTTCTCTCGCGTTTTTGGCAGACAAATACGGGTATTCTTTGAGTTATTTTTCCCGTACCTTTAACAAATTTGCGGGTATGAACATTCGCGAATACATAAACCGCCGTCGTATCGTACAAGCATTGAAAATAAAGGAAGAATTTCCGAAAATGGCTTGGCATAGGATAATGGGCAAGGTCGGTTTTTTGTCTTGGAACACTTTTTCTCGTGCCTTTTCGCAATACGCGGACGAACCGCTACCGCAAGAGGGCGAGGAAATGGTTGCCCTGCCGAAAATAAATACGAACAAATAAAAAAGAGTAATGAAATACCCAAAACCAAGAAATTTTTTTGCTTGACAGGGGTTGAGGATTATACTATAATAAAAGAACGGTAAGAACGCAAAAGGAGCGACGGAAATGACGGCTGAGGAAAGATTGCAAAGCTTAGAATTAGAAGATTTGGTAGGGCAAACGCTTTGCTATGATATTTACGATAAGGACGACCCGAAGGAAGTGGAAAAAATCCTCAAAAAAATCCGTCCGGGCGGGTTGTTTTTAACGAATATGACGGCGGAACAGATAAAGCTGTATACGGATATGGCGAATAAATATTCGAAAATACCCGTAATCATATCCAGCGATATTGAAAACGGACCCGAAACCGCAATCGTCGGTGCAGGGTACATACCGCACGAAATGGCTTGGGGCGCTTGCGACGACCCCGATTTGTTAAAACGGGCAGGTCGCGCTACGGCGAAAATTTGCCGTAAAAACGGCGTACACTGGACTTTTTCGCCGATTATCGATATCAATTATAATTTCCGTAGCCCCGAATGTAATATCCGAGGCGTTTCGGATAAACCCGAACAAGTTGTAAAAATGACCAAAGCGTTTATGCAAGGTTTGCAGGAAAACGGGTATATGGTCACCGCTTGTAAGCATTTCCCAGGACAAGGTATGGACGAGCGCAACTCGCATTTTTGCACGACGACGAGCGAAATGACGCGCGAAGAATGGATGAATACGTACGGCTGGGTATATAAGCAAATGATAGAGGCGGGAACGCCGTCCATAATGATAGGACACGGCGGTTTGCCTTGTTTTGAAACGGAAATCGACGAGTTTTTCGGCGCGCCACCCGCGGTACTTTCCAAGAGCTTGATGACGGATTTGTTAAAAGGCAGGCTGGGCTTTGACGGTTGCTTGGTTTCCGACGCAATGAGTATGATAGGCGTCGCCTCGCGCGTGGAGAATTTAGAGGAAATCGGCGTTCGGTTTTTGAAAGCGGGCGGGGATATGATTTTATTCCCCGAGCCTACCGATTTTGATAATATTATCAAAGCAGTGAAAGACGGGGAATTGAGCTTAGAACGCTTAAAAGACGCCGTTATCCGTATTTTGCGCTTAAAAGAAAAGGCAAGACTGTTTGAAAATCAATCCGAGATTGAAAACGGGATAGAGGAAACGACCGATTTTGCCGAAATCGCGCAGGAAATTGCGGATAAGAGTATCAAAGTAGTGCGCGATTACAATAAAATTTTACCCGTAACCTTGAAAAAAGGCGCTAAAATTTTAATGCTGAATATGTTAGAACCGCATTTCCATAAACAGCCGACGGGCGAGGAATTTGCGCCTATGAAAAAGGCGTTTGAGGAACGGGGCTATATAGTAGACGAGATACATACCGCAAAACATAAGCAAGTGCAAGCGATTATGAACGACTATGATATGATTTGCTTGAACTGTAAAATGTGTCCGCAGGACTACCACGGCGCGACTTTGCGCTTGGGTTGGAATAATATTATGGTGCTTTGGCGCGGTTATGTATTACAACACCCCCGTTGTATTTTCACTTCGTTTGGCGACCCGTACAAACTCTTCGATATGCCGTACTTAAAAGAATACATCAACGCATTTTCTAACACGCCCGCAAGTCAGCGCGCGGTGGTGAAGGTGATTTTGGGCGAAATAGAGGCGCAGGGCAAAAACCCCGTTTCCCTAAAAGGTTTTTTTGAAAGAGAGGTATAGTTTTTAACGTCTATGATACGACTTGTTTGCGATAAAGAGCAAAACTTAAAACAATTTACCGATAACGTTTGCCCGCAAGCCTCGTTTTACTTTTCCCGCTTATTAAAGGATAAGGAAATTAAAGTGAACGGCAAAAAGGTTTCCACTGATTTGCGCTTAAATAAGGGGGATATTATCGAATATTACCTCACGAAAAAACAGGCGGAAAAACCAGCGTATTATCCCGTTTACGAGGACGAAAATATCCTCGTTATCGACAAGGAAAGCGGGGTAAATTCCGAGGCGATTTTCGCCGATTTAACGCGAAAGAGCGGGGGCAGGTACGCGTTCATTCATAGATTAGACAGAAATACGAGCGGTGTAATGGCGTTTGCAAAGAACGAAAAAACCGAGCGCGCGTTGCTTTTGGCGTTTAAGGAAAAACGGGTAGAGAAGATATATATTGCGCGGTGTTTCGGCGAATTTACGGCGAAAGAAAAAGTGTTAAAGGCGTATTTGAAAAAGGACGAAAACAACTCGCTCGTGCAAATTTACGATACGCCCGTCAAGCATAGCGAAGAAATAATTACCGAATACAAAAACGCGCAAAAACAAGCGGACGGTACTTGGCTTGTCGAAATCAAGTTACACACAGGCAAAACACACCAAATTCGCGCGCACCTCGCGCATATAAATTGCGCTATCGTCGGGGATATGAAATACGGCGATACGCAAAAAAACAAAGAACGCAATAACGCAAGACAATGCCTCGTCGCAAAACGCCTAACCTTTTATTTGGACGGCGAACTTGCCTATTTGCAAAGCAAAACTTTTGTTTCCCGTTTTGAAGTGTAAAACGGGTAAATATACATCTTAAAGGAAAACGAATATGGAAAAAATCAAACTCGTAGTTGCTACGGGCAACGCGCATAAATTACGCGAAATCGCGGAAATTTTCACCGAATACACCGTTCTTTCCCAAAAACAAATGGGTTTTGACGAGAATGTGGAAGAAACGGGCACGACTTTTGCCGAAAACGCGCTTATCAAGGCGCGTTCCGCCTCCAAAGCGCTTGGTTGTATCGCGCTTGCGGACGATAGCGGACTTTGCGTAGACGCGCTTGACGGTGCGCCGGGGATATACAGCGCACGCTATTGCGGACATCACGGCGACGATAAAGCCAACCGCAATTTATTGCTGAAAAATATGCAAGGCGTTATCAACCGCCGAGCGCACTTTACGAGCGCGGTTGCGCTCGTCTATCCCGACGGCAAGGAACTCGTCGTCGAGGGTCATACCTACGGGAATATTTTAACGAAAGAGACGGGCGAGGGCGGTTTTGGTTACGATTGCCTGTTTGAAAGCGAGGATTTGGGTAAGTCGTTCGGGTTGGCGACGGCAGAGGAAAAGAACGCCGTTTCTCACCGTTTCCGCGCCTTGCAAGCACTTCGCGAGAAATTGAGGTAAGCTATGACGAAAATTCTCGTCGTTTCCGATTCCCACGGGAACTTGAAAAATATCGAAAAATTACAACCGCTCGTTGCCGAAAACGATATGTTCGTGCATCTTGGCGACGGCGCGGGGGATATACGCGACATTACCCGCGAATACCCCGATAAAGTATATCAATGTGCGGGGAATTGCGATTTCTTTTCCCCGTTGCCCACCGAGGACGTAATCGAAGTCGAACGCCTGCGTATCTTTATCTGCCACGGTCATAAATTCCGCGTCAAATCCACTTTGACCGAACTCGTCGCCGAAACCAAACGCCGAAATTGCGATATCGCACTCTACGGCCATACGCATATCGCAAAAATTACCCAAATAAACGGCGTAACGCTTATCAATCCCGGCTCGCTTCGTTATCCGCTCGGCGAGGGCGGAAGTTACTGCTACCTCGTAATCCACGGTGATAAAGCGACGCCCGTACTCGTCGGCGAAAGCGTTCGTTAAATATAGAATAGATAAAATTTATCGATAAAAATCCTTATAATCGATAAATTTTTTTATTTTTTATAAAAACTTTGTTTATTTAGGTGACATTTCGAACAAACTGTTATATAATGGTAATGCGCATAGATTTTGCTCGTTTTGCAAAAACATCTTTCAAAAATAGGCAAAACGGACAAAAACGAGCAAGAGAAGGAAAAAAGACAAATAAAACCGTTTTCGGCAGGGGCTGAAAAACGGCGAGGGCAAAACAGAAGGTACGAAGGAGAATTAAAAATGAGTATTTTAGAAATCGTTGTGACGATTTTGGCGGGTTGCGGAGCATTTTTGCTCGGTTTTAAGGTGTTGAGCGAGAATATGGAAAAAATCGCGGGCAACGGCTTGAAACAGTTGTTTAACAAGACCTCGGACAAGCGTATGGTAAACGTGGGTATGGGCATGGTAACCACGGCGGTTGTCCAAAGTTCGTCGATAACGACGGTTATGGTCGTCGGTTTTGTAAACGCAGGGATAATGACCTTGTATCAAGCGACGGCTATTATTATGGGCGCGAATATCGGTACGACGATAACGGCGCAAATCGCGGCGTTACAAGCGTTTGATATCGATTTGATTTTTATGTTTATGCTGTTCGTGGGCGTGTTTATGGAACTGTTCGCGAAAAAAGACAGGATAAAAAGTATCGGGCTTGCCTTGGCTGGCTTGGGGCTTGTGTTCGTTGGACTGGGACTGATGTCCGACCCGATGGCGTTTTTGAAAGAAGAAAAAGCGGTAACCGACTTTTTAGAAGCGGTAAACAATCCCATTTTGTTGCTGTTTGTCGGGCTTGCTTTGACGGCGATTATTCAATCGTCCAGTGCGGTGACGACGATTGTCATTTCAATGGCGAGCGCAGGACTGATAATCGGCGGAGGCGGAAATTCGGCGCTGTTCGTCATTCTTGGCTCGAATATCGGTACTTGCGTAACGGCGCTCATCTCGTCCGTGGGTACTTCGGTAAACGCGAAGCGCGCGAGTGTGATACACCTGCTTTTCAACGTAATCGGTTCTTTGGTGTTTGCGGTACTGCTTCTTTGCTGGCGGAATTTCAGCGAGGTAACTTTACAGCGTTGGTTTGCTTCGCCGAGTACGCAAATTGCAATGTTCCACACGATTTTCAACGTAGGCTGTACGCTGTTGTTTCTGCCGTTTGCCAAGGGGTTGGTGTTTTTGGCGACCAAGCTCGTGCCTGAAAAAAATGCGGAAGAGGAAAGGGACGTTGCCGATTTCGTGTATATGGACAAGCGATTTTTGTCCACGCCTGCCGTGGCTATCGGTCAGCTTAAAAAGGAAACCTTCCGTATGTCCGATATGGCAATGCAAAGTTTGCGTCTTGCCTTTACCGCGTTTATCAACCGCGACGTAGAGGGGTTGGACGAGGTGACGCAAAACAACGAAAAAGTCGCAAAATTAGGCGAAAAAATCAGTGAATATCTCGTTCGGGTGTCGGCGACGGGCATTACGCTTTCGGACGAACGGCAGGTAAACGCTTTGCATAACACGATAGGAGATATTGCGCGTGTGGCGGAGCTTGCCGATAACTTCACGAAATATACGCGTAAAAAAGTGCGGGATAATCTCGTGTTCTCCGAGGGGATTAACGCGAAATTAGAGGAAATGCACGAATTGTTGCATAAACAGTACGGTTTGGTTAAGAAAATCGTTTTGGACGGCGAAACGAGGTTTAGGACGCAGTCGGACGAAACGGAAGAGGAAATCGACGCAATGCGTCGGGATTTGGTTGCCGAGCATATCACCCGTTTGGCGCAAGGCAAGTGCAGGCCTGAAAACAATACGGTGTTCATCAATTTGGTTTGCAATTTAGAACGTGTGGGCGACCACTTGAATTTTATCGTGCATAACGGCGACAACTAATAGTATTTTGGTTGTTGCGGTATATAAAATAAACCCCCAAGGCTATTGTTTGCCTTGGGGGTTTGAGTCGTTCTATTGAATAAAATTAAATGGTTTCTACGTTGATTAAGTTGGAATTACCGCTCTTACCGTTCGGCGTACCGCCCGTAATAACGATAGTGTCGCCGTTTTTAACCAAACCGCTCTTTTTGGCGATTTGTTTGGCGAAATAAAAGAGAATATCGATAGAAGTATATTCCTCTGCCATTGCGGGTAAAACGCCCCAGCTTAAAGCGAGCTGGCGGTAAGCGTGAATATCCGTCGTAATACCGATAATATTGATGTTCGGACGGAATCTCGAAACCATACGCGCCGTTCCGCCCGTTCGCGTACAAACGACGATGGCGCTGGCGTTCAAATCCTTAGCAAGCGTCGCCGCGGAATGTGAAAGTGCTTCCGAGGAGTTTTTAATCGCGAAATTATCGATAGTTTGGATATATTCTGTATGGCTTTCCGCGTTCTTAACAATTCTCGACATCGCCGAAACGGACTGAACGGGATACGCGCCCGCCGCGGTTTCGCCTGAAAGCATAACGGCGGAAGTACCGTCGTATACGGCGTTGGCTACGTCCGAAATTTCCGCTCGCGTAGGTCTAGGGTTGTGAATCATAGATTCCAGCATTTCCGTTGCGGTAATGACGCGCTTACCGTGAATACGGCATTGATTGATGATATGCTTTTGAATATCGGGTAATTCCGCGTAAGGAATTTCCACGCCCAAATCCCCGCGTGCAACCATAATTCCGTCCGAAACGTTCATAATTTCCAAAAGGTTGTTTACGCCTGCGCGGTTTTCGATTTTTGCAATCACGTCGATATGTTCCCCGCCGTGTTCCTTTAAGAAATTTTTTGCGTCTAATACGTCTTGCGCCTTAGAAACGAAAGAAAGCGCGACGAAATCGATATCCTGCTGAATACCAAACAACAAATCCGCTTTGTCTTGCTCGGACAAAAATTCAAGGTGTAATTCTTTGTCGGGGAAGAACATAGACTTGCGGTTGGATAATTCCCCGCCTTCTTCTACGATACAATGCACGTTCGGTGCGTCCACCCTCGTAACGCGAAACACGATAAGCCCGTTGTTTAATAAAATTTTATCGCCTTCGACGAGTTCCTCGCAAATTTTGTCGTAGGATACCGCTACGCGTTCCTGATTGCCGATAATATCCTCGGTGGTAAAGGTAAAAGCGTCGCCCTCGTTCAAGAAAATTTTATCGTTTTCAAAGCTTTTAATTCTAAATTCAGGACCTTTGGTGTCCAAAAGAATGGGCAGAGGGATTTGCTTTTCGGTTCGCACTTCTTTAATCGTTTTAATCTTGATAGCGTAATCCTCGTGCGTGCCGTGGGAAAAGTTTAAGCGAACGACGTCGCAACCCGCGTCCGTCATTGCGGAAATGGTTTGCTTGCTTTCGCTTGCAGGCCCGATGGTGCAAATAATTTTCGTCTTTTTCATAAAAAACTCCTATATTTGCGCATATAAATATGCGCATTCGTGAAAAAAAATAAAAATCGCTATCATTTTACCATTTTTTTTGAAAAAAGGCAAGAGAAATAAGTGATTTTTTATGAAAAAAGTGCTATAATATAAAAGATTTGAGTTTGTTGTGCAATCGCGGGGTCTTTAAGACAATGAGGAAAGTCCGAGCAACACAGGACAGGGTGCCTGATAACGTCAGGTGAAGGCGACTTTAAGGAAAGTGCAACAGAAATAAACCGCCTAAACGCTTCGTTTGGGTAAGGATGGAAAGGCGAGGTAAGAGCTCACCGACGCCTTGGTAACAAGGCGTGCAATGTAAACCCCACCCGTTGCAAGATTGGGTATTCGTCAAATAGGGCTGTCCGTCCGACGAATTACCGTGAATATCGCTTGAGCTTGTCGGCGACGGCAAGCCTAGATAAATGATTGCACTCGACAGAACTCGGCTTATAGACAAACTCAAATCCTTTATAAAATATACGAGAAGGACTGATGACTTTATCAGTCCTTCTTTTTTGTGGATTATTATGTCACGCATAGGTATTATGTTAGGCATAATACCGCTAAAATAAAGGGATTGCGCGATTTTTCCTACGTCACGCATAGGTATTATGTGTGACATAGGACGATAAAAAAGGAATGTATTGACATAGTACAAACTGTCCTTTGCATACGATAGAGGGAAATCAAAGCGGAGGGCGCGTGCGTATGTTTTTAGATTTTATTTGGTCGTTGCTGGGCAGGATTGTATTTTTCACGGGGGCAATCGGTAATAAAAGTTCTTTTCCCAAACCCTTATCCAAAGAGGATGAGGAGAGGTATTTGGAAAGGATGGCGAAAGGGGATAAGGAAGCGCGGGATATTTTGGTAAAGCACAATATGCGTTTGGTAGCGCATATCGTAAAAAAATATTCGGGCGTGGCGGAAACGGACGATTTGATTTCCGTGGGAAGTATCGGTTTAATCAAGGCAATCGGAAGTTATAAGGCGGGAAAGGGTACGACGCTCGCCACTTACACCGCACGCTGTATTGAAAACGAGATTTTAATGCTGATTAGAGCGAACAGAAAACATAAAAATACCCTGTCTTTATCCGAACCTGTGGGGACGGATAAGGACGGTAACGAATTGACGCTGATGGATTTGCTTTTTGAGAAAGAGGATTGCGTTTTCGAGGCGGTGGAACGCTCGGTAAAGCGGGAAAAACTCTTAAAACAAATTAAGAAGATTTTAAGCGAAAGGGAATACACGATTTTGTGTTTGCGTTACGCGTTGAAAGGCGGGATACCTTTACCGCAACGCGAGGTGGCAAACGTTTTGAAAATATCCCGTTCGTACATTTCGCGCATAGAAAAACACGCGATAGAGAAATTGAAAACGAAGCTTCGCGCGGAAGATTTTATGGATTGATAGTATTTTTTGGCATAGAAAATTTCGAAAAACCGCGAAAAACGGGCGAAACAATAAAAATTTTTCTAAAAAAGAGGAAAAATATGCCTTTGCGCACTTGAAATTTTTTTGAATATATGCTATACTGTATTTTGTATGACGGAGAAATCGTACGTTTGCTTGCGAGGGTGTATTACGAACGCAAAAACGAATAGCGAAATCCGCCGAAAAAACAAAAACGGTAAAAAAATATTTTGGAGGAATTTCACAATGACAATATCACAAGATGTTGCACAGATGTTCTGCGTTGCAAAGGGCGCAGGCGTGGCTCGTCACGAAAACGCTGCCATTCCCGAAGAAGGCAAGTGGGTTCACGCGAAAGAGATTAAAGATATCAGCGGTTTCACGCACGGTATCGGTTGGTGCGCACCTCAACAAGGCGCTTGTAAGCTTAGCTTAAATATCAAGCAAGGTATCATTCAAGAGGCGCTTGTAGAAACGATTGGCTGTTCGGGTATGACGCACTCCGCGGCTATGGCTGCCGAGATTTTACCCGGTAAAACGCCCTTAGAAGCTTTGAATACCGACCTCGTTTGCGACGCTATCAATACGGCAATGAGAGAACTTTTCTTGCAAATCGTATACGGCCGTTCGCAATCGGCGTTCTCCGACGACGGTCTTGCAATCGGTGCGGGGCTTGAAGACCTCGGTAAAGGTCACCGTTCGCAAGTAGGTACGATGTATTCCACCTTGCAAAAAGGCGTTAGATACTTGGAAATGGCAGAGGGCTACGTAACCCGTCTTGCGCTTGACGCAAATAACGAGGTTATCGGCTACGAATTCGTTTCGCTTGGTAAAATGACTGATTTCATTAAGAAAGGTATGGAACCCAACGAGGCGTACCAAAAGGCGATGGGTCATTACGGCAGATTTAGCGAAGAACAGGGCGCGGTTAAGTTTATCGACCCTCGTAAAGAGTAATAGAGGAGGACAAGCAAAATGGCATTATTTGAAGGTTATGAAAGAAGAATCGATAAAATCAACGGCGTTTTGAAAGAATACGGTATTTCTTCCGTAGAAGAATGTAGAGAAATTTGCCTTGCGAAAGGTGTGGATTGTGATAAAATCGTTAGAGCGGGACAACCTATTTGTTTCGAAAACGCGGTTTGGGCATACACGGTAGGCTCGGCAATCGCAATCAAGAAAGGTTGTGTAAAGGCTGCGGATGCGGCGGCTGCTATCGGTATCGGTTTGCAAGCGTTCTGTATTCCCGGCTCGGTTGCGCAAAACAGACAAGTAGGTCTTGGCCACGGCAACCTCGGTTCTATGCTCCTTTCCGACGAAACGGAATGTTTCTGTTTCTTGGCAGGTCACGAATCGTTCGCGGCGGCGGAAGGTGCGATTTCCATTGCGCTTAACGCAAACAAAGTAAGAAAGAACCCTCTTCGCGTCGTGTTGAACGGCTTGGGTAAAGACGCTGCGTATATCATTTCGAGAATTAACGGCTTTACCTTCGTGGAAACGGAATTTGACCCCGCGTCCGAAACGGTAAAAATCGTTTATGAAAAGGCGTTCTCGGAAGGCGACCGTGCGAAAGTTAGATGCTACGGTGCGGACTCCGTACCCGAAGGCGTTGCAATTATGAAGCTTGAAAACGTAGGCGTTTCGATTACGGGTAACTCGACCAACCCCACGCGTTTCCAACACCCCGTTGCAGGCACGTACAAGAAGTGGTGTAACGAAAACGGCGTGAAATACTTCTCCGTTGCGTCGGGCGGTGGTACGGGTAGAACCTTGCACCCCGACAATATGGCGGCAGGTCCTGCTTCCTACGGTATGACGGATACGATGGGCAGAATGCACTCCGACGCGCAATTCGCTGGTAGCTCGTCCGTTCCCGCGCACGTAGAAATGATGGGCCTCATCGGCGCTGGTAACAACCCCATGGTTGGTATGACGGTTGCTTGCGCAGTTGCTATCGAAGAAGCTATGAAAGCGTAAAATAAAGGATTAAAACAATTTAAGGGCTTCTAAATTAAGCGTTTAGAGGTCCTTATTTTTTTTGCTGAATTTATCTGTTTGACCGAGGCAATAGGTAAAATTTTCAATAAAGGTATTGACAAGTAGCCAAACTCGTGTTATAATCAAGGTGAAAAAGGGGATTTTGTTCAACGAGGTCTCTTTTTAGACGGTAAAAAAATAAAAAAAGGGAGGAAAACAATGAAGAGAATAAAACGTTTTATAACGGCAGTATTAATTGCGTGTTTTGCAATCAGTTCGTTTGGCTGTTATATGATAAGCGGTCAAAAAATGAGCAAAGTCCAAGGCACTTATAAACTTGCTACGTATACGTACATCCCCGCATACGAGCGAAAAGAAGGATATACCCCCAAAACGTATAACTATATCGAAGACGCGGAATATTTATACGAAGACTATCTCGTCGTGACGGGTTCGGGTACGGGTTATTACGTACATAAAGCGGTAGATGGCGTGGCGTATAGCAAAGAAGTGGTTTTGTCGTATGCGTATAACGAGGAAAAGTCGTCGAACGTGGAATACGTGATTTGGAACGACGCGCTGTCAAAAGATAGCGATAAGGACGGTCATAAATTAGGCGTAGCGAAAAACGGGCTAAATTACAGCCTGCCTGCGTTTGATTATACGCAACTGCTGACGAAGAAACCGATGCGTTCGGAAGATTTACGTGTGCGTTGGGAAAAGGTGGACGACGCAACCGATTTGTCGTACGCTAAAAACCGCTTGGGCGAGCTAAAAGAATATGATTACGAGGGTTACGGCGCAAGAGGAATTTACGAATGGTCGGTGGCTACGGAAGTGGAAACGCAAAACGCCGTGGATACAGGGTATCAGTATTATTTTATCGTAATAGATACCGCAAACGGCGTGACGAGTGCGAAAATTTCCTACGCATTACGGGAAACGCCGACGGAACGCGTGGACACAACGGTTGTGTTCGCGCGCGGAACGGACGGTTGGGGGGTAATGACGATTGACGGACTGATTTGGACGGCGGACGCGACTTGGGGGAATTATTATACGACCGTCGTGGACGGAATACGCCGTCAAATTACGAATATTACTAACGATATTCGCGACGCGAAATTGAACGAATTGATTGCGAATAAATTGCCTACTGTATAAAAATGAATAATGAGAAAACCCCGTTTTTACAAAGCGGGGTTTTTGCCGTATTCGAATAAACGGTAGAGCTTTTTTGAAAGCTTACCTGCGTACAGTTTGGCGAAAATAAACTTTTCAAAGCCTTTTAGCTCGGTTATATATTTTTGGGGTATCATTTCGCGTTCTTTCACGAAAACGAATTTTTCGCTTTGATAGGCTTTGGGGGAATTTACGCCGTAAACTTTTGTAACGCCTACGCTTTTGATAGGGTTTTTGTATTTGGACATTTTTGCGGAAAAAGAAGTGTAACAATCTACTAAAAGCGCGACGTTTTCAAAATAATCGCACAAACAATAAGTCGGATCGTAGCCATGTCGTTCTGTGTGCCAAGGAGTTGGTGCCCATTGTTGT
>JAZSPG010000026.1:0-17586 GCA_045537295.1 Candidatus Scatosoma sp. | reverse complement strand
CAGCGCGATTATACCAAGCGTCGTACCCGCTAAAAAGGTTTCGCCGTATGCCTTGCACCCAACCGAAACACCGAGGAAAATGGTAATCGTATTCATAAGACCGTTTTGCGCCTGCGAAGAAAGTCTGTCGCAAACCCCGCTTTCTTTGAGTAAATTACCAAGCATAAGCATACCCAAAAGCGGAACTGCGTCGGGCAAAAGAAGCCCTACTACTAAGGTTACGACTATCGGGAATATAATTTTTTCTACCTTGCTAACCGTACGAAGCGGTTTCATTTTTATAGCGCGTTCCTTTTTAGGCACTATCATTTTCATAAGCGGTTTTTGGATAATCGGAATTAACGCCATATACGAATACGCCGCGACGGCGATTGCGGAAAGCAAATCCGTTTTCGTACCCTTAAACATAGCAAAATCCGCTAATTTTTGCGTTACGTAGATAGCCGTAGGTCCGTCCGCACCGCCGATAATGGCAATCGAACAAGCGGCGGCAAGGTTAAAGCCGATTGCGCTCGCGGCGATTAATGTTAAGAATACGCCAAGTTGCGCCGCGGCGCCGATAAGCATACTTTTCGGATTAGAAATGAGCGGTCCAAAATCCGTCATAGCGCCGATACCGAGGAAAATCAACGGCGGGTAAATTACGTTTTGTACTCCGTAGAATAAATACCATAAAAGCCCTGGGTTTTGCACGTCATTATAGTTATGCGAACCTTCGGGGTAAGTGCCCCATACCACCTCGTACGCGCCGGGCAAGTTGATGATAAACATACCGAACGCAATAGGCAAAAGCAATAACGGTTCGAATTTCTTAACAATCGCAAGGTACATCAAAACAAAGGAAATAACGAGCATAATATAATTTTGCGGTGTTCCTTTGGTAACGCCTAACGATTGCCATAAATTCACGAACATATCGCCTAAATTTACAAGCAAATTATCTAACATTGTATAAAGCTCCCAAATAAATTAGCTTATAACGGCAAGTACCGCGTCGGACTCTACGTTCGCGCCCTTTGCTACTTGGAAAGATACCACACCGTCGCAAGGCGCGGTAATATCGTTGTCCATTTTCATTGCCTCTAAAACCAAAATAGGCTGGTCCTTTTTAACGCTTGCGCCTTCGGCAACCAACAATCCTTTAATAAGCCCAGGGAACGGCGAAAGCACTTTTTCTCCGTTTGCGGTTACAGGTTTTGCCTGCGGTGCAGGTGCGGGCGTGGACGCCGTTTTAGCAACGGGCGTAGCTGTGGGTGCAGGCGTTGTCACGGCGGGTGCCGTAGACGCAGTTGCGCCAACTTCCTCTACACCTACTTGATAAGTGGTTCCGTTTACTGTGATAATAAAATTACGCATAACGATTTCTCCTTAAATTCTTTTAATTCTCTTTACTGTAAATTCACATTTGGGGTTTGTTGTTTGATAATACGCCATCAGCGCGGACATAATTACCGCAACCGTTTCGCTATCCACGCTATCTGAACTTGCCGTAGCGTCGGCTACCGCCAAGTTTTCGGCTACCTCGCTTACAACGGGGGCAGACTGTTGTTTAACCGTCGCTTTTTTGGGCGCGGACGCATTACCGTATTTTACCATTAATTTGCCCGTCAACCATACCACGAAAATCAACAAAGCAATTCCCACGAATACGATTGCAAAGCCGAGTAACGCATACAAAGACGCCTCGCCTATGCTAGCGGAACGGAATTTATCCGAGGATGCGGATAAAAGATTGAACGTCATAATTCCTCCTTATTACGACAGCATTTGCAATGCCGTAATGATATACTGTTTTACAAACTGAGGTTCGATAATCGCGTCGATATACCCCTCTCTTGCCGTGTTGATAGGGTCGGAATTTTCTGCGATATAATTTTGCGCGTATACCGCTTTGTCTTGGTTTTCGCTAGCAATCTCGACCACCGCGTTTTGCGCGCTGTCAAACAAAGCGACTTGCGCGTTTGCGAAAGCACAGGTATAATCAAAACCGACCGATTTCGCGGAGAACAACGAATACCCGAGCCCGATAGCCTTTTTATAAATTACCGCTATTTTAGCCGTATCAATCGTATCGAGTATCGACAAGTATTCCGACGCCTCTTTCATTACTCGGCTATTGTTTACCGACGAACAAGGACAAAGACCTTTCACGTCGGCGAAAGTGATAAACGGCAACGAATAACAGCAAGCAAGCTCGGCAAAATTTCTAATTTTCGCAAGCTTATCCGCGGTAAGCTCTACACCCGTTTCTCCGCCGTCGAATACGACGGTGGCTACCGACATACCGCCGATACGGCCGAGCAAGGTTATCACCTCAGGTTCGAACCCGCTCCAAATCTCCAAGGGACTTTCGAAAATCGTCAATAAATTTTCTGCGGTTACGCTTTCATTAAGCAAGGGAACGCTTTCGTTTAATTCCGCGTCCACGCAAGGTGTAGAAAGTATATCGCAAACGCAGGCAATCGTTTGTTTTACTTCTTCCAAAGAGTTCACCTCAAACGCGGGTATACCCGTTTTATTCAAGGCTTTTGCGTTTCCAATTTCCTCTTTGGATAAGTTTTTACCCGCTTTTGCGGATAAAACAAAAGGACTGTTCACCGCTAACACGCTCTTACCCGAAAGGAAAAAGGAAAAGTCGGCAATCGCGGAAAGCATTGCGATAGAACCGTATACCTCGCCGTCTACAACCACGTATTGCGGAACGACGCCTTTGAGTTGCGTGCTTCTTAAAAGCAGTTTAGAAAGTCCTTCTAAAACGGGGACACCCTCCCCTAATTGCACCCCGCGGGTATTTAATAAATACACGACGGGCGTTGCGTTTTTCTCAGCCATATCTAAGCATTTCGCGATTTTATCGCAATTCGCTTTGGAAATACCGCCGTCGAACGCTTTGAAGTTTTGCGCAATTATATAAAACGGATAATCGTTTATCGTCGCAAACCCCGTCACCACGCCTTCGCCTTCGGCGTTTTCCCCGTAAAATTCGTTTTTGGAAAAACTGAACGCCGATAATTCGACGAAACTGTTTTCATCAATCAACGCGTTAATCCGTTCACGAATTTCTTTTCCGAATTCCGCAAGTTTCGCTTTGCGCTCTTGCAGTAATTGAATTTTATCCATAACGTTCCTCCAAGAATTTTCGGTAAAACACAATATTCTGTATTTTTTTGCCAAATCTCTACCAATTACCATTATACAACAAACAATTTCAAAAAGCAAGTGAATGATGAAAAATTTTTTAACAAAATTGTCACTTTTTTCAAAAATAAACGCTCATTTCCACTTTTTCGCGCGCTCAAACGCAATTTCTTGCATTTTTTGCGTTGCTTGGACGGGTTCGACTATAAATGAGTATGAAAAGAGCGTTATAAAATTATTTATTTTTTTTAGATTTTTTGAAAAGCTTGGAATACCAAGCTTGCAGTTTTTCCATATTTTTATAAACGAGATAAAATGTGAGCGCGATAACGACGAATATAACGCCCCAAGCGAGCAACCCCCACCAAGTATTAAAGGGTATAAAATCAATGGAATAACAGGTCGCGAAAATTCCTATTAAACGGGTTAAGATAATCATAACGATAAAATATTTGACGCTCATAGACGAAAGTCCTGCTAAAAAACATAAAATATCGTCGGGGAATAACGGCAATAAAAACATTGCGGTTAATATAAAATTATCCTTGCCTTTTAATTTTTTCTGCCACTTAAAAAGCGTATCTTCCCCGACTAACCACGCAACCGCCTTGTAGCCGAGCTTTTTACCGATAAAAAATGCGGTAAGCGAGCCTAAAATAATACCGATTAAACTATAAACCATCGCGTAAAACGCGCCGAATAACGCTACTCCCGCCAAGGTACTGACTATACTTGGAATGGGCAGGATAACAACCTGTAAATATTGCAATAAAATATACAGTATCGGCATCCAAATCCCAAAGCGTTCTAAAAACGCTTGAAACGCTTGTTCATCCTGTACGATTACAAAAAAGCCCGTTTTTTGCAAAACAAAAAGAAGTCCGAGGCAAAATAAAATAAAGGCATAAACACTGATAAGGCTTTTTGTAAACGTGGTTTTTTCTTTATATACCGTCCACAACGAAACCGCGCAAAGTAAGCTAAAAAACAAGCAAATAAAAACGGTGCTTAGCGTTTTCCGTTTGACGAAAAACGAAACCTTTGTTAAATTTAGACAAAGCAAGGAAAAGACCACGCTACCCGCCGTTAATAAAAAAAAGATAAGAACGCGGATAAGCGCGCTCTTATCTTTTATAACATCTTTTCTTTTTTGCATAGCCCACCCGCCCTATCAAATACTTTGTTATAGTATAGTCGTCGGTGGCAAAAATTATTCTTCCTCAATAGGCGGAAGCGTTTTTCTAATCTCTACTATCGCGCCCCGCGCAAGCTCGTCGCAACGGTTGTTTAAGGGGTTATCCGCGTGTCCTGCTACTTTATGAAAGGTAACTTCGTGCGTTTTCGTAAGTGCGTAAAGTTCTTCCCACAAATCGATATTTTGCACGGCTTTTCCGTCCGCTTTCTTCCAACCCGTCTTTTTCCAACCGTAAATCCAACCTTCGTTGAAAGCGTTTACTGTATACGCCGAATCGCTGTAAACCTCTACTTTGCAGGGGTATTTTAAGCGTTTCAAACCCTCTAAAACCGCGGTAATTTCCATACGGTTGTTGGTGGTTTGCAATTCCCCTCCGCTATATTCGCGCTGGATATCGCCGTAAATAAGAATACCGCCATACCCGCCGATACCCGGGTTTCCCGAGCAAGCGCCGTCCGTATACAGCGTTACCGTCTTTTTCATACAAATTCCTCTTTGTCGATAAAATAACACGCCCCGAAAGCAAGCCTTGCTTTCGGGGCGCATATCTCTTGGCAGGGGCTATAAGACTTGAACTCATCTCTTTGGTTTTGGAGACCAAGGCACAACCTCTATACCAAACCCCTAACAACACGGCTATTATATAACAAAAAAATACTTTTGTCAAATATTTTTAAGGCAATAAAAAAGGATTTTTCGTTTTTTATGAAAAACCTTGATTTTTGTTAAAATAAATATTGCAATTTACTTTTCAACTGACGATAATCGAGAACTTCTATATAATCCATACCACCGATACGGATATGGCTATCCCCGCCCCCGTCGCCGAAATCGTCGCCGATATACAAAATTTCTTCCTTTTTATACCCGTTTTCTTTGGCGTATTCCATTATCGCGTCGTATTTATTATATTTCTTTTCCGTAAAATCAAAAGAGGACGAACCGCCGATATACACCGTATAATTCGGGAATAATTCTAACACTTCGGGATATAAAACCTTGCGTTTTTCTCGCGTGGGGTCAAATGCAATTTTATCCGCGACGTCCGCTTTTGTACCGAGCAACGCAAAGGTAACCATTCCCGTTGCGTGAAATTCTAACGAATCGCCTTTGTATTGCGTATACCCGTATTTTTTGCGAAGATATTCAGCTTTTTCAAGGAAGTAGTCCTTATCAGGCTCTGTCGTAATTTGCTTTACAACGGTGAATTTACCGTCTATCATTTTACTTTCTTGCATACCGTAATTCGCGATAATATCAATCGGGTATTCGTTCATTTGCGCGTAAATGCGTTCCGCGTTACCTGCTCCGACCATAATTACTTTATACTTTTTTTGAAGTAAATCAAGAACTTCTCTGTTTTCTTTTTCAAGTTTCGAACGGTGTTGCGTAAGCGTTCCGTCCAAGTCGAAACATATCAATTTTTTCCTTTGCATATCAATTCCTCAATCAATAAAAGCGTTTAATTAAAAGCGGTTTTACCTTTTCCGTTAATCCTAAATCGTGGAAAAGCGTTAAAACGGTGTATCTGTCGCGAACGGTATACGCCTTTTCGAGCATTTCTTCCATCGTTTCTTCCCGAACGCCGATTTGAGAAAATCTCGTGGGACAGCCCATTTTTTCAAGCATTGCTTTTATTTCTTCTACGCTCGGCAATTCATCTACAAGCTTGTACACCTTTTCCGCGCCCTTAAAAGAAATTTCGTTATCTTTCAAGTAGTTGTAAAGCGTAATAGAAACCATCGTTCCGATAGCCACCTTTACGCCGTGTAAAGGTACCTTTTCACCGCGACGCACGAAATCCATTTCCAAAAAATGCGACTGATGGTGTTCGCTACCGCTTGCGGGACGGGAATTACCGCAAATCGCCATAGAAAGTCCTGCCGTCACCAAAGCGTTCATAAGCTTTGCGATAGCCTCCGCCTTATACTTAGTTAAGTCCTCAAACGCACCCACACATTCCGCGCGCGCTTTTTCCATTAACGCAAACGCCTCCTCGTGAATAGGTTCGCCGTTGACGATATTCGATAATTTCCAGTCGGTAAGGCAGGTATATTTACCGATAATATCGCCAAATCCCGCTCCCGTCATATTTTTAGGCGCGTTTCTTACGATTTCTAAATCGATTAAAATATCGCTCGGCGTATGCACCTCGTCCGTTACCTTAAATCCGCCTTTCATTAAAGCCGAACCCTTGGAACAATATCCGTCCATACTCGCCGCCGTAACCAGCACGCCACATTCAATTTGCAAGCGTGTAGACACGGACTTCGACATATCGTTCAGCGTTCCGCTCCCCACCGCAAGCACGTAATGGGAATTTTTCGCCGTTTCAAACGCTTGTTCGCATTTATCTTCGCTTGGAATTAATTCCTCATCGGGATATTCCACCGACAATATCTCTTTGGCATAGCGGGATATTTCTCCTTTGATTTGCTCAGCAAAAGGTTTGGTGTTTATATCGTAAATCACCGTTACCCGCTTATCCTTGATACGGTTGAAAAATTTAATAAAACCGCTTTCGTGACGGTATTCTATGTTGATATTCATAAGTACCTCTTATTAAGTATTATCACAACGCTCCAACAAGCTAATAAACGAATTTTCTTCCATAATTTCGTTCAAACGGGTAGAAGAAAATTCTTTATCCGTGGTAAGCGTGGCGCTATACACGACGCGACCTTCGCTATCGCGCGTTAAAACCAAATGGTTAAATCTATCCGTACCGAAAATTTCTTTAATTTTCAAATTCTCGTCGCCTGTGCGCAAAAATTCGATTTTTACCGAATAATACTTTTTCGCGCGGAAAATGCGGTACGGTAAATGGAATACGCATTGTACGGTAATAATCATGAGCGTTGCGCCGAGCGCAAGGACACTCAATCTGCAACCGCAAGCCATACCGATACCTGCGGTTGCCCAAATACCTGCCGCCGTGGTAAGCCCCTTTACTTCGTGTTGCTTATACACAATCATACCTGCGCCGAGGAAACCGATACCCGTTACAATTTGCGCCGCGATACGACCAGGGTCGCCGTTACCGATATTTTTAGAAATAATCATCATCAGCGCCGAACCCACACAAACGATGGTATGCGTGCGAACGCCCGCTTCTTTGAAACGTTGCTTGCGTTCAAATCCGATAAGAAAACCTAAAACAACCGAAAGCAATAAATCTAATAAAGTGGATAATTGAACCAATGCGTTTTCCATACTTTTGTCCTTCCTTATATATATTATAATAAATTATTATACATCTTTTCTATAAAAAAGTAAACCGAAAAGGATAGGTTTTGTTATATTTTACGCAAGAAAATTCAGCGGTATGTCCTTACAGCAAATCTTTTACGCTTTCTAACACAAAAGCGGGCTTTATTTCGCTTTCTTCTATATCTTTAAGCGTCGCCTCACCCGTCAAAACGCAAACGGTATCCACGCCCGCATTTACCCCTGACGCAATATCTGTATACAGCCTGTCGCCGATTACGACGGTTTCTTCTTTGCTGTATCCAAATTTTTTCATCAGCTCAAAAATCATAAGCGGTTGTGGTTTGTCGATAAAAATAGGTTTTTTGTTCGTCGCGTATTCAATCCCAATGCACATAGAACCGCAATCGGGAATCGCACCGAATTCCACGGGGCAAACCCAGTCGGGATTCGTCGCGTAATAAGGAATATCGCATTTGGTTAAAATTTCGCAGGTATTACGCAATTTTTCGCCCGTAATTTCGGGGTCGAACGCTACGAGTACGGCAACGGCGTTAGGGTCGTATTTTTGCGTAACGGTTAATCCGTTATCCTTTAATTCGTCGATAAAAGATTTCGTGCCTTGGGCGTAAATAAGATTGTTGCCGAACTTTTCCTTGAAAATCATAATGGAGGCTTGGGCAGAGGTAAAAAAGTTTTCCTCCCGCACCTCGTTTATGCCGAGGTTGTTGAGTTTTTTTAAGTAATCTTTTACTGATTTGGAGGGATTGTTGGTGATAAACGCGTACATACCCCCGTCATTTTTGATTTTTGCCAGCAATTCGATAACCCCGTCGAATAAATCGTTTTCACGGTAAATCGTACCGTCCATATCGAATAAAAACAGCTTTTTGTTTTTTAACGCGTCAGCGTTTTTGCCAAAATAGTCTTGCATTTTTTAGCTCCTTAGTCGATATTCCACGTTGCAACCAAATGCGCGTCGTCCGAGATATTTTCCACTAAAATATCCCCTATTTTTACGGGTAATGCGCACACCGTTTTATTTATTTTTTCCATTACCGCGAAAATTTCGCTCTTTTTAACGGGTTTATCCGTTTTTACGGGTACCATCACGCCGTTTTTTGCGCGAACAGTAGAAGTAACCACGCGTTTAGGGCAAGTCACTTCGTTTTCGGCGTATACCTTTCCGCGAGGGCAGGTATTGCCTTTTACGGAAAGAATTTCGCCGTTTTGCGTTTCCACTTCAATTTCGCAACCAATCGGACATTCGATACAGGTCAAAAATTTTTTCATAACTGCTCCTCCAAAATCACTTCGATTTTTTCGTTACATTCCGAGATTTTTGCCTCGGATAAAATCAGCGTTTCCATTTCGCCTGGAACGACGATTTTTTTCTTGCGCTGTAATAATATTTTATCCCCGCATTTCGCCGTAATTACGCAATTACGGAAGGTGTTGGTTACACGGAAGAACAGCTTTACTGCCCCGCTTAAATTTTTATCAATGCGTTGCGGTACGACATAACCGATATTCGCGCCGTTGACGACGTCCACCGCGTTGCGTTCTCTCTTACCCTCTTTAACGTACTGCACCGCGGATTTTCCTGCAAGTTCCGATTCTTCCGAAACGAAATCCACCAAATCGTGCACCTGTAAAACGTTCCCACAGGCAAATACGCCGTCCGCATCCGTTTCGCGATTTTGGTACACCACCGCACCGCGCGTACGGGGCGAGAGCGCGATTCCCGCGCCTTTGGTCAGTTCATTTTCAGGAATAAGCCCAACGGAAAACAACACGGTATCGCAATCGAAATGCATTTCCGTACCAGGTATTACCTTTTTATCCTTATCAACCTTTGACACCACAACGCCCGTCACGCGTTTTTCTCCTTCGATTTTCGTGATGGTATGATTGAGATATAAAGGAATATTAAAATCGTCTAAGCATTGCGCGATATTCCGCTTTAATCCGCTGGAATACGGCATGATTTCGCATACGGCGTGTACCTTTGCGCCCTCTAACGTCATTCGGCGCGCCATAATCAACCCGATATCGCCCGAGCCTAAAATCACGACGCTCTTCCCGGGTAAATACCCTTTCATATTCACGTATTTTTGCGCCGTGCCTGCCGAATATACGCCTGCGGGACGACTGCCCGCTACGTTAAGCGCACCGCGACTGCGTTCGCGACAGCCCATTGCCAAAATCACCGCTTTCGCTTGGATTACGAACACACCGTAGGTAGTGTTCATCGCCGTAACCTGTTTATCCTTGCTAAGCGAAAGCACGGTAGTTTGCGTCATTACCTCTATATTTCGCGCCTTAACCTCGTCCACGAAACGCGAGGCATATTCAGGTCCAGACAAACTTTCCTTAAACCGCGTAAGACCAAAACCGTTATGTATACACTGATTGAGTATACCGCCGAGGCGTTCCTCGCGTTCAAGGATAAGAATATCTTTTACCCCCTCGTCGAACGCGGAAACCGCTGCGGCAAGTCCTGCCGGACCGCCTCCGATAATCACGATATCGTAATTGTTTTTCATTTGCTCACCCCCACGACGAGTTCTGCTCCCTTTCTGTTTTTCGTTACTTTTTCAAACGGGATATTTTGTTCTTTGGCAATTAGTTCCGCAACGTACGGCTGACAAAAACCGCCTTGGCATCTGCCCATACCCGCACGCGTCCTGCGTTTTACCGCGTCGATATTTTTCGCGGGCGGATTTTCACGGATAGCGCGGATAATTTCACCTTCGGTGATTTGTTCGCAACGGCAAACGATTTTACCGTACGACGTGTCTTTTGCGATAATCGCGTTCTTTTCCTCGATAGATAAATTCTTAAAGAAGTAATCCGCCTCGCGTTTGCCGTTAAAGTTTTCGTTTTTCGCGGGATTCAGCATCTTACAAACGAGCGTTTCCGTTACGAATTTCGCAATCGCGGGCGCAGAAGTAAGCCCAGGCGATTCAATACCCGCACAATGAATTAACCCCTCAACCGCCTTGCTTTCCTCGATAATAAAATCGTGCCTATTGCTATACGCGCGAACGCCCGCAAACGAGGTTATCGTATTAAAAAGCGGGGGATTGTTCGTCATCATGCGTACCTTTTGAGTAACAAACGCCAAACCGTCCGCCGTCGTGTCCGTACAGCCCGTTTCCTGTTCTTCGGAAGTTGGTCCAAGCAAAATATTGTTGTCTACCGTTTGCGTAACGAGTATCCCTTTCCCCGCTTTCGTAGGCGTAAAGAATAAGGTATGCGAAACGAAATCCCCGCTTTCCCTGTCCAACAAAATATACTCGCCTTTCCGTGCCGATACGAAAATATCGCTATCGCCCGCTATTTGCGCGATTTTACCGCTTGCAAGCCCCGCGCAGTTAATCACCAAACGCGAATTAAGCGTTCTACCGTCCTTTGCGCTTACCGTAAAAATACCGTCCGTTTTTTGAAGATTTACCACCTCGAAATCGGTGTACAATTTCGCGCCGTTGTCCATTGCGTTACCGATAGAGGCAATCGTCAGACCGTAAGGACAAATAATTCCGCCCGTTTTCGCGTATAACGCGCCCAACGCTTTATCGGAAATATTCGGCTCTAACGCGCGAAGTTGTTCCTTGGTTAAAATTTCCATATCGGGAACGCCGTTCTTTTCACCGCGCGTTTTTAAGTCCTGCAAGGTTTGCAAATCTTCCTCGGTAAACGCCACGACCAACGAACCGTTATTGACGAATTTCACGCCTAATTCCTCCGCGTATGCGGGCATCATTTTATTGCCCTCTACGTTAAAGCGTGCTTTCAGCGAACCGGGCTGAGCGTCAAACCCCGCGTGTACGATTCCGCTGTTCGCTTTGCTTTGTCCCATACAAATATCGTTTTCTTTTTCTACGAGGCAAACGGAAAGACGGTATTTGGTCAATTCTCTTAAAATCGTACCGCCGATTACCCCTCCGCCTATTACGATAACGTCAAACATTCTTGCTCCTTTTTTATCAAAATACTTGACAGTTTTATTTACTTATATTATAATATAAATAAGCAAATAAGCAAAGCGAAATTGCAAAATTTGCAATATTGAAAGGTAAAAAGGAAATTTTAGCGAAAAACAATCGCTCATTTTTCCAAAACGAGCAATCTTATGAAAGAAAATCAAGAAAAAGAAATTTTGGAATATTTACAAAACGCACAATACGCTACTATCGACGAATTAGCCGAACGATTATTCGTAAGTCCGTCTACCGTCCGACGCAAATTAAACGATTTACAAAAAAAAGGTTTAATTACGAGAACGCACGGCGGAGCGCAACTTAACGACGATAACAATTTCTTCCCAAGCTTTACCTTTCGCGTACACGAAAACAGCTTTGAAAAGAAAAAAATCGCGCTTTCCGCGATTAAGCTTATTAAAAACGGCGATTTGATTTTTTTGGACGGCACGACCTCCGCGTTCTTTATTGCGGAATATTTATCCGAATTTAAGAATATCCGCGTAATCACGAACGGTATCGACACCCTGTCTTTGCTTGCAAAAAACAATATTTCCGCCTATTCTACGGGCGGTTGCGTGCAGGAAGTTAACCGTTCGGTGTTAATCGGGCATTACGCGGAAGAAATGATAGGTAATTTCCACGCGGATATCGCCTTTTTCTCCGCGCGGTCTGTAACGAACGACGGGGAAATTTACGATTGTTTCGAGGAAGAAAACGTTATCCGTAAGGCTATGATTAAACACGCAACGAAAAAAGTGTTCCTCTGCGACAGTACGAAATTCGGAAAGACCTCGCTCTTCCATTTATGCTCGTTAAACGACGTCGATTATATCGTCACCAACCACGCCGTTCCCGATAGTGTTAAGGTAGATAAATTCCCGCAAATTATTACTGAATAAATAAAAAAAATTCATCAAAATACCCCGTACGCGCAAACCGTACGGGGTTACTTTTTTATTGTTTACAACAATTTTGCCAGCATCTTTTTTAAGGCATATTTTGCGTGTTCGTAGGTTAATCCGCCTTGAAAATACGCGGTATACGGTTCTTTGACGGGCGCGTCGGCGGAAAGCTCGATAGACGCACCTTCCACGAAACAGCCTGCCGCCATAATTACTTTGCTATCATACCCCGGCATATCCCACGGTTCTAAGGTAACGAAACTGTCCACGGGCGACGCCTCTTGTACCGATTGAATAAACCCGCAAAGCTTTTCAGCCGTATCAAATCGTATCGCGCGCGTGATATCCGACGGGGTTTTGTCTAATTTCGGAAAATTTTCATACCCTAATTTTTCCATACATTTACCGATTAACAAACTACCCTTTATCGCTTGGTTTACCGTATGCGGAGCAAGGAACAAGCCTTGATAAAACAATCTATATCCGTATGCGTACGAACCCACTTCGTTGCCGATAGACGGCGCGGTTAAACGCCTGCCGATTTTATCGATATATTCGCTTTTTCCTACGATATATCCGCCCGTGGGCGCAAGTCCACCGCCTGGATTTTTAATAAGCGAACCCACCGCCACGTCCGCGCCGACGTCGCAGGGTTCGTATTTTTCTACAAACTCACCGTAACAGTTATCCACGAAAATACAACCCTTAAACCCAAGCCCGCGCACAAATTCGCAAATTTCTTTGATTTCCGCGACGGTAAACGCGTCGCGAAGTTCGTATCCGCGGGAGCGTTGGATATAAATCATTTTTAATTTATCCCCCAAACGCGCCATATCCACTTGGATTTTCGTTTTATCGAATTTGCCGTCGCTTGTCAAATTCGTACAATCGAAAGAAATACCGAAATCTTTTAACGAGCCGTTGCCCTCGCCGTAAATGACACCGCGAATGGTATCGTAAGGCATACCCGAAACGGACAGCACCTTATCGCCCGTACGCAAAACGCCGAAAAGCGCGACGGTCAAAGCGTGCGTTCCGCTTAACAACGCAGGCGAAACGATACCCGTTTCCGCGCCAAGCGAGTCCGCAAACACCTCGCCAAGCACAAAACGCCCGTCGTCGCCGTAACCGTAGCCCGTCGTCGCGTTAAAATGGCGCAGGGCTATCGAATGTTTATTAAAGGCTTTTAACACCTTTTCTTGATTGTATTCACTAATTTCGTCCGCAAGTTTGAAATTTTCGACAAGTTCTAATTCGCTGTCTTTTATCAATTCTTCAATCGTCATATTTTCACCGTAATATTAGTTTTCGTTCGTTAAAAGTTTGATTACCTCGTCCGCCGTCGCATTTTGCTTGGTTAAATAGGTATGGTTTTGCATTCTTTTGAAAAAAGTAATTTGTCTTTTTGCGTAATTGCGCGTGTTCTTCTTGATAAGCTCTTTTATTTCCTCGATAGAACTATCTTTTTCCAACCCCTCGGCAACCTCTTTATAGCCTATCCCCTGCATACATTGCGAGGACGTGCTTACACCTTGCGCCATTAGCGTTTTTACCTCTTCTACAAGCCCTGTTTCAAACATTTGCTCTACGCGCAGGTTAATTCTATCGTATAATTCCTCGCGCGGATAATCGATAGAAACCGCCGTAAAATCAAAACGGGGTATATTTTCGTCGTTTTGCTGGGATTTGGGTCTGCCCGTAACCTCGTAAATTTCCAAAGCACGAATAACGCGTTTTACATCGTTCTCGTGCAGTTTTTCCGCGCTTTGCGGGTCTTTTTCTTTTAATAAGCTATGCAAATAGCTTTGCCCTTTTTCTTTATAAATTTCTTCGTATTTACGGCGCACCTCTTCATTAGCACCCGCGTTCCCGAACTGACTTTTATAAAGCAAAGAATTTATATAAAAACCCGTACCCCCGCAAATAATCGGCGTTTTCCCCTCGCGCAGTATCCTTTCCAAAATAGGCAAGGCGTATTTTTCGTAATCGCTGACGGAAAAATTTTCTAACGGCGAAACGATATCGATGGCGTGGTGTATAATCCCCTCGCGCTCTTGAATCGTGGGTTTTGCCGTTCCGATATTCAAACCTTTATAAACGAGCAAGGAATCCGCCGAAATAATTTCGGTATTTAACTGTTTTGCACACGCAACCGCTAACGCCGTTTTGCCAGACGCCGTTGCACCGCATACGACTAACACTTTCGGCATCACACTATCCTCTTAAACAGCTTTTCTAAATCGGTACGGGTGAGTTTAATCACGACGGGTCTGCCGTGCGGGCATTTTAAGCTCATATCCCCGTCCATTTGCCTAAGCAATTCCACCGCCTCGTCCTTAGATAAATCCATACCGCCTTTTACCGCCGATTTACAAGCCGTCGTTGCTAATTTATCTTTGAGTAGCTCGTCTATTTTTATCGCCTTATAACCGTCAATATCGCTTAAAATTTGCCCGAAAAACGCTTGGATATCAATGCGGGGCAAATCGGCGGGAATTGCCGTTACCGCAAAAGAATTTAATCCGTTTTCTTGAATATCAAAACCGATTTCCGTTATTTCCGTTAATTTTTCGCGGATAAACGCGCCTTCTACCGCGTTTACGCTAAGTTCATAAGGCAAGAGCATAGGTTGCCTATTCACCGTTCTACTGCGCATTTTTTCGCGCAAACGGTTGTAGATTAAACGCTCGTGCGCGGCGTGCTGGTCAATGATATATATATCGTTATTACATTCGTATAACAAATAGGTATTGAACAGTTTTCCCTGATAAACACAGGCGTTTATATCAATTTTATCCTGCGTTGCCTTTAAGTCTAATTCCTCTAAATACCGTTTATTTTGCATAAACGCGTCGCCGTCGGAACTCGCCGTCACAACTTGTTCGTAGTCGCTGTCGTGGAATTTTAAGCCTCGTTTTTGCATAGGCAAATCGGGGAACATACTTTTTAACCGTCCGCTACCGCTCGTCTTTTTGCTTACCTTGCGTTTACCATGTCGTGCTTTTACAAGCAAGCCTTGCGGTAAATCGGGTATATCCTTTAAGGAATAATACCCTTTATCCGTTATTTGCGTAACTTTTTCCTCTTTAACTTCCGTAAAAACGGGCGTATTTTGCTCGATTTCGCGTTGCGCGTCCTCATAGGTAAAGGTTGCAAAACCAAACGATTTAGACGGCTTTTTCGGCTCGTCAAACACCTTTTCTTTGAGCGGTTTTTTGTGTTCCGTTACTTCCTCGTCTAAGGCTAAAATGCTTTCGGATATACCGCTTTGACGAGGCTTTGGTTTTTCTTCCGCAACGGGCAAAGCAATCGTTTCTTGGGTAATCGGTTCTTTTTCCGTTTCCTGCAAAGGCGTGGGCGTGGGCGCAGACGCAGGCGAAGGTAGGATATATTCTACCGCGCTTACGTGACCGTCTAAAACGGCGGAAATAATCGAGTATATTGTTCCGTAAATAATGTTGTTATTCGCAAACCGCACGTCCGATTTATTCGGGTGGACGTTTACGTCTACGATTTGCGGAGGCATCGTGATATGCAATACGCAAAACGGGAACTGCCGTTTCATCAAATACGCGTTGTACGCGCCCGTCAAGGACGCCGTTATCGTCGTATTAAAAATGAACCGCCCGTTCAAGAAAATATTGATGTGGCTTTTATTCGGTTTGGAATAATTTTGGTTGCCGATATAACCGCGCACGCGAATACCGTGTTTTTCCGCGTCTATGCGGATACATTGCGAGAGTACGGACGCACCGTAAATACTCAAAAACGCCTCTTCGTCACCCGTTCCGAAGGATTGTAAAAGTTTTTTGCCGTCGGCGTAGTAGGTAAAGGCAATATCCGAACGGCATAAAATAAACCGCGAAATAAAATTCGTAATATCCGCTTCTTCGCCCTTGTCCGTTTTCAAAAACCCTAACCGAACGGGCGCGTTGAAAAAGAGCATTTCCACGCTAACTTCCGTACCGTCGTTGCCCGCTGATTGCACGATATTGCCAAGCTCACCGCCGTCGGAGGTTAAGCTATAACATTTTTCGCCCTTTACCTTAGAGGTTATCGTCATTTTTGAAACGGACGCAATCGAGGCAATCGCCTCACCGCGAAAACCCAAGGTGGTTATCGTATTCAAATCTTCCGCCGTTGTAATTTTACTCGTTGCGTGTGGCATAAACGCCGACTGTAAATCCTCGCGCTCAATCCCGCAACCGTTATCAATTATGCGGATTAACTGTTTACCGCCCTTTTCGATATATACCTCTATTTCCGTCGCGCCCGCGTCGATAGCGTTTTCCACGAGTTCTTTTACGACGGAATAAGGTCTGTCCACCACCTCACCCGCGGCAATTCGGTTAAATACTTTTGCAGGTAAAATATTAATTTTGCCCATATCAGTTCTCCGTTTCTAATCTATCCTTCAAATCCCCGATAAGTAACAACGCTTGCATAGGCGAAAGCGTGTTGATATCCGTTTGCAAAAGAAGCTTTTCCACTTCGGTAAAAGTGCGTTCTTTTACTTCCTCTTCCTCGATAACGATAGGTTTTTTACCACCCAACAAATCGTTCTTTTCAAGCGCTTTCAAGATAAGCTTTGCACGCGAGGTAACCTCTTGCGGAACGCCCGCAAGCGAGGCTACTTCAATACCGAAACTGCGGTGCGCCCCGCCTCTTGCGATTTTACGCAAAAATACCACCGCACCATTCAATTCTTTCACCGTAACTTTATAGTTTTTCACGCCGTCTAAGGTGTTTTCAAGCTCGGTCAATTCGTGATAATGCGTAGAAAATAAGGTTTTGGCTTGGATATTTTTCGCTAAAAACTCAATGACCGACCAAGCAATCGAAAGTCCGTCGTAGGTACTCGTTCCGCGCCCTACCTCGTCTAAAACCAACAAGCTATCGCGCGTAGCGCGCAATAAAATGGTTGCGACTTCCGTCATTTCCACCATAAAAGTACTTTGGTCTAAAATCAAATTATCGCTTGCGCCGACGCGGGTAAAAATCCTGTCGGTAATCGGTATATCCGCGTTTCGCGCGGGTACGAACGCGCCGATATGCGCCATCAAAGTTATCAGCGCGACTTGGCGCATATAGGTACTTTTACCCGCCATATTCGGACCTGTAATAATCGCACAACGGTTTTCCGCGTTATCGAGCAATG
>JAZSPG010000103.1:0-9080 GCA_045537295.1 Candidatus Scatosoma sp. | reverse complement strand
CAAGTACGAAATGGCAATGCACAAGAAAACATTAAAGGACAACGGCACGAAAGTCATTTCCGCTACCGAATTTATACCCGATACCCCAGAGGGCATTATCTTTGAATCTATGCTTGAGGGTTATGCGGAATACTACTCGGCAGAGCTTTCACAAAAAGTACGGCGCGGAATCAACGAAAGTCGTTTGAAAGGCAATCTTACAGGCGGTCGTGTATTATACGGATATACGAACGTAAACAAAAAAGCCGTTATCAATGAAGAACAAGCAGAAGTTGTGAGATATATCTTTGAAGAATACTCCAAAGGCGTGTACGTAAAAGATATTATCGCAAGTTTGACAAGAAAAGGTATTTACTACAACGGAAAGCCCTTTTGCAGAACAACCGTTTATAAAATTTTAGGCAATGAAAGATATTCGGGAATCTACCGCCACGGCGAACAGGTTTTTGAGAATACCTTTCCAAGAATCGTACCACAAGAAATTTTTGATAAAGTTAAAGGAAAAATTGATATGAATAAATATGGTAAAACAAGTGTAAAAATCGAATACTTATTAAAAGGCAAATTAAAATGCGGATATTGCGGTTTATCTATGAACGCCGAAAACGGAACAGCCCGTAACGGCGAGCGCAAATATTATTACAAATGTTGGGGAAGAAAACACGGTACAAAATGCCATAAAGAAGCTATCCAAAAGGATTTATTAGAAACGATTGTTTTAGATGAAATCAGACAGCAACTCAACGATAAGAACAACGTCAACGTAATCGTGCAAGGCTTAATGGCTTTGCAGATGAAGTTAAATAAAGAAAACAACGCTTTGAATAATCTTTTACAAACAAAACGGCAAGTTGATACGGCGTTGCAAAATATTATGAACGCTATTGAAAACGGTATCTTCTCTAATACGACAAATAAGCGGTTACACGATTTGGAAGAACAGCAAGCAAATCTTGAAAAAGAAATCTTAATCGAAAAAAGCAAAACGGCAGTTGTATTATCTGAAAAGGAAATCCGAGAGTTTTATGAACAGGCGTTACGGCTTGAACCGCAAATGCTTATAAACTATCTCGTGAAAGAAATTTTGGTATATGATGATGAAATCGTCATTAAATACAACACCCCGACAACGATTAGTCCTGACGAAAGTCAGGGCTTTTCTTTTTACCATAAAACGCTGAAATTTGCTTATAAAGTTCGTCAAAGACGGGATATGAAGAAATTTGAGATTAAAGTAGAAATCCGAGTATAATAGCCAACGATAAAACGGCTATTTATTCCACGGTACTCTTGACAAGAGCCTCTTAGGAACGTGGTTGTAAGGCAATACCGCCAAGCACCACAGCCCCAAGGGGCTTTTTTTCTTGCCGTGGCAAATAGCCTACCACATTCCTTTCTCTTGTCAAGAGTCTTTCGCGGCATAAACCGCCGTTTTTAGCGTAATTTCATAAGAGCAGGTATTTATTCAAGGCATAATAAAAAGCGTTTCCTTACCCCAAAGAAACGCCCTTAAAACGATTTTGTATTCGCGTGTAAAAAAGAGAAACCCAACCGCCACAAAGTGGTTCGATTTAGGTTTCTCTTGGTGGGCAGAGGTGGATTCGAACCACCGAAGTCGAAGACGTCAGATTTACAGTCTGATCCATTTAGCCACTCTGGAATCTGCCCGTATATATTGGGTGTAGCTTTGTTTCGTTGTGGAGCCGGTGATTGGACTCGAACCCACAACCTGCTGATTACAAATCAGCTGCTCTGCCATTGAGCTACACCGGCGTGTGGTGCCTTGGGGCGGAATCGAACCACCGACAGGCAGATTTTCAGTCTGCTGCTCTACCGACTGAGCTACCAAGGCATTTATGGCGACCCAAAACGGGCTCGAACCGTCGACCTCCAGCGTGACAGGCTGGCGCTCTAACCAACTGAGCTATTGGGCCATCACCATTTACACTCAAACAAGTGCCTGTATATAATACTCTATTTCATAATATTTGTCAAGCGTTTTTCTCGTGCTTTTTTGCAATTTTTATAAAAATTTTTTCCGCAACTCTTTTTTGCTTTTTAATCCCACTATACCACTTAAAAATAACGGCGTTTCTCGCTCTTAGAAACGCCGTTATTTCTCCTATCTTTCATTATCTTATATCGTTTTCGTATACCGGGAAACGCGCACAAAGCGCTTTTACCTGCGCCCTTACTTCTTCAAAACAAGCCTCTTTCTCTCGAATAACTCGCGTCACGAGCCTTGCAACCGTTCTACATTCCTCTTCCTTAAATCCACGCGTCGTTACCGCCGGCGTGCCGATTCTCAATCCACTCGTAATAAACGGCGAGGTCGTTTCAAACGGAATGGTATTTTTATTCGCCGTAATATGCACTTCGTCTAACATACGCTCTAATTCCTTGCCCGTAACGCCCGTTTCGCGTAAGTCAAGCAACATCAAGTGGTTGTCCGTTCCTCCAGAAACCAAGCGGATTCCGTTCTTTTGGAATTCGTCCGCCATTGCCGACGCGTTTAACACCACTTGTCTTTGGTACGCCTTAAATTCGGGCGACAACGCCTCCTTGAAAGCCACCGCTTTCGCCGCGATAACGTGCATCAATGGTCCGCCTTGCGTGCCGGGGAATACCGCTTTGTCAATTTGCTTTGCATATTGTTCCTTGCACATAATTACCCCACCGCGAGGTCCGCGAAGCGTTTTGTGCGTCGTGGTCGTAACGAAATCCGCGTAAGGTACGGGCGAGGGATGTTCTCCCGTCACCACAAGTCCTGCGATATGTGCGATATCTACCATCATATACGCGCCGACTTTGTCGCAAATTTCACGGATTCGCTTGAAATCGATAACGCGCGGGTATGCACTTGCCCCTGCAACTATCATTTTCGGCTGACATTCCGTTGCGATTTTTTCCATTTCATCGTAATCGATAACTTCCGCTTCCTGCGAAACACCGTAAGGTACGATATTAAAATACGTCCCCGATATATTCACGGGCGAACCGTGCGTGAGATGTCCGCCGTGCGATAAGTTCATACCCATAATCGTGTCGCCGGGTTTGAGCATTGCAAAGTATACCGCAAAGTTCGCTTGCGCGCCACTGTGCGGTTGGACGTTACAATGTTCGCAACCGAACAACTGCTTTAATCTGTCGCGCGCGAGGTTTTCCGCTACGTCTACAAATTGGCAACCGCCGTAATAGCGTTTTGCGGGCAAGCCCTCCGCGTATTTATTCGTCAAATGCGAACCCATCGCCGACATCACTGCGGGCGTTACGATATTTTCGCTCGCTATCAACTCGATATTGTCGCGTTGACGGCAAAGTTCGTCCTGCATAGCCTCGTAAATTTCGGGGTCTGCGGTTTTGAGTAAAGTCATATCAATCATAATAACACCTCTCGATTTTTTTCTATCCGTAGTTTTTTATTAAAAAATATACTACCATTATAACATTCGACGTACGTTTTGTCAATGATTCGATAGATTTTTTTCGCAATTTGTGCTATAATAACGCTATGGATACCAAGATTTTTTCTCAATATCAAAACCAACTTAAAGATTTTGCCAAACAGCTCGGCGCGGATACCGTAGGTTTTTGCGCGTTTGATTGCGCCCCAAGTCCGCTTGCCCCGACGCTTAGATTTGCCGTTTCTATCGGCGTAAAACTCTCGGACGCCGTTTTGAAAACGGTGGATACCGCTCCCTCGTTCGTGTATTTTCAACATTACAGAACGGCGAACGCGTTGCTGGATAGTATTGCGTTCCGTTTGGCGAGAAAAATCGAGGAATACGGATACTCCGCTTTGCCCGTTGCGTCTAGCCAAAGCCAAGGCAAGCAAAACTCTTATAACGGCGTTATCGCGCATAAAACGGTTGCGGTCAAGGCGGGGTTGGGGTTCGTCGGCAAAAGCGGTTTGTTCCTTTCGGAAAAATACGGTAGCAAAATTCGGCTGGCGACAATTTTAACCGATTTACCGCTTGAAAGCGAACTGCCGATTATCCAAAACGGCTGTAAGGATTGCTTAGAATGTGTCAAAGCCTGTCCTGCGGGCGCGATTTTCGGGCAACTGCCCACCACCGACGGCGAGCGAAATTTTGACCCCGAAAAATGCTCGCGGTATATGAAAGCTCATTTCCAAGATATCGGGCGCGGAAGCGTGTGCGGGATTTGTATCAAGGTGTGTCCGAAAAATAAATTAAGATAAACGCAAAAAAAACGAGCCGTGTTCGGCTCGTTTTTTTGCTTTATGCTTTATACGGCGTTTAACGCCTCCTGTTCGCGTATTCGGCTTAATTTTTCTAATTCTGCGAATTTGCCGTTTTTAGCGAGCAATTCTTCGTATGTACCTACCTCTACCATTTTCCCTTCGTCCATTACTACAATTCTGTCCGCGTTTCGAATGGTGGAAAGTCTATGCGCTACGATAAAGGTTGTGCGTTCGTGCACCAGCTTATCAATGGCTTTTTGCACGTGGTATTCAGCTACGTTATCCAAGGCGGAGGTCGCCTCGTCTAAAATTAAAATTTTAGGGTTTCTAATCAACGCGCGAGCGATGGAAATGCGTTGCTTTTGCCCGCCCGAAAGTTTGTCGCCGTGTTCGCCTACAATCGTGTGCAAGCCGTTGGAAAACGAGGGCAAAAATTCGGTTATATCCGCGTCGTCTACCGCTTTTTGTAGTTGTTCCTCGCTGTAATGCGATAAGCCGTAAGTAATATTTTCTTCAATCGTACCCGAAAAGAGAATACTGTTTTGCGGTACGACGGACAAGTAACGGCGGTATTCCTGCAAAGGAATTTCCGAAAGGGGTGTACCGTCGATTAAAATCTTGCCTTGCGTGGGGGCGAGCAAGCCGATTAGCAAATTCATCAACGTACTTTTACCCGAACCCGACGAGCCTACGACGGCAATGCGTTCGCCTTGTTTTACGTGCAAGTTAAAATCCTGTACCACTGTTTTTTCGTCGTGCGGGTAATGATAGGACACCGATTGAAATTGCACCTCGCCACGCATTTGTTGGATATGCATATGCCCCTCGTCGCGTTCTATATCTTCCGCGCATATAATTTCGGAAAGCGAACGCACCGCCTCTTTCCCCGACATTAGTTGCGGGTAAGAATTTATTAAGGATAAAACCGTTCCGCTTATCGATGAAAAGAGCGATTGGAAAAGCACCACTTCGCCCGTAGTAATCAAGCCGTTAATGGCTAAAATTACGCAGAAGAGCAAGCAAAGTGCGGAGAGCATTTGACCTACTACCCACATCATAGACCCAAAACGTGCAACCGTTTTATCTAAACGCATACCTGCCTGCGCCACCGAGCCGATTTTTTGGTTGACGGCGGTTTCTTCCGTTTCAACAAGACCGTGGGCTTTGGTGAGCGTCATCATTTGGATAGAGGTGGTAATTTTGGTGGAAAGCTGTTCGTTTTCCTTGCGATAGGTGAAATTATCCTTGCGGATACGCTTTCTAAAAGTCATTGAAAGCAAAACGTTTAGCGGTACTATCGCAACGAAGAACAGCGTGACTATCGGACTGCGCCAAATTGCGATTGCCACCGAAACGATTGCGCCGACAAGGCTAGGGATAAAGTTGAACATAAAGCAACGGTAGTACCCCTCAACGCTTTCGATATCGCGCAAAAGCTTAGACTGGATTCTTCCTTCCTCGATTTCCTTATGATAGGTTATCGAAAGGCGTTGCAATTTCCGCATTACACCGCTTTTTACTTCCGCCGTCGTCGAACGAATCCATTTGTTTGTTATATTTGAACGCCACATTGTCGTAGGGACGTTTTGCACAATCACTACAAACAATATAACGGCGTCGATAATCAGTCTCGTTATATACCCCTCGGGTCGATATGAAATCAAATCGATTACGTCGCTTGTGACAAGAGGCATAATCCAAGTGGGCGCCGACTGCAAAAGATAAATCAGCGTGGTAACGAGAATTTTTGTCCAGTCTCGACGCATCAGTTTTTTCAAAAATCCGTTTTTATATTCGCTTGCGTTATTGCCTGCGAACAGCCAATCCAAATCGGCGTTTTTTATCTCGCCGATTCCCTCCGTTTGTCCCTTAAAAGCCCTTTCACCGCTTTTCTTCGACATACGCGATACCTCCCGAGGTTGCCCCCCGTTCAAGCCGTAATTTTTGCTTTTACAAAAGCCTTGACCTTTGCAAGTTTGTGATATTATAGCATAGTTAAATTTAATTGTCAATCGTTGGAAGAAAAATTTTTTTGAATTTTTTTCCAACGAAAAACGAGCCGTGTTCGGCTCGTTTTTTGCGTTATTTTTTCGTTATCTTTTTTACAAGTTTATATACCGCGGAAATTACCACTACCATTGCGCTAACGGCAAATAACAGCCAAAATACCGTCGACCAGCCCCATCTATCCGCCACCGCGCCAAGCCCGTAGGAACTGAGCGTGCTACCTAAATAGCCAAAGCCCGTAACGACGCCTGCTATCAGACCTGAATTGATTTTGCCTTTCATTTGCAACGGGAAAACGGAGGTCGCCGTACTGTTTGCCGACGAGGCAAGGAAATAGGTGAACGAGAACGCAATCAACGTAATTATCGCCGTCTTTAAGGACAACGCCGCGATTACCCCGCCGACAAGCGCCGTCGCTCCGAAGAACAACACGCCGATTACCACGATAAAATCACCGAAAAATTTATATAATTTGTTGGCGAAGAGGTTACCGAAAATACCCAAGATAGGCAGGAACAGGGTGAGCAAAATCGACAGCGAGGCAGGTAAACCGTATTCCTCTTTTAAGATGGAAGGTATCCAAGTGGTTAAGCCGTCTTTGATAAAGTAGGTCGCCGCCGAGAATACGCACAAAATAATTATCAGAATAAAAATATCGCCCGTCATTTTCAGCTTGCTTTGCTTGGTCGCTTGGTTTTGCGTTTGCAAAGTGGCTACGCCGTCTTCCTCGTCCTCTTTTTCCCCTTCCGCTTTGGCTTTTGCCACTAATTTACCAAAGGAGCAAAGCCACACGATTGCTACTATGGGCAACACCAGCGCCGCCGAGTAAAAGGCAAATCGGAACACGCCGAGCGCGGTGAAAAACGAACTTAATCCGTAAATGATGAAAGTTCCCGTCGCCGTCGTCGTACCCATAATTACGCTCGCGCTTACCATTCTGCGCTTGGAAAAGGTTTCGCTAAGCAATCGTATCGTGCTCGGCCAAAGCAACGAAAGCGTAAAGCCGTTCACTAACCAAAGCCATTTGATTATCGTAAACTTCGGCGTAATCCCTACGATTAGGTTGATTATCCCCGAAAGGAATAAACTGCCGAATATCATATATTTTAAGTTGTATTTTTTACAAAAAATACCGTTAAGTATTTGCCCTCCACCGTAGGCGAAAAAGTAAAAGGTGCTTACCATTCCCGCCTCCGCGTGCGATACGCCGAAAAATAACTCCGTTTCGGTTATCGTCGCCGAATAGTTCACTTTGCCAAGTAGCGAACAGGTATACACCAACCAGCAAAGCGCCAAAAGCAATCCGCTTGCCGTCACAGGTTTTCTCGTTTTTTGTTCTTTCATTTTTTACACCTCGTTTTTTTACAGTATTTATTATACGATTTATACGCGTTTTGTCAAACACTTTTCATATAGGGCTGGTTTTTTGAGAAATTCTCAACAATTCTCAAAAAATCAAGGTGGAAAAGGATAGATTTTTTCGGGAAATCGTGTTATAATAGCTTTCGGATTTTGTACGAAGGAGGTGGCGTTATGCACGCCGTCGCAAAAGCACCGAAAACCGTGAAACATCACGGGGAAATCGGTAAAAGGATTATCGGGTTTTTGAAAAAGAACGCCGTGCTTTGTATCGCGGTTTTAGCGGGGATAGTTACGAGCTGTATCGTTCCGCCTGATAGTACGTATTTAGGGTATTTTGATTTTAAGACGCTCACCTGTCTTTTTTGCGTGCTTGCCGTCGTTTGCGCGCTTAGGAATATTCGGTTTTTCACCGCCCTTGCGAATAAAATCGTGAGGCTGTTCAAGAACACGCGGGCCTGTATTTTGGCGCTTGTGTATATTACTTTTTTGGGGTCTATGCTTATCGCGAACGATATGGCCCTGTTGACTTTTTTACCGCTGGGGTATTTCGTTTTGTCCTCTACGGGTAAGCAAAAATATATGGCGTTTACCTTTATTATGCAAAATATATCCGCAAATCTCGGCGGTATGCTGACCCCGTTCGGTAATCCGCAAAATTTATATTTATATACTAAATTTAATATCCCTACGGGCGAATTTATGCTGGTAATGCTACCGCCGTTTTGCATTTCGATTGCGCTCATAACCCTTTGCTGTTTGTTCGTGAAAAAGGAAACGCTGACCCTTTCAGATGAGAAAATCGTTCTTCCGAAATGGCGGACGGCAATTTACGCTCTGCTGTTTGCGCTTTCGATTATTATCGTTTTCCGCGTGATTTCGTTTTGGATAGGGCTGATTATTATCCCCGCCGTGTTGCTATTTATGGACAGGGACGCGTTGAAAAAGGTGGATTACGGTTTGCTTTTTACCTTCGTGGCGTTTTTTATTTTTTCGGGGAATATGGCGAGAATCGAGGGTGTGAAAAATTTATTCGAGAATTTGCTTTCTAAAAACACCCTACTCGTATCCGCGCTGTCCTGCCAGCTTATCAGTAACGTGCCGTCCGCGATTTTGCTTTCGCAGTTTACTACTGATTGGAAAGCGCTTTTGGTGGGCGTGAATATCGGGGGCGTTGGTACGCTAATTTCCTCCTTGGCGAGTTTAATTACTTTTCGGGAATACGCCAAGCACAACCCTGAGAAAACGGGGAAATATATCCTGTTGTTCTCGCTGTTTAATTTCCCTTTTTTAGGCGTGCTTGCGCTTGCCGATTATTTTATTTTGTTATAAGAATTTATATTGAGCTAACGAAAAACAGCCCTTGTGGGCTGTTTTTTGGTTTGCGTAAAATTATTCGTTTATTCGTGTTCGGCATCTACGAGCATTAGAAGTCCCGCTATAAAGCTTACGAATAAAAGCGTGCATATCTTAAAGGCAACGCCGATTTTTTTTCTTTCAAAAAATTATA
>JAZSPG010000011.1:0-1822 GCA_045537295.1 Candidatus Scatosoma sp. | reverse complement strand
ACTTTGTTCGAATATGGCGACGCTTACCTTTAAGTCGGATTCGGTAACCTCTATCGGCGCGTATGCGTTCCAAGGTTGCAGAACGTTAAAGGAAGTGATAATTCCCGCAAACGTGACGGAAATTAGCAATTATGCGTTTGCGTATTGCCGTTCGCTTGAAAAGGTAACGTTTAGCGATAAGATAACCTCTATCGGCGAATACGCGTTTTCTAAGTGCGATAAATTGAATAACGTCGTAATTCCCGACACCGTGAATACTATCGGTCAGTACGCTTTTGCGGACAACGTGGCAATGACGAACGTGGATTTGGGCGACGGCGTGCAAACGGTTGGCGAATACGCGTTTTTGGGGTGTGAGCTTTTGGCAAACATCACCTTTGGCGATAGCTTGAAAACGATTGAAAAGTACGCGTTCTCTAAATGCGTGGCACTTACGGTTTTGAACGTGCCTAACACCGTGGAAACGATTGCCGAGGGCGCGTTCCATAGCTGTTTGTTGTTGAACGACATTACGTTGAGCGATAATTTGACGAGCTTGGGGAAAGACGCGTTTGCGCAAACGGCGAAATGGCTGACGGCTACTTCGGGTATCGTCGTGGTAGACGATTGGATTGCGGACAGAAACGGTATTGAATTTGAGGAAATCGTGATTGCGGAAGGGATTGTCGGTATTGCGGATAACGTGTTTGAAAACAACGAATATTCGACGGCTGGTTTGATTTTGCCCGATTCGCTTAAATATATCGGTACGCGCGCGTTCTATAATTCTAAATATCTTGCAAATCTTGAATTTGGCACAAATATTAAAACGATTGGGCAATACGCGTTCGCGCATTGCGCGGGTTTGCGTAACGTTACCTTCCCCGAAGCCGTGAAGGACGAAAACGGCGAATGGCAGGGGTTAGAGGTAATTGATAATTACGCGTTCCAAAGCTGTGAGAAATTAAAGATAAAATCGGATTTGCCCGCATCACTTAAGAGAATCGGAACGTACGCTTTTGAGTCGACGTCGTACTGGACGGGAACGATGGGCGTGGTTACCATTGGAAACTGGGTGGTCGGTTGTACGAGTCCTACGATTAGAAGTATTGACCTTAATCTTGAAGAAGGGGAAATCGTAGGGATTGCCGATTACGCGTTTTATAATTGCGTAGGAACGAACAGTATTTATTTGCCTGCGACGGTGCAATATATCGGACGCGCGGCGTTTTACGGTTGTTCGAACCTGCAAGATATCAATTTGCCTTCGGGTATTAAGGAAATAAAGGATTTTACCTTTTATCAATGTGCCTCGTTGCCCGGTATTGCGATACCCGGTACGGTGGAAAGGATTGGGTATTCGGCGTTTAATAAATGCAACGCTTTGACAACCGTGACCATTCCCGATAGCGTTACTTCCATTGTCGAGTACGCATTCTATAAATGCGTATCGCTTACCAACGTGTCTTTTGGCTCGGGCTTGCAGTCGATTGGTAACCGTGCGTTTTACGGTTGTTCGTCGCTGACGGCGGTGAATATTCCGAACAACGTAACGGCTATCGGTACGCGGGTGTTTAATAACTGCACGGCTTTGACGAGCGTAACTATCGGTAGCGGGTTGAAGAATTTGAACGATTACGCGTTTTACGGTTGTAGCGCGCTTACGAGCGTTGCCATTCCGTACGTAGAGAGAATTGGGAACTACGCGTTTAGAAACTGCGCGGCGATAACGTCGGTGAATTTCGGCGCTTCGTTGCAGGAAATCGGAAGATATGCGTTCCACGGTTGTAGTGCGTTGAAGAATATCGTCTTGCCGGCGAGTGTAACGGTGATTAACGATTAT
>JAZSPG010000089.1:0-8311 GCA_045537295.1 Candidatus Scatosoma sp. | reverse complement strand
GAAATCCCATACATTCTGGGAGCTTCAAGAGCTTTTTTTCTATCTTTCGCACTGTAATCCGAAATCATATTTTTACCGCCACCCGAATAGCCCGTAAGCGAATGACAGGTTACAAGCGCGTCTTTGTCTAAAATCCCCGCTTGGATAAGCGGATAGACGAGCGCGATAAACCCGCTGGCGTGACAGCCTGGCACGGCGATACGCTTGCCCGTTTGGATTTTTTTATCAAAGCTTTCGTCGAGTTCAGGAAAACCGTACGCCCAGTCGGGTAAGGTTCTATGCGCCGTACTCGCGTCAATGACTACGGTATTCGGGTTTTCCACGAGCGCCACCGATTCCACCGACGCCGAATCGGGTAAACATAAGAATACCACGTCCGCGGAATTGATAATTTTCTTTTTCGCCTCCGCGTCCTTGCGCTTATCGTCGGGTATGGTTAAAATTTCCAAATCCTCGCGCGCAGATAATCTTTCGGCAATTCTAAGCCCCGTCGTACCCGCACTACCGTCTATAAATACCTTCTTTTTCATTTGAGTTCCTCTCTGACTTTCGCGACCTGCAAACGCACCGAATCGGGCGACGCACCGCCTAAGCTCGTGCGTTTTTTTACGCAGGTTTCCAAAGAAATTTCTTCGTATAAATCTTCCTCGAACAGTTCACTATACTTTTTATATTCGCTCAAAGGATAGTTGTCTAACACGAGGTCTTTTTGAATACAGTCCGCAACGATTTCCCCGACGGTCTTATACGCCGAACGGAACGGCATACCTTTTTTGGTTAAGTAATCGGCAAGGTCGGTAGCGTTGATAAACCCTTTTTGCGCCGAACGGTAGGTGTTTTTCCCGTTCACGCGCATCGTCGCTATCATCGGCGCGAACACTTCCAAACAAATCGTCACCGTGTCCAAAGCGTCGAAAATCGCCTCTTTATCCTCTTGCATATCCTTGTTATACGCAAGCGGTAAACCTTTGAGCGCCGTGAGTAGCGCAGTCAAATCCCCGTAAACCCTGCCCGTTTTACCGCGCACCAGCTCCGCCATATCCGGATTTTTCTTTTGAGGCATAATGGACGAACCCGTCGTGTAACTATCGTCTAATTCGATAAACTTAAATTCCCAGCTCGCCCAAAGAATGACCTCTTCGGAAAAACGGGAAAGATGCGTCATTAAAAGAGCGAACGCCGAGGCAAGCTCCACGCAAAAATCCCTGTCGGACACCCCGTCGATACTGTTCAACGATACGCCGTCAAAGCCAAGCAATCTAGCCGTATACGCTCTGTCGGTGGGATAGGTCGTACCCGCAAGCGCGCAACTGCCCAACGGGCATTCCGCGTTCATTCTTTTCACCGCGTCCTCAATTCTGCCGATATCTCTACGCAACATCATTGCGTACGCCATAAGCTGATGTCCGAACGAAATAGGCTGAGCGCGCTGTAAATGCGTATACCCCGGCGCGATAATATCCGCACATTCCTCCGCTTTATCCACTACCGCTTTGATAAGTTCTTTTATCAAGACAACCACTTTTTCCGCCTCGTCGCGAAGATATAAGCGAATGTCCACGGCAACTTGGTCGTTTCTGCTCCGCGCCGTATGTAAACGCTTGCCCGCGTCGCCCACGCGACCCGTCAGTTCCGCCTCGATAAAGGAATGAATATCCTCGGCGTTAGCGTCAAAAGACAGTTTTCCCGCCTCGATATCCGCTAAAATACCTTGTAAACCGGTAATTATCAGCGTTTTATCCTCGGCGGATAAAATACCCTGTTTTTCCAGCATCGTCGCGTGTGCGATAGAACCTTGAATATCCTGTTTATACATTCGGCAATCGAACCGTAACGAAGAATTGAAATCGTCCGCTTTTTTATCCAGCGTCTTTTGAAATCTTCCCGCCCACAATTTTTCCATAGCTATTATTAAACGCCTATTGCCTACCGCATAGCAGTAGGCAAGGTTTTTTCTCCGTTCTTATTTGACTTTATTACTTTTTCGCGTTCTTTTGGTTTACTTCCGCTTGCACCTTGATAGGCAAACCGAACAGGTTGATAAAGCCCGTCGCGTCCGCTTGGTTATATACGTGGTCCTCGCCGAACGTAGCGATTTCCTCGGAATAGAGCGAATAGTCGCTCCAAGCACCCGCTTTGATGATATTGCCTTTATACAGTTTCAAACGAACTTTACCCGTAACCGTTTCCTGCGTTTTTTCCACGAACGCCGACAGCGCCTCACGCAAAGGCGTGAACCATTGTCCGTTGTAGACAAGCTCGGCAAAGCAAACGGAAAGCTCTTGCTTTTTATGCATAACGTACTTATCCAAGCAAAGCGTTTCTAAGTAGCTGTGCGCCGAATACAAAATTTCCCCGCCCGGCGTTTCGTATACACCACGGCATTTCATACCGACCAAACGGTTTTCTACGATATCCAAAAGCCCGATACCGTTCGCCCCGCCTACCTTGTTGAGCGCAAGGATAATTTCTTTCGCGCTCATCTTTTTACCGTCGAGCGCTACGGGACGGCCCTTTACGAATTCCAATTCGATATAAGTAGGTTTATCGGGCGCTTGCAAGGGCGATACGCCCATTTCCAAAAAGCCCTCTTTTTCGTATTGCGGTTCGTTGCCCGCGTCCTCTAAGTCCAAACCCTCGTGACTTAAATGCCAAAGGTTCTTGTCCTTAGAATAGTTGGTTTCACGGTTGATTTTCAAAGGTACTTTATGCGCTTCCGCGTAGTCGATTTCCTCTTCGCGCGATTTAATCGACCATTCTCTCCAAGGCGCGATAATGTGCATATCGGGCGCAAACGCTTTAATCGTCAATTCAAAACGAACTTGGTCGTTACCCTTACCCGTACAGCCGTGGCAAATGGCATCCGCTCCCTCTTTTTTCGCGATTTCTACGATACGCTTTGCAATCACGGGACGGGCGAACGAAGTACCCAGCAAATACTCTTCGTATTTCGCACCCGCCATCATCGTAGGCACAACGTAATCGTCTACAAACTCATCCGTCAAATCCTCTACGTACAGTTTGGACGCACCCGTTTTCAACGCCTTTTCTTCCAAACCGTCCAACTCGTCCGCTTGCCCCACGTTTCCGCTTACCGCAATAACTTCGCAGTTGTTATAGTTTTCTTTCAACCACGGAATAATAATCGAGGTATCCAAACCGCCCGAGTAAGCAAGCACTACTTTTTTAATATCTTTCTTGTCCATTTTTTATCTCTCCTTACGCGTTTGCGCGTTCATTTATTTACAGTCACAATTATACCCCGTTTTATGCGCCCTGTCAAATACTTTTATGCAATTATTTACAATTTATTCTGAATATTTTATGAATATATTGCATAATTGTATAAAATCGTGAATATTTTTGCACTCTTGCATAAACGACGGTTTATACGAATAAAACAGAGCATATATATTGTAATACAAACGCAAAAAAAATTCAAGGCTTTTTGGGTGGAAAACGCATATTTTTTTATTTTCTTGCTTGACAAACGCACATTTTTACGGGTATAATAGGCATATGGAAAAAGAAATTAACATTTACCCGATTGCGTATATACGCTCGGATTATAAAGAGAAATTTGGAATCCCGCGCCAAAGCGGGCGCGCGCCCTCGCTTTTATCTCGGATTGTGTTCACGGAAGAATTTAGAAACGGCGACGCGTTGCGCGAAATCGAGGGTTTTTCGCATTTGTGGCTGTTGTTCGATTTTTCGGCAACGCGGGATAAGGGGTATTCCCCCACCGTCCGCCCGCCGAGGCTTGGCGGAAACAAACGGGTGGGCGTGTTTGCCAGCCGTTCGCCATTCCGACCCAACCATATCGGGCTCTCGTGCGTAAAGCTTACGCGCGTAGAAAAAACGAACGAGGGCGTAACGCTTATCGTTGCGGGCGCGGATTTGTTAGACGGTACGCCTATTTTTGATATTAAACCTTATCTGCCCTATGCCGACTGTCAAATAGACGCGACGGGCGGGTATACGGAAAATACCGTATGGCAAAAACTTAGCGTGCGTTTTGAAGAGGGGCTATTAGAAAAAATCCCCGTGGAAAAACAAGCGGGGCTTTGCGAGTGTTTGGAACAAGACCCCCGTCCGTCCTATCAGGACGACCCGACGCGCGTGTACGGTATGGCGTTTGATATCTTCCAAATCCGTTTTACCGTAAAAGAAAACACGCTCACCGTAATTGCTGTAGAATAAACGAAAACGGCGAAACGCCACGTTTCGCCGTTTGTTTCATCTTTTTTTGCCCTTATAAAATATCGCCAAAGTCCCCGCGCCCGAATGCGTTCCGATTACCGGTCCTACAAACCCTACCGTGATAGGATTTTCGGGCAGGCGTTCTCTAAGCAACCGCACCGTATATTCCACGTCCTCTAAACAATCGCCGTGACTGATAAAAATAGGGTCGGTTTTGTCTATATCCATACTCTCAAACACGTTTTCCACAAGCGTTTTGAGAGATTTTTTTCTGCCCACCGCTTTACCTGTCGGTACTAATTTCCCCAAATCGTCCACTTTCATAATCGGTTTTATTTTTAAGATACTACCCACGAAAGCCGTCATAGACGACACGCGCCCGCCACGTTTTAAGTGAAAGAGATTATCCACGGTAAACTGATGGCAAATGTTTAATTTCAAGTCCTCCGCGTATTTCGCCGTTTCTTCAAGCCCTGCGCCCGTATCGGCGTATTTGATTATATAATCCAACAACAGCCCCTCGCCCATAGACGCGCAAAGGCTGTCTACCACGATAATTTTGCGAGAACGGTATTTTTTCGCAAGCGCGCGTGAGGCGACGGTAAAACTTCCCGCCGTACCCGAAAGTCCTGACGAAAAGGCAAGGATTAACACGTCGCGACCCTTTTCCAAAGACGCACGGATATATTTTTGCGCCGTTTCGCCCGTCACCTGATAGGTGGTAGGCATTGCGCCGTCGCGCAGTTTTTGGTAAAACGCTTTTTCTTCGATATGTTCGCCCTCTTCGCCCTCGTAGTTGATATTATCCATCGTAAAACCGAGTTTCACGCAGGTTACGCCGTTTTTTTGTAAATATTCCGCGCTCATATCCGAACCCGAATCGGTGATAATATCAAATTTTCTTTGTGTTTGCATTTTTTCTCCTATTTCAAAACGTTGAATTTTTTAATGCGCTCCGCCTCGAACGCAAGCTCGATTTGGTACGTACCGTTTTTGCAGGTAATTTGCATTTTCGGCAAACCCGTCAAGTCAAAATACTCGTTAAACTTCTCAGCAAAATCCCGAATGACGAGCGCCTTGCACGCCTCGCTCATCACCGATTTATCCGCCTGTATCACCTCGCTTATCCGCCTTAACTCGTCCTCTCGTTTCATTATAAGCTCCTTTTCAAAAACCGCCGTATCCCGCCGACGAATCCCGTGTATTTTTTCGTTGTATCGTACCACTTATTCTTGCCCGTAAGGACATTATTTGCCAGCGCCTTAAACGCCGAATGCGGAAAAGAAAGCGTTCCGTTATAAATCGCGTATTCTTCGGGCAAAACGCCGATTACCTGCGTTTTAAGAAGTTCTTGTATTTGTTTGGGCGCAAGGCTTTCGCCGACGGCGAGTAAATCCCCGCGCACCTTATTCACCACCAACCCCACGCTTTTGAACTCGTAGCTTTTAAGTAACGTTATCACCTTGTCCGCGTCGCGCAAAGCGGATATGTGCGGTGTGGTGACGACGAGCGCCTCTTCGGCCGAGGCTACCGCTCTATGAAACCCGTCGTCTATCCCCGCGGGGCAATCGATAACCACGAAATCGAATTTTGGCGCAAGCGTATCGATAACCAGCTTAAACGACTGCGGGGAAACGTAACGCTCAGGCGCGGAATGACTGCTGGTTAAAATAAAAAGCGTAGGAAAATCGGGGTGGGAAATCAGCGCCTGTCTTGCTCTGCACCTGCCCTCTATCACGTCTACCAAATCGTAAACGACCAAATTTTCCACGCCCGCCACCACGTCGATATTGTTGAGTCCGAAATCTGCGTCGCAAAGCAACACCCGTTGCCCTTTTCTCGCAAGGCAAGTCGCAAGATACGCCGAAACGGTAGTTTTGCCAACCCCGCCTTTACCGCTTGTTACTACGATTTTTCTTGCCATAGCGACTTTTCTCCCTGCAAAAAATTCAGCGTAGAGTATTTTAACATATTAAATAAAAAAAATTTTGTCGTTTTTCCGCATTTTTCGGGAAGTTTTGAAAAAAATAAAACGGTTTAGCCGTTTTGCCAAACCGTTTCTGTGTTTTTCATAAACTATGTAAGCTTATCTGTTCCGCTTGCAAAGTTCCGCGCAAACCTCTGAAAGTTTCACGCCCTTTGCCTCCAACAGTACCGTTACGTGATAGAGTAAGTCCGCCGCCTCGTTGATAACGCCTTCCTTGCCCTCGTTCTTGGACGCAATCACAAGCTCTACCGCCTCTTCGCCTACCTTTTTCCCGATTCTGTCCACCCCGCGCGCGAACAAAAAGCTGGTGTACCCGCCGTCCTCGGGGTTCTTTTTATATTCCGCGACGATACGCTGTAACCGACCAAGCATTTCCCCGCCGATATCCTTGTAATCGCCCTTAATTTGCGTGTGGAAACAGGAAAACGCGTTGCCCGCCATATCAGCGTTACCGTTTTGTTGTACTTTTATCAAAAGCGTTTTACCGTTATCCGCCGTAAACGCGGATTTTACCTTTTGCGTATTGCCTTCCGACGCGCCGAAGGTGTCTACGATACCGTTTTTATCGCAATAATGCGCGTAACCCGATTCTATCGTTTTTTTAAGCGCCTCCGCGTTCATATACGAAAGCAACAACACCTCACCGCTCTCGTAGTCCTGCGCTATCACGGGAACAAACCCGTTTTCGTCAAATTGCACGTCGTTTACCGTCCAGTTTTTACCGAGTACAGACATAACCGCACCTCCGTCCGTTATTCCTGATTTTATTATACTACAAATTTTGCTTTTCGTCAATAGCGTGAATGAATTTTTTTATAATTTTTCTAATAAAATCCACACTTTTTTCGTTAATTGAGTACGACGTCTTTTAACGCGTCGTATTTTTTAATGGCTTTCGCCCGTAACGCCTCGTCGTCAAACCTGCCCTCGAAAGTATCGTCCGAAAGCTTTTTCGCCGCGAACACAACTTGCGTAGGATAGCGCAAATTCTTAATATCACCCAGCATTTTTCCCGATTGCCTCGTACCGAAAAAGTCCCCGCCACCGCGCATTTCCAAGTCTTTTTCCGCTATCTTGAACCCGTCGGTATTCGTCTTTAACGCGTTCAAGCGCTCCCGCGCCGTTTCGCTGTCCGAACCGATTAACAAAAAACAATAGCTCTTTTCCGCGCCTCTGCCTACCCGACCTCTTAACTGATGAAGTTGGGAAAGTCCGAACCGTTCGGCGTTATAAATAATCATTACCGTCGCGTTCGGCACGTCCACGCCCACCTCGATAACGGTGGTAGAAACCAAGCAATCAAACTCGCCGTTTTTGAACGCCGTCATAATTTCCGTCTTTTCTTTGTCTTTCATTTTACCGTGCAACAGCGCGAAACGAACGGTGGGAAGTTTGCTTTTCAGCTCCTCGTAAAGCTCGGTAACGCTAATCACCGTTCCCTCCTCATCGTCCTCGATTTTCGCGCAGACGAAATACGCCTGTCTGCCTTGCTCCGCCTGTTTTTTGATATACGAAAGCATATCCCCATACTTACTTTCGGGGATAATGCTGGTGGAAACTTCCTGTCTTGCTTTGGGCTTGTCCGTAATCGTCGTAATATCCAAATCCCCGTAGAAAATCAGCGACAGCGTACGCGGGATAGGCGTCGCGCTCATAACCAACATATCCACACTCGCGCCTTTTTCCGCCAAAGCGTTGCGTTGCGCTACGCCGAAACGGTGCTGTTCGTCACACACGATAAACGCCAAATCGGGAATATCCACGTCCCCTTGCAAAACAGCGTGCGTACCGCAAATAATATCGATTTCCCCGCGTTTAAGTCGGGCTTTCATCTCTCGTTTTTCCTTCGCCGTCATTCCCCCCGCAAGATACCCTACCTCTCTGTCGGGGAAGTATTTTTTGAGCAATGTGTAGTTTTGCATTGCCAACACTTCGGTAGGCGAAAGATACGCCGATTTATACCCGCTTTGCACCGCCATAAAAATACCGCAAAGCGCCACCGCCGTTTTACCGCTGCCTACGTCTCCTTGTAAAAGTCTGTTCATGCGCGTGGGCGCGTGCAGGTTTTCAAACACGTCGTTTACCGCCGCTTTCTGACCGTTGGTAAGTCGGATCGTAGCCATG
>JAZSPG010000024.1:0-5419 GCA_045537295.1 Candidatus Scatosoma sp. | reverse complement strand
GCGTTCTTTTTAGAGGGCGTATTACCGTGCAACTTTCTCATTTCCGCGGTTATTTTCGCGGTTGCGGCGTTTACCGATTTTATCGACGGTAAAATCGCGCGTTCGAGAGGGCTCGTTACCAACCTTGGCAAGTTTTTAGACCCGATTGCCGATAAAGTACTCGTAGCAACGGCTATGATTTTGCTTTTGACGATGCGCCGTAGCCTGTTCTTTTTGTTCGGCTGGGAGGCACATTCCGCTTTGTATATCGCGACGGCGGTATGTATTTGTATCATTTTAGCGCGTGAACTCATTATCAGCGCGTTCCGTCAAATCGCGGCGGCAAACGGTATCGTAATGGCGGCTGAAAAGCTCGGGAAATACAAAACGGCATGTCAAGACGTGGCGATTTTCGTTTTGATTTTGTCCGCGGATATACCCGCACTTTTTAATTGCACGGCGGGCAGAGTGTTTGCGTGGGTAGGCTTGGGCTTGTTTGGGCTGGCTACCGTGCTTACCATTTGGTCGGGAATTTCCTACGTCGTGAAAAATAAACAGGTTTTGACGGATAAAAAGGACTGATAAAATGAACGCGGAAAAAACGGTTATCCGTTGTGTTGGCGCGTCGGAAACCCACCTTAAAAATTTAATTTTAACCGCGAAACAAATAGACAAAGGGGCTTGCGAATACCAAAGCGAACGAAAATACGACGAGGATATTTTGCAAATCGTCTACGACGAAAATATCCCCAAACGCCTGTTAGACGACGTAATCCGCGTTTTTGCGGACGGGTTAAAGGACTGTATTTACGCGTTGGACGATACCCCGCTATCAAATCAGCTTGTTGCATTGTTGAAATTGCGCGGGAAACGCCTTAGCGTCGCCGAATCGTTTACGGGCGGTGGCGTGTGCAAGCGTATCGTGTCGGTATCCGGCGCAAGCGAAGTGTTTTTCGAGGGCTTGAACACTTATAACGAGCAAGCGAAAATCAAACGCCTTGGCGTTTCGGAGCGTACCTTGCGTACCTTCGGCGCGGTGTCTGAACAAACGGCATACGAAATGTCGGCGGGGTTAATCGCGACGGGCGATTGCGATATTTGTATTGCGACGACGGGCTTAGCAGGACCGAAATCTGACAATTCAATGCTACCCGTTGGGCTTTGTTATTTGGCTATCGGTACGAAAGAACGCATTTTCGTTTACCGCTATAAATTCGACGGTACGAGAGAGGAAATTACCGAAACGGCAATCAATTACGCCTTATTCCTTGCGTATAAACATTTGAAAAATATATAATATTATTATAAGGAAATAAAAAAACAGGAGATATAAAATGGCAAACGACAAAAACACGGAAAAGATGAAAGCGCTCGACGCGGTGCTGATGCAAATTGAAAAGCAGTACGGCAAAGGCTCGATAATGCGTTTGGGCGACGAGGCGGGAAAAACGGAAATTGAAGTTATTCCTTCGGGTTGCTTAACGCTTGATTTGGCGCTCGGAATCGGCGGGTTCCCGCGCGGTAGAATTATCGAAATTTACGGACCTGAATCCTCGGGTAAAACCACCGTTGCGTTACACGCAATCGCGGAGGCGCAAAAAATGGGCGGTGTTGCGGCGTTTATCGACGCGGAACACGCGCTTGACCCTGTTTACGCAAAGAAATTAGGCGTAAATTTGGACGATTTATACGTTTCGCAACCAGACACGGGCGAACAGGCATTGGATATTACGGACGCGTTGGTTAGAAGTTCGGCTGTGGATATTATCGTTATCGACTCGGTTGCGGCGCTCACACCCAAAGCGGAAATCGAGGGGGATATGGGCGACTCGCACGTAGGTTTGCAAGCGCGTTTGATGTCGCAAGCGCTTAGAAAACTGACGGCTATCGTAAATAAATCCAAGACCTGCGTTATCTTTATCAACCAACTTCGCGAAAAGGTTGGCGTAATGTTCGGTAATCCCGAAACCACCCCTGGCGGTAAGGCGCTCAAATTCTACGCAAGTATGCGTTTGGATATTCGTAGAACGGATACCCTCAAAGACGCGGATGGCGCGGTAGGGAATAGAACGAAAGCGAAAATCGTGAAAAACAAGCTTGCGCCCCCGTTTAGACAGGCGGAATTTGATATCGTATTCGGCGAGGGCATTTCGCAAGAGGGCTGTATAATCGATACGGGCGTGCAATACGACGTTATCGGTAAGAGCGGAGCGTTTTACAGTTATAACGGTAATAAGGTGGCGCAAGGTAGAGAAAAGATGCGTATCTTCTTAAAAGAAAACCCTGAAATTTGTGCGGAAATCGAGCAAAAAATTAGGGAAGTAGCAAGAGGAAATACGGAAATTGTCGAAGGTAACGAAGAATAAAAAACAAAAAAATGCGAGAGGCAGGTATGCGTTCTCGCGTTTTTTTATTGAAATATTTTCCTTTCGCTAAAAGTATTTTCAGTCAAACGATTGACATTTTTCAAAATATATTGTAAAATAGAACTGATAGAAAAAATTATAATTCGGATTTAGTGAAAAATCCGTGAAAATAATGGCTTTATCAATTTAATTTTATACAGGAGGCAAAAAAATGCACAACACAAGTTTTAGCGTCCTGTTTCTCTCCGCCACGGTGCAAGTAGTGTGGGTGATTATATTACCCATCGTTGCTTTGGCTATTGGCGCTTTATTAAGCGTATTTGTATACAAAACGCTTGCAGGTAAAAAGGTAGGTTCTGCGAAAGAGCAAAGCGCTCAAATTCTTCGCGACGCGGAAACCGAGGCTGAACGCATTAAAGCGCAAGGAAAGGAAGAAAGCAAGCGCGCCTTAAAAGAGGCGTTGCTTGAAGCAAAGGAACAGGACTTAAAATTAAGAAACGACTTCGAACGCGAAACCAAGGAAAAGAAAGCGGAAATTCAAAGAATGGAACAACGCTTGACGCAAAAAGAGGACGCGCTCGACAAAAAGACCGAGGCACTTGAACAGCAAAAAGCAAGCTTTGCAAAAAAAGAGGAAGAAGTCCTTGCTTTGCAAGAAAAATTAAGTTCCCAACACGAACTTATGGTTCAAGAGCTTGAAAAAGTAGCGCAACTTACGCGCGAAGAGGCAAAGCGGTTATTGACGGAGGAAATTCTCGACAGCACCCGCCACGACGTCGCGATTCAAGTGCGCAACCTTGAACAGCAAGCGAAAGACGAGGCGGATATGAACGCGAAAAAAATCGTCGCGCTTGCCATTCAAAAATGCGCTGCGGACCAAGCTTCCGAGCTTACCGTTTCCGTCGTACCGTTGCCTAGCGACGATATGAAAGCGCGTATTATCGGGCGTGAAGGTAGAAATATCCGCGCGTTAGAAAACGCGACAGGTATCGAGCTGATTATCGACGATACCCCCGAAGTAGTCATTCTTTCGGGCTTTGACCCCGTTCGCCGTGAAATCGCGAGATTATCGCTTGAAAAGCTCATCAACGACGGTAGAATCCACCCCGCAAGAATTGAGGAAACGGTGGAAAAAGTTTCTCGCGAAATGGAACAGCAAATTAAAGAGGCGGGCGAAGCTGCGGTATTTGAGGCAGGTATTTTTGGTTTGCACCCCGAGCTTATCAAGCTTATCGGTAGATTGAAATTCAGAACGAGCTACGGTCAAAACGTATATAAGCACTCTATTGAAGTGGCAACGCTTGCAGGGCAAATGGCGGGCGAGCTTGGGCTTGACGTCAACTTTGCAAAGCGCGCGGGCTTGTTACACGATATCGGTAAGGCGGTAGACCAAGAACAAGAGGGAACGCACATTCAAATCGGCGGTGATTTGGCGAAGAAATACAAAGAAAACGCAAATATTGTCAACGCGATTATGGCGCACCACGGCGACGTAGAACCCAAAACGATTGAAGCGGTGCTTATTCAAGCGGCGGACGCTATTTCGGGCGCGCGCCCCGGCGCAAGACGAGAAACGGGTACGAACTACGTCAAGCGTCTTGAAAAGTTGGAGGCGATTGCGTCGAGTTTTAACGGTGTTGACAAGAGCTACGCTATCCAAGCGGGTAGAGAAGTCCGTGTTATCGTAAAACCCGAACAGGTTGACGACGCACAAGCGTTGTTCTTAGCAAAGGATATTGCAAAGAAGATTGAAACGGAGCTGGAATACCCCGGTCAAATCAAAGTAAACGTTATCCGCGAATTCCGTGGAGTAGAATACGCGAAGTAATTTAGAAAAATCACAAGAACCTTTCCGTAGAGAAAGGTTCTTGTTGTATACAGAATACCCCGCGTTAGACACGGGGCATGGTAGATTTGAAACAGATAGTTTCGGCTAAAAAAATAAAACACTTGAAATCAAGTGTTTTGTGGAGCTACTAACCGGATTTGAACCGGTGACCTCATCCTTACCAAGGATGCGCTCTACCAACTGAGCTATAGTAGCATATGCAGTTTTCGTTCCGCAACGGATTACTATGACATTATAGTTAAAAATTAAATAAAAGTCAAGTTAAAAACGCAAGGATTTGAAAAGTTTTTCGTTAATTTTTCATTTTTATAAAAAATTTTTGCAACAAAGCAAAAATTGACGAATATTTGGTAAATATAATTGTAAAAATGCAGAAATTATGATATGATTATAATAATATAGCATCACAAAAGAGGTAAATACAAATGAAGTTTAATCGCATACGGAGAATTTTAATTATTTTATGCAGTACGATTTTATTCTTTTGTGGCGGTATAGCTGTAGTTATAGGTGTCACACCCGTTTTTGCGGAGGGCGAAAACTATTTAGAGGTCGGTGCGGACGATTTTAGTTTGGAATACGACCCCTCAATTCAAAGCACGTACAACTTTATAATGACGTATCTTGGGGGTAAATTGCCTCAAGATAGATTTTACCCGTATACCATAAGCGACAGTTTGATTAAGGAAAATACAACCTCGCAATTCGTGAAATTGCAGTCCGTAAAGGCGAACGGGAAAGCCTCTGAAATCCAATTAACCTTTTACGTCAGCGCGGGAGCGGAATATATCGCTTTTACCGACGCGATTACGAGCTTTACAATTCCCAAAAATTTTACGTTAATTTCAAGCGATAAATATAACGCAAACGGGGGATATAACGGCGTTATTTTCGTAGAGGACGTAACGTTTGAAAAGGACGGCGACAGTTGGAAAAGTGTAACTTCTTCTCAGCCAGCCGACGAACCTGAAACGGAGGGGAACGGCGAAATTTTGTTGACAGGCGCAATGCTTGCGCCTGTATGGAATTCCATACAAAAAACTTTATATATAGAGGTTCCAACACCGTTTACGGCAAGCGAGGATATAACATATACGGCAACGGCGGTAGGAATACGCGTGGACGGACAGGTGGGTGACCTTACTCTCGCTGCCCTCGGTATCCAGCCAAGCGGCAGCGGCGGCTCCTCCGGCGGCTCAGGGGTCGGCGGGGGAGATATAGACCT
>JAZSPG010000087.1:0-4905 GCA_045537295.1 Candidatus Scatosoma sp. | reverse complement strand
GATTAACTATACCCCTCCCGTAGGCGTTATGGTTATTATCGACCGTTCTGGCTCAATGGCGATGCCCGACGATAAAGGTAAGCCTTTCCTTGAAGGCGCAAAATCGGGTGCGTATAAATGCTTGGACGCGCTTTTCGAGCGAGACTATATCGGTATTATGACGTTGGACGAGTATCAAAGTACCATTCTCGAATTGACGCCGAGAACGCAAACCTTAAAGATTCAAAACGCTATCGACTCGATTGAAACGGCAAACGGCGGTACGATTTTCTCTAACGCAATTCAACGTGCGGGCGCGGCATTACGTCAGTTGGACGTTGTTGCAAAACGCCATATCATCGTTATTTCGGACGGTGAAGTAAGTAGTCAAGACGGCAAATACTTAGACGCGATTGCCGATTGTTACGCAAGTGGCGTAACCGTTTCCGTCGTGGGCGTGGATATGAGCGAACAAGCGCAGGGCTGGATGGAAGAAGCCGTCTTGCGTGGCGGTGGCAGATTGTACAACGCGAGAAACTCTGGGCAACTTGCTTCGATGATGGCGGAGGATTTGAACGCGCCTGAAATTAAGGACGTAAACGAGGAAGAGTTTGCTCCGATTATCCATAATCCTACCTCTCCACTCGTACAAGGGCTTGAACGCAGTCAAGAAACGGGCGCAAATAAAAACAGCTTGACGATGAAACTCGGCGGTTTTTACGGCGTTAAAATTAAACCGAACGCGGACTTGGTGCTTGTTGGCGATTACGAAGTGCCCATTTACGCGCAATGGCGTTATGGTAAAGGTATGGTCGGTAGCTTTATGTGCGACTTGCAAAATAGCGCGTGGTCTTCCGACTTTATGAGCAACAAAAACGGCATAACGTTTATTAGCCGGGTTATCAGCAACTTAATGCCTGTCTCGAATATTGAGCCTAGCGATATGTCCTTGTCCTTGAAAGAGGATAACTACACCAACACGTTGAGCGTTATTGCCGACGTTGGCGAGGGACAAAGTATCGTAGGGGAAATATCCAAAGACGGCGTAACCATTTCGCTTAACGAAATTACGAATAGGGACGCGACAGGGCATAAACTTTACGTTACCACGCCGTTGACAGCGGAAAATAATTATACCCGTTGCGGATTTGTGGCAAAGGAAAGCGGTATATATACCATTACCTTGAAGAAAATAGACGCAAACGGACAAGTTTTGCAAGAAGAAGTGCTGTATAAATCGTTTGCATATTCAAAAGAATACGACAGTCTCGACGAGCGCACGAAAGAAGAAATGGAGACGGCGCTTACGAGTTTAGCGGAAAAAGGCAACGGTATGTTGATTACTGATTTTGAAGATTTGCGCGCAGTGTTTGCAAACTTCGTAACGGATATCGATAAGGTATTCGACCCGAGAATTTTGTTTGCGATTTTGATGATAGTTCTTTTCTTTGCGGATATTGCGGTGCGTAAGTTTAAGTTTAAATGGCCACACGAGATTATTCGCGACTATAAGAAAAAGAAACAAATGCAACAAAAGAACATTAAGTAATTTAGTTTATCTATACGCGGGCTTTCCTTTATAAAGCCCGTGGCAAGATAGCATTTCAGGAGAAAAAAATGAAGAAATTAAGATTTCTCGTTCTATTAGGGCTGATTATGAGCGCATTGTTTTTGTTTTGCTCTTGCAAAGACAACAAGCTTGCTACGCCCGAAAAAGTGAGCGTGAATATTGAAAACGAGCTTACTTGGTCTGCCGTGGACAACGCACGCGGTTACATAGTAGAAATCACGAGCGACGAGACGGAAGGAAAGAAATTAACGCCTAGAAAAAATACGGCTTCTCTCAACGATTTGAAGGAAGGCGATTATGAAATTCGCGTAAAAGCGGTGGGCGATGGAAAAACTTTCGAGGATTCCGATTGGACGGAAACGTTGTTCTTCCATAAAAATTACGAGACGGGTTGCGTTTACACTTTAATTAACAATAGAACGGAATACGAGCTTACCAAATTTGGGAAAGCGCCGGACACTATTTATATTGAGGACGAATATCGCGAAAAGCCCGTTACCCGCATCGCGGAAAACGCGTTTAAGGGATACTCGAAAATCATCAACGTTTACGTAGGTAAAAACGTAAAGACGATTGGGAAAAGCGCGTTCCAAAACTGTAAAAACCTGAAAAAAGTAGTGTTGCCTGATACCTTGCAAAGTATCGGCGCAAGCGCGTTTCAAGCTTGTATGGCTTTGTCGGAAATCACTGTAACCAATATTACGGAAGTCGAGGGGAACGTTTTACCCGCAGGCATTACGAGAATCGAAGATAACACCTTCTCGTATTGTCGCGCTTTGACTTCGATGAACATTCACGAAAATATCACGGAAATCGGAATGCTTGCATTTTCCGATTGTTCGGGGCTTACCAGTTTGACCATTCCCGATTCGGTGCAATCGATTGGCGGGTCGGCGTTTACGGGCAACACCTCTATCACGACGTTAAAAATAGGGAAAGGGATTAAGACTATCGAATCCCAAACTTTCTATATGTGTTCCGCATTAAAGACGATTGAGTTTTCCACTGCGGGCAACTTAAAAACGATTGGACAAAACGCATTTGGCGAATGTATTGCGCTCGAAAGGATGGACGTTCCTAACGGCGTAGAGGTAATTGACGACTGGGCGTTTTGTATGGAAGGCAAGGAAGTAAAAGACCCTGACACCAATGAAATTACCGTTTATTACGATTCGCTCCTTGCGGAAGTAACTATTCCTGACAGCGTTTATCGCGTGGGGCAAGACGCGTTTTACGGCACGAAGTTTTACGTCGAGGGGCTTGTAAACGGGGATAAATTAATTTTTGCAGACGATTGGCTGGTAGCTTGTTCGCCTGAGGTAAAATTAAACTTGACTAAAATCACGGCTAGTTCTTTAGGCGATACTATCGTGGGTATTGCGGACTACGCCTTTTACGGTTGTTTAAAACTTGAAGAAATATCCCTGCCGTCCACGATAAAATACATTGGCGAGGGCGCGTTTTCGGGGAATAAGAGTCTCTTTAAATTTGTAGTAGATAATTCCAGCTTGGAAAGAATTGGCGACAGAGCCTTTTATAACTGTGAAATTTTAAATATTTTCACGCCTGGTGCGAAGTTGAAACATATAGGCTCGGAAGCGTTTTACGCATGCAAGGCTTTGTCCAACAACGAACTCATGAAAATTCCCGACAGCGTAGAATCTATCGGTTCTAACGCATTCACGGGTACGAAACTTTGGGGAAGTCCCGACAACTACGGCGTGGTGTACGCAGGTAACTGGGTAGTTGGCTATAAAGGCACGCCTGCTGGGGTAAAGCTGGAAGATAACGTGAAAGGGATTGCGGATTACGCATTTTATAACTGCGCTACCTTAACGAGCGTTGACGGACTTGGCAACGTAGCACATATTGGGCGTGGCGCGTTTATGAACTGCGAACGCTTGGACGGCGTTTCGATTGACAGCGTCGTTGTTATTAAAGAAGCGACCTTTATGGGTTGTACGACGTTAGCTTCGATTGATTTGCCGAGAGATTTGGAAAAAATCGAGCGTTCGGCGTTTAACGGGTGCGTCCAATTAAAGGAAATTAATATCGGAAGAACGAAGGTAACGGAAATTCCCGATTATGCGTTTAGAGGTTGTACCAACTTAAAGACGGTAAATCTTGGCAAAAACGTTACGAGTATCGGCGACTACGCATTTTTACAATGTGAAGCCTTAGAAAGCGTAACTTTGCCTAATACGGTAAAAACGGTTGGCGTAAGCGCGTTCTATCAATGCAAGGCGTTGAAGACGGTAGACCTTGGCGATGGCGTGGAAAGCATCGGTCAATATGCGTTTGCGGAATGCGACGTGCTGAAAGGTATCGTTATTCCAGCATCCGTAAAACACATTCAAGCGCGCGCGTTTTTGAAGTGTCCCGAGCTTACCTACGTAACGTTGGAAGAAGGGATTGAAACTATCGGCGAATATGCGTTTTATAAGTGTGGCAGTATCCGAACGCTGATATTGCCGAATAGCCTGCAATCGGTGGGCCAATATGCGTTTAAGGGTTGCGCTTCCGTTACGTCGTTGGTACTTAAAAGAAGTTTGCAAGAAATCGGCGCGCACGCGTTTTACGGTTTGAAAGATGCTACTATTTACGTGGAAAGCAACGAACCGCTTGGACAATGGCACAAATATTGGAACTCTATGCGTCGTCCCGTAGTGTACGGATGTACCCTTTCGGATGATAAATCGTACGTGGTTAGCGTAACGGTTACGGAAACGACTTTCCAAATCAACAAGAAAGTGCCGTTCACTGCGCCGACGCGTAGCGGTTGGCTGTTCTTGGGCTGGGCAACGGAAGAAGGCGGGGACGTGGTTTACACCGCCGACCAAGTGCACACCGCGCCTATTGGAACGACGTTATACGCCCGTTGGAGCAACACGATAGAGTGATAAAACAGGCAAAAAAATCAGAAAAAAAGTAGTTAATTTATACTTTCTTAAAGGTTATTTTGAAATCGAAAGCAATACGATTGACAAGATAGGCAAAAATGTGGTACAATAACAAATGCAGCGTTCTTGAAAAGGAGAATGAAAGATGAAAAAAATGAAGAAAGTTTTATTATCGTTGGGACTGGCTTGTGCGTGCAGTCTTTTCGGCGCGTTTACGGTTTCTTGTAAAGAAGATGAGCCTCAAGATTCGACGATAACTATTTCCTACGATACGATGGGCGCTCCCGCAATTTCGGGCGCGACGGTGAAGGAGGGTGAAAAATACACCCTGCCCACCCCCGCGGAAAGAGAGGGATATAAGTTCTTGGGTTGGTATACGACAAGCACGTTTGAGGGCGAGCCTGTGACGGAAATCGTCACTTCGAGTAACGTAACCTAAGTCGGAGGCCAAGCGGT
>JAZSPG010000073.1:0-13448 GCA_045537295.1 Candidatus Scatosoma sp. | reverse complement strand
TCCCTATCCTTACAACTTCCCTTTATGCGCGCGCGTGTACGCGTGCGCATATATACATTTTATATATTTTTACAAAAAACTTCAAAAAACCGCCTTCAAACGATTGACATACGCTATGCGTTTTTATATAATATTTATCGTCAAAAGTTTATTTTTACTAAACTTTCCGTTTATTATTAACAAACAGGCTTAAAAATAAGTAAAAAGTTTACTTATACTAAACTTTTACGTAAAAACCGCTTGTTTTGGAGGCTAAAAAATGGATTTGGGCGGAAAAATCAAACAAATGCGCAATCAGCTGGGTTTAACCCAAGAGGAGCTTGCGGACAGGTGCGAATTGACGAAAGGCTACATTTCGCAGTTGGAAAACAACTTAAACAGTCCCTCAATCACCGCTTTAACGGATATTTTATCCGCGCTTGGCAGTAATCTCGCGGAATTTTTTCAAGAAGAACGGGAAGAAAAGGTCGTGTTTACCAAGGAAGAATTTATCGAGAAGGATTCGGACGGCGTTTTGTGGAACTGGTTAATCCCCAACGCGCAAAAAAATATGTTAGAACCCGTTCTCGTCGAGCTTGCCGAGGACGCCTCCACTTCGGGCGATATTCCGCACGAGGGCGAGGAGTTCGGTTACGTATTAGAGGGTAAAATCGCGATAGCCTTAGGCAATAAACGGTATATTTGCAAAAAAGGCGAGGCGTTTTATTATTCGGCAAGCAAACCGCATTCCATTATCAATAAGGGGCGCGGAAAGGCGAAATTTATTTGGATTTCTACCCCACCCAATTTTTAATATAAAAATTCACAAAAAAATAACCGCTTAGGAGTACGGCTATGGAAAAGAAAAAACAAGAAAAATCGGCAAAAATCATTCAGCTTATCGACGTATGTAAAGAATTCGACGGCGTTTCCGTCGTGGAAAATATGAATTTATACGTGCGAAAGGGCGAGTTCGTCACATTCTTAGGTCCGTCGGGTTGCGGAAAAACGACCACTCTACGAATGATAGCTGGTTTCGATATGCCAACGAGCGGTCAAATCCTGCTCGGCGGAGAGGATATCAGCAATCTTCCCCCCAACCGCCGTCCCGTCAATACGGTATTCCAAAAATACGCGCTTTTCCCCCACCTCAACGTCTTTGAAAACGTGGCGTTCGGATTAAAGCAAAAGCGTATCCCCACCACGCATATCGATAAAAACGGTAAAGAAAAAATCAAGAACGAGAAATTACCCAAGGCGATTATCGAAGAAAAGGTGAAAAAGGCACTTGAAATCGTTGACCTCGCAGGTTTTGAAAAACGCAGTATCGCAACGCTTTCGGGCGGTCAGCAACAGCGTATCGCCATTGCCCGCGCCATCGTCAACGAGCCCGAAATTTTGCTTTTAGACGAACCGCTCGGTGCGTTGGACTTGAAAATGCGCAAGGAAATGCAGTTAGAACTCAAAGCAATGCACAAGCGTTTGGGCATCACCTTTATCTACGTCACGCACGACCAAGAAGAAGCGCTTACTATGTCCGATACCATCGTCGTTATGGCAGACGGCGCGATTCAACAAATCGGTACGCCCGAAGAAATCTATAACGAACCCAACAATACGTTCGTCGCTGACTTTATCGGCGAAAGCAATATTTTCACGGGCGTTATGCCAAAAGACAACCAAGTCCGCTTTTGCGGGAAATCGTTCGTGTGCGTAGACGGCGGGTTTGAAAAGGACGAACCCGTAGACGTCGTCGTACGCCCCGAGGACGTTCTGATTACCCCCTACGACGAGGGTATGCTCAAAGGCAAGGTTACTTCCGTTATTTTCAAGGGTATTCACTACCAAATCCTCGTACAATGCGGTAGATACGAAATCGAAATTCAAAGCACCACTACGCCAAAGGTTGGCGAGGCGGTAGGTTTAGCCATTCAACCCGACGGTATTCACGTTATGAAAAAGGTATTCCGCGTGAATAAATTCACGGGCGTGATTACTAAGCGCAATACAGTAGAATTTGGCGACGGCGAGTTTGAATGCGACGTTACTCAGCTTTATCCCAACAGCCGTTTGGACGAGGAAGGGTATCTCATCACCGCCAAAGGCGAAAAAATCGATTTGACGGACACCGAAGTCAACGTGGAAGTCGGTTTGCACGATATTACAATGAGCGACAATTTAGAGGACGGCGGAGCGCAAGGACATATCATTTCGCTTATTTACAAGAGCGAATACTACCGCTATATCGTCCGCACGGAAAACGAGGAAGATTACGTTTTGGCTTGCGAGGATTTATGGAACGAGAACGACCTTGTAAGCTTGCATATTCCCAAGGACAAAATCCGTTTATCGCTGAAAGTTTCGGAGGGTGGTAAGCAATGACGAACGCAAAAAAACGCTTTCATTTTTCGCGAAAACTACTCGCGATTCCCTACGGTCTGTTTTTAATATTATTCGTTATCGCACCCCTGTTTATCGTTTTGTTCTATGCGTTTACGGACGACGCGGGGCATTTTACCTTAGAATACGTGCGTTTATTTTTCAACGAGAACGGCGAGGGCATTATCGCTTTTTTCAAATCGTATAATTTCAAAACAATTACGCGCAGTTTGTTTATTTCGTTTATGAGCACGGTGATTTGCCTTTTGATTGCCTATCCCGTCGCGTATATTATCGCAAACTGTAAACTCAAAAACAAATCGTCGCTTTTACTTATGTTTATCGTACCTATGTGGGTCAACTTCGTATTGCGTATCAATGCGTTAAAGGAATTTTTCGTTTGGATAGGTACGTATAACAAATCGGACGGCTGGAATATCGTCAATACTATTATCGGTATGGTTTACGACTTCTTGCCCTTTATGATTTTACCTATTTATACGACGATTATTAAAATCGACAAAAGCTATTTAGAGGCGGCAAAAGACCTCGGCGCAAGCAACGCGAAAGCGTTTTTGAAGGTAACGCTCCCCCTTTCGAAAGCGGGGATTGTCAGTGGGATTTCGATGGTATTCTTACCGTCTATGACCAACTACGTCGTATCTAACTATTTAACGTTTAGAAACGTGAAAATTATCGGTAAACTTATCGACGATTACTTTATGGGCGATTTGTGGCACGACGGGTCGTTGATTGCCTTGCTTTTATTACTGTTTATGTTCCTCGTCACTTGGCTTACGGGCGACTTCAAACAGGACGAACAAACAAACACGAGAGGTACTTCTTTATGGTAAAGCTCAAAGGTATATTTAAGTGGCTGTTTATCGCGCTTATTCTCGCTTTTATCTATTTCCCTATCCTCTTTCTTACCGTCAATAGCTTTAACGAAAGCGATATGATTCAGGAATGGACAGGGTTTAGTTTAGAACATTACAAGTATTTCTTTAATTTAGACAACGAACCTATGCGCGTCGTTTTACAAACGCTTTTGCTCGCACTCGTCGTTGCGGTTTTTTCCACCGTACTCGGCACTATCGGGTCTATCGGTATCTTTTATTCAGGCAAGAAAACGAGCGCAACGCTGTCGGCTATCAACCGCATTCCTATTATCAACGCGGACGTGGTTACGGCGATTTCGTTCGCTTTGCTTATCTCGTTTTTGGGTATTGATAAATCCACCTACCTGCCTTTGCTGTTTGGGCAGACCTTGCTTTGCACGCCGTTCGTCATTTTATCGATTATTCCAAAGCTTAAACAAATGGACAACAATTTATACGAAGCGGCGTTGGATTTAGGCGCAAGCCCCACGAAAGCGTTGTTTTCGGTGATTATACCGCAAATTTTACCTGGGATTTTATCGGGATTTTTACTCGCGGTCACGCTGTCGCTGGACGATTACGTTATCGCCGCATACACCAAACCCGATTCGTTTAAGACGATAAGCACGCATATTTACGGGTTAGACAAAAACAACGTCGTCGGACCAAAAATCAAAGCGGCGTACTGGGCGTTTACGGCGATTGTCTTTTTGATTATCGTTATCGTCGTTACCGCCTCGAATATCCTCGCGTATAAAAAGACAAGGAGCAAGAGAAAATGAACAAAAAACATGTAAAATTACTCGCGTTAAGCGTTTGTCTTTCCCTTTCCTCTTTGGCGTTCCCCTCTTGTAAATCAAACTCTATAACAAGCCGTGGCGACGGAATTATTTTAAGGGTCGGCAGTTGGGACGAATATATCGACGAGGGCGGTGAGGACAGCTACGTAGAAGATAGCAGTCCGCTTTACGAAGAATTTGCCGAGCAATACACGCGGGAAACGGGCGTAAAAGTTACCGTGGAATACGTGCCGTTGCAAGACAACGAAACAATGTACAATAAGATTAAAATGGGCGACAGTTACGACTTGCTTTGTCCTTCCGAGTATATGATGATGAAACTCAAATCGGAAAACAAAATCCGTCCTTTCCCCTCTTCTTTCTTTGATAAATCTAATCCAGAAAACCATTACGCGCGCAACCTTTCGCCGTTCATAGAGGAACAGTTTATAAGCGGGGAATACTACGAATATATCGCGGGATATATGTGGGGTTCGACGGGGTTTGTGTTCAATCCCGACGAAATCGGAAATACCAAGGAAGAAAGCCGACAAATTATGAGTAGTTGGAGCGCACTCACCAACAGGGTTTGCCATAGAGAAATCACCGCAAAAGATAACGTGCGCGATTCGTATTTTATGGGGCTTGGGTTATATTTTGAAAACGAACTTCTCGCCGAAAAACAAGCGCTTTCAGACAAAAAACAGCTTTTTGAACAGGGCGCGATTACCCAAACGGAATACAATCAAGCGGAAACACATTATAAAAACGTCTTAAAAACTAAAATGAACGAAACTTCGGACGCTACGATAGCAGGCGTTAAAGAAAATCTTATCGATATGCGTAAAAATATTTACGGTTTAGAAACGGACGAAGGAAAATTAGACGTAATTGCAGGTAGATTAAACGCTTCTTATCAATGGAGCGGTGACGCCGTGTTCATCATAGACGAGGCGGAAAGCGAAAGCGAGTTACTTCTCGAATACAGCGTACCTTCTTCCGCCTCAAACCTTTGGTTTGACGGCTGGGTGATGATGAACGGTATCGCCGAAGAAAAAATTCCTATCGCGACCGCGTTTATCAATTTCCTTTCCGAACCGATAAACGTCGTTAGAAATATGTATTATATCGGCTATACAAGCTGTATCAGCGGGAACCCCGACGACGAGGAAAACCTCATTTATTCGTATATCGAGGAAACGTACGGTTACAGCGACGATTGCGAGGACGACCCCGTGGAATACGATTTAAGCGCGTATTTTGGCGAAGGACATATCCTTACCGTACCCGAAAACCAAACGCGTAGACAGTTGTTCGCACAGTACCCCGACGCCGAAACAGCAAAGCGTTTGGTTGTAATGCAAAACTTCCCGCAAAAAACCAACGAAAAACTCAATAGAATGTGGAATAATATTAAATAAAACCTTTACTATACAATAAAAAGACCCAAGCTTGAATGCGTTTGGTTCTTTTTATGTCAGACATAGGTATTATGTTAGGTAGAATACTTGTATGTTTAGCGCAAATTATGTCACGCATAGGTATTATGTGTGACATAATTCATTTTTTTCGGTTATTTTTATAGTTTAGAAGCTCTTTCACTATCCCTGCAAGTAAACACCCCGTATAGTACGCAAAACCGTCGCAATTATAGAAAGTTTGATAAGTCATAAGTCCTAACGGCAATACAGGATACAAAACGGTGAACACATTATACTTGCCCTTAAACGAATAAAGAAAAGCCGTTCGAATATTTAATCAATCCCGATTTCTCTTTGTTTTTTGGGCATATTTAAGGCTTTTTAGGGATGTTTGTTTATAATAACTATCCTCGCGGTTTGATAGTCGATAACCACTATGTAACTAGACCCTACGATTAGACGAGCAATATTCCCGCAAACTAACGTAGCAGTAAATGATTAGGCTATTTTACACTGCTATTTAGTGGATTTTGAAAAGGCGTGCAATTACACGCCTTTTTTTATTAAGTGAATGGTAGGCTTAAAGCTAAAACTCTCTACCACCTGCAAAGCAGGTGGGTTTTGAAAGGATGTGCAATTACACAGCTCTTTTATTAAGTGAATGGTAAGCTTGAAGCTAAAACTCTCTACTACCTGCAAAGCAGGTGGGTTTTGAAAGGGGGTTGCGTTTCCGCAACCCCCTTTCTTCTTGACACAAAAAAACTTGTCCGAATGGACAAGTTTTTTGTATATTTTTGAATTGTTGATTATTCGATAATCTTAGCAATAACACCGGAACCAACCGTTCTGCCACCTTCACGGATAGCGAAACGAAGACCTTCTTCCAATGCAACGGGCTTAATAAGGGTAACGGTCATATCGATGTGGTCACCAGGCATAACCATTTCAACGCCTTCGGGAAGGTTGATGCAACCCGTAACGTCCGTCGTTCTTACGAAGAATTGAGGTCTGTAATTGTTGAAGAATGCGGTGTGACGACCACCTTCTTCCTTCGTCAAAACGTAAACCTGAGCGGTGAACTTCGTACCAGTCTTAACCGAACCGGGCTTCGCGATAACTTGACCCTTTTGGATACCAGTTCTATCGATACCACGGAGCAATGCACCTACGTTGTCACCAGCTTGCGCTTCGTCCAACATCTTGTGGAACATTTCAAGACCGGTAAGAACCGTGCCAACGGGTTTGTCAATCAAACCAACGATTTCAGCGGGGTCACCAACGTGTGCAACACCACGTTCAACACGACCGGTAGCAACCGTACCACGACCGGAGATGGTGAATACGTCTTCTACAGGGAGAAGGAAAGGTTTCGCATCATCACGAACGGGCGTAGGGATATAGTTGTCAATCGTTTCCATAAGTTCAAGGATAGGAGCAACTTCGGGGGAAGCAAGGATTTCCGCAGCGGGAGCACCAGAGCTTGCCTTTTCAAGAGCCTTAAACGCAGAACCGCGAATGAAAGGCGTATCGTCGCCAGGGAAGCCGTACTTGGAAAGGTATTCACGAAGTTCCATTTCAACGAGTTCGCACATTTCGTCACGTTCGTCATCAGCGAACATATCCGTCTTGTTAAGGAATACTACGATATAAGGAACGCCTACCTGACGAGCAAGAAGGATGTGTTCAATCGTTTGAGGCATAGCACCGTCAGTAGCAGCACAAACAAGGATTGCGCCGTCCATCTGAGCAGCACCGGTAATCATGTTTTTAACGTAGTCAGCGTGGCCCGGGCAGTCAACGTGCGCATAGTGACGGTTGTCCGTTTCGTATTCAACGTGCGCCGTGTTGATTGTGATACCACGAGCTCTTTCTTCGGGTGCCTTATCGATTTCGTCATACTTCATCGCTTGCGCACCACCGCGAGCAGCCATAACCATCGTGATAGCTGCGGTCAAAGTCGTCTTACCGTGGTCAACGTGGCCAACGGTACCGATGTTAACGTGGGGTTTACTTCTTTCAAATTTAGCTTTAGCCATAATTAAAATCCTCCGATTTTTTCTATAAATATTTTTTTGGTTTGATAAATACTTTTCCTGCAAAACAGGACAATCATATTATATCGTAAATTTACAAATTTATCAAATGTTTTACGGGTGTTTTTGTAAAATTTTTGATAAATTTCCTTTGTTTCCCGCCGTTTTCGACGGGAAACGGAATTTTTTGGTTTTTTAGTCTTTCTTACCGCGTTTTTCCACGATTTCCTTAGAAATGCTGGAAGGTACTTCGCTGTAATGGTCGAATTGCATCGTGAACTGACCGCGACCTTGCGTTCTCGAACGAAGTTCCGTTGCATAACCGAACATTTCGGAAAGAGGAATCTCCGCGTCGATAATCTTCGCGCCGTTTCTGTCGTCCGTACCCAAAATCGTACCGCGACGGCCCGAAACGTTACCCATTAAGTCGCCGAAGTAATCTTCGGGCGTGATGATTTGAACCTTCATAATCGGTTCGAGCAAGACGGGATTCGCTCTCGTCATACCGTCCTTAAAGCCGAGCGAACCAGCGATTTTGAACGCCATTTCAGACGAGTCAACTTCGTGGTACGAACCGTCGTATACGACAACCTTGAAGTCTACCATTTCGTAGCCTGCAAGATAACCGTTCTTCGCAGCCTCTTGGATACCCTTGTCGATTGCAGGGATATATTCCTTCGGAATCGAACCGCCGACCGTTGCGTCTTCAAACGCGTAGCCTGCGCCGGGTTCTTGGGGAATAAGGCGAAGTTTACAATGACCGTATTGACCTTTACCGCCCGATTGACGCTTGTACATACCCTCTGCTTCCACTTCCTTACGGAACGTTTCTCTATAAGCAACCTGAGGAGCACCAACGTTTGCTTCAACCTTGAATTCTCTCAAAAGTCTGTCTACGATAATATCGAGGTGCAATTCGCCCATACCCGCGATAATCGTTTGACCGGTTTCTTGGTCGGTATACGTTTTGAACGTAGGGTCTTCTTCCGCAAGCTTGATAAGCGCCATCGTCATCTTTTCTTGACCAGCTTTCGTCTTGGGTTCAAGCGAGAGCTGAATAACGGGTTCAGGGAACACCATTTTTTCAAGAATAATAGGGTGCTTTTCGTCGCAAAGCGTGTCGCCCGTCGTCGTGTACTTCAAACCAACGATTGCGCAGATATCACCCGAGCAAATTTCGGGAATATCCTTTCTTTCGTTAGAGTGCATTTGCACCAAACGGCCAACTCTTTCCTTCTTCTCTTTCGTGGAATTATACACGTAAGAACCAGCGGAAAGTACACCCGAATACGCACGGAAATACGCAAGCGAACCAACGAACGGGTCGGTTGCGATTTTGAACGCCAAGCCCGAGAAAGGCTCGTCGTCGGAAGTCTTTCTTTCTTCCTCAGCGCCGGTGTCGGGATTTACACCCTTAACGTGCGCTACGTCCAAAGGACTGGGAAGGAAATTGATAACCGCGTCGAGTAAGAATTGTACGCCCTTGTTCTTGTACGAAGAACCGCAAAGCATAGGAATTGCTTCCATTTGCAAGCAACGAACGCGCAAACCTGCAACAATGTCCTCTTCAGACAAATCGCCCTCTTCAAAGTACTTTTCCATAAGCTCGTCGCTTGCGGACGCAGCTTCTTCAACGAGTTTCGCACGGTATTCGTTTACAACGTCCAACATATCTTCGGGAATAGGTTCTTTACGGAAATCCTTACCCAAGTCGTCGTAGTAAACTTCCGCTTCCATTTTGATAAGGTCTACGATACCCTTGAAAGTATCTTCCTTACCGATAGGAAGTTCGATGGGAACGGGGTTCGCGCCTAATCTTTCGCGAATCATTCTTTCTACACGGAAATAGTCCGCGCCGTTGATGTCCATCTTGTTCACGTACGCAATACGGGGAACTTTATAGTTGTCAGCCTGTCTCCAAACGGTTTCAGACTGCGGTTCAACACCGCCCTTTGCGCAGAACGTCGCAACTGCACCGTCAAGTACGCGCAACGAACGCTCAACTTCTACCGTAAAGTCTACGTGACCCGGCGTATCGATAATGTTAAAACGGTGACCTTTCCAAATACAAGTGGTCGCAGCGGACGTAATCGTGATACCACGTTCTTGTTCTTGCGCCATCCAGTCCATAACCGCCGTACCCTCGTGGGTATCGCCGATTTTGTGCGTTTTATCCGTATAGAATAGGATACGCTCGGTGGTCGTCGTTTTACCGGCGTCGATATGCGCCATAATACCAAAGTTTCTGGTGTGGAATAAATCGTATTCTCTTGCCATATCTTACCTCTTTTAGAATCTAAAATGTGCAAACGCTTTGTTCGCTTCTGCCATTCTATGCGTGTCTTCTTTCTTCTTTACGGAACCGCCCGCGTTGTTATACGCGTCCATAAGCTCCGCAGCAAGACGCTTTGCCATCTCTCTTTCGCTTCTCTTTCTCGTGTTGATTACAATCCAGCGAATTGCAAGCGTTTGGCGTCTTTCGGGTCTGATTTCGATGGGCACTTGATAGTTAGCACCACCTACACGGCGAGCTTTAACTTCTACGACAGGCATAACGTTTTCCATAGCCTGCTTGAAGATTTCCATCGGGTCCATATTCATTTTTTCACCCATAAGTTTGAATGCTTCGTAAACGATTGCCTGTGCCGTGCCTTTTTTGCCGTCAAGCATAATTTGGTTGATGAGCTTGGTTACGACTTTGCTGTTATACATAGGGTCGGGCAATACGTCTCTTTTGGGTACGTTACCTCTTCTAGGCATAGTTTTATCCTCCTTTGATAATTTTTGATAAGGGTTTTTACCCTTCAGTACAGCTATCGCGCTTTCGGTTTTTGGTTTTGAAAGTGCGAACCTTCTGCAACTTGCGTTGCATACTGCCTACTTTTATTCGGGGCTTTCGAGCTATATTCCGATTACAAGTAGGGTTTTACGCGTTTTGGTTTTAGTCTTAAAACGCAACCGACTTCACGCTTTTTTCGAGCCGTCGCTCGCGATATGCAAATGCTTTCGTTTTTGGGCAAACGCTAAATTACTTAGGGCGTTTTGCGCCGTACTTGGAACGAGATTGCTTGCGTTTTGCTACGCCGGCGGTATCGAGCGCGCCACGGATGATGTGATAACGTACACCGGGCAAGTCCTTTACACGTCCGCCTCTAATCAAAACCGAGCTGTGTTCCTGCAAGTTGTGACCTTCGCCGGGAATGTAGACCGTACCTTCCTGCTTGTTGGTAAGACGCACACGGGCAATCTTACGCATAGCGGAGTTAGGCTTCTTGGGAGAAGTCGTGGTAACGGACAAACATACACCGCGCTTTTGAGGACAGTTATCCAAAATAGGACTCTTGGACTTGTAAGTCAACTGTTCTCTGCCCTTTTTAATGAGCTGGTTAATCGTAGGCATATTTTTGACCCTCCTTGTAAAAATTTTGGAATATATCCCCTCGAAACTGCCCTTATCGCAATTTCAAAGAAATCGAAGTTTATCTGCAACTTGTCCAAACGCCCTCTCGTGTTTTGGACAAAAGGGCATAGTACGCCCAAAGTCGCAACAGGTATATTTTAGCATCTTTTGCCCGTATTGTCAACCGTTTGCGCAAAATTTTTTTGATAATTTTCAATTTTTTTCAATAAAACGCGCTTCGAACCATTCAAAACGGCACGAAGCGCACTTTTTTTCGCTAAATTGATTACAAACGATTACAAACGATTACAAACTTTCCAACTGCGCAACGCATTTGGCTTTCATATCTTGGTATTTCGCTACCTTTTCGCGTTCCGCATCTACAAGCTTTTGCGGAGCGCGCGCCACGAAATTCTCGTTGGCAAGTTTGCTTTCTGCACGCGCAATTTCACCGTCGATACGCTCAATTTCCGCCGTCAATCTCGCTTTTTCCTTTTCGATATCGACAAGTTCGCCAAGCGGAACGTAAATTTGCGCAATTTCCGTTACCGCGGAAACCGTTTTGCCCTCCACTTTACCTGCGTTTTCGATAATCGTAAGTTCGCTTGCGCCCGAAAGTTTGACGATACAGTCTTTATTCAAGGACACGAGGCGTTTATTTTCCGTTACGATAAACAACTCCACTTTCTTAGAAGGAGGACATTCAGCGTCCTTTTTCATAGCGCGTACGGCTTTGATAATTTCCATAACGCCCTCGAACGCTTTCGCCTCTTTTTTGTACGCCGATTTATAGTTGTAACGCGGGAATTCCGAAACCATAATACTGCCCTTGGTATTGGGTAAATTCCCGTAAATTTCTTCGGTTACGAACGGGATAAACGGATGCAAGAGTTTGAGCGCGTTTTCCAAAACGTAACAAAGCACGGCAAGCGTGTCCGTCTTTCTGTTTTCGTCCTCACCGTAGAGCGCGGGTTTGGAAAGTTCGATATACCAGTCGCAGAAATCATCCCAAACGAAACCCGTAACCAAATCACTGGCAACGCCCATTTCGTATTTGTTGAGGTTGGTCGTTACCTCACGGATGCAGTTTTGAAGTTTAGAAATTATCCATTTATCCGCAGGCGCGAGTTTTACGCTATCAATCGCGGGTATTTTCTTATCCCCGACGTTCATCAGCACAAACCGCGTAGCATTCCAAAGCTTGTTGATGAAATTACGGCAGGATTCCACTTTGGTATCCGAATACCGCGTATCGTTCCCTGGCGCAACGCCCGTCAACAGCGATAAACGCAACGAGTCCGCACCGTATTTTTCAATCACTTCCAACGGGTCGATACCGTTCCCAAGCGATTTACTCATCTTTCTGCCCTGCTCGTCGCGGATAATACCGTGAATGAGTACGTCGCGGAAAGGTACTTTGCCCGTATGCTCAATCCCCGAGAAAATCATTCTCGCCACCCAGAAAAAGATTATATCGTAGCCCGTCACCAAAACGTCGGTGGGATAGAAATATTTATAATCCTCGGTAATTTCGGGGAAACCGAGTGTCGAGAACGGCCAAAGCGCCGACGAGAACCACGTATCCAACACGTCCTCGTCCTGTTTTAACGCGCTACTTCCGCACGCCGAACAAACCGTAGGGTCTTCCTTCGTGCAAATAATTTTTCCGCAGTCTTGGCAGTACCATACGGGAATACGGTGTCCCCACCAAAGCTGACGGGAAATACACCAGTCGCGTACGTTTTCCATCCAATTATAATACGTTTTGGAAAATCTTTCGGGAACAAATTTTACCTTACTCTTCATCACCGCTTGAATTGCGGGTTTTGCAAGCGGTTCCATCTTTACGAACCATTGTTTGGAAACGATAGGCTCGACGGTAGAGTGGCATCTATAACAATGCCCTACGTTATGCGCGTGTGCCTCGATTTTTACCAAATAACCGCCCTTTTCTAAGTCCGCAACGATACGTTTTCTCGCCTCGTATCTATCCAAACCGTTATAAACGCCCGCCTTTTCGTTCATCGACCCGTCGTCGTTCATTACGCGGATAATCGGCAAAGAATGGCGTGCGCCAACTTCAAAGTCGTTAGGGTCGTGTGCAGGCGTAATTTTTACGCAACCCGTACCAAATTCAGGGTCTACGTACTCGTCCGCAACCACGGGTATTTCTCTATCCGTCAAAGGTAATTTCAGCGTTTTTCCAACGAGCGATTGATAGCGCGTATCGTCGGGATGTACCGCAACCGCCGTATCGCCGAGCATGGTTTCGGGACGGGTCGTAGCCACCACGACTTCCGCCGTTCCGTCCGCGGTAGGATAACGCAAATGCCAAAAATGCCCGTCCTCTTCCGCGTATTCCACCTCTGCGTCCGAAAGCGCGGTTTTACAGCAAGGACACCAGTTGATAATTCTGTCGCCTTGGTAAATAAGTCCTTTTTCGTATAAATTCACGAACACTTCTCTAACGGCGCGGGAACATTTTTCGTCCATCGTGAACGCTTGGCGCGACCAGTCGCAAGAAGTACCCATTTTACGCTGTTGGAGCATAATACGGTTGCCGTACTGTTCTTTCCATT
>JAZSPG010000049.1:0-2343 GCA_045537295.1 Candidatus Scatosoma sp. | reverse complement strand
AATAAAAAATGAACAAAATTCAACCAAGGTATTGACAAAGCAAATTCGTTCTGGTATAATGGTATCATGGTAGACCTCTATCAACTTCCCACTTTGGCCGGGCTTGTGACTGACTATCATAAGTCCGGTCAACCGGACCATTAAGGAGGCGGTTTATGTCAACTATTACGCGTCAGTTTAGGAAGTTTATTGCGCTTGATTCTGACGATTATGCGGCGCGAAAGAAGCGAATAATCTATGACAGTCTTGACTGGTTTCTTAACAAGACTGCCGTCATGTTTGAGTATGATAATCTTCCGCCCACTATTCCTAAAATTGCGCTTGAACGTCTATTGCAATGGTGCGGTTCATGCGCTATATGGCGTGTTCCGCAGGTACACAAGCCTGTTGGGTTTGGCCCCTCGTTCAATTATTCGGAACAGTCCGGTCAACCGGACTACGATACAATGTTTGTAAATCAGCTCTATGCTTTTCCATACACACTTGCAGACGCGCCGGACCCTTATCAAGAGCCTTACAAAGTAGTCATTACGTCGCCGGGGTTTCGTCCGACAATATCCGAAACTCTTGAGATTAACAAGGACGTTGTGATTATTCGTAACGATTCTAATTATCGCGGATTGTATGGTCTCCATAAGAAGTATGCGGAACTTCTTGCGGAGGCGGAGATTTCGTTACGTTCTACGTTGCTTGTATTACGCGACGAATTGCTTTTCATTGCAAAAACCGAGAAGCAACGAAAGGCGGTTGAGGCGTATATTAACGCACGTGATGTCGGGCAACCGTCGTTCATAACGGCGAATGATTTGGGCAGTCCCCTTGAGACTATCATGCAGAATACGCATTCAAACGCCGTTGAGCTTGCCGTAAACGGCGTTCAGGCTATTAAGGCGGCATGGTACAATGAAATTGGACTGAATCCGTCATTTTCCATGAAGCGAGAATATACTTCCGCGCAAGAGATTGATACGCAAACGGACTTGCTGATGCCTATCATTGACGACATGTTTGAATCTCGTCGAATCGGGATTGATAATATAAATGCAATGTTTGGCACTAACATTAGCGTCCGTAAATCGTCCGCATGGAGAATGAAAGAGAAGTCAATTATGCTCATAGAAGAGCAGGAGGAGGCGAATATAGATTTAACAGAGGCACAGGCTGAATCTGCTGAACAAGGTCCGGTTGACCGGACTGCGGAAGAGGGTGATAATGATGAGGGAAGTGGCGATAGCGTCTCTGACGGAGACGATACCAAGTGAATCTATATTCTCTCATATGACAAGTTTGTCGTTTGTTCAAAGTAATACTGTGGCGGAGTATTTGGACGCTGAATATTTCTCGAATTATTCGGGTAATAAGCAGGCGTCGCCGCTTGCTGTAAGATGGTCCGGTCAACCGGACCAGCTTGCCGCTTTGATTCTCAATCGGTATCGCGTTAAATGGGAGAATCTGTTTCGTGATTATTCAAGTCTTGATACTATTAACCTGCTCGATAATATCAAGCTTGTGACTAAGATGGAACATGGTAAGGCGGTGAGTCATATCAGTTCTGACGCGTTTGTCTCAAACGCCGTTAGAGACACTAACGAGGAAAAGTCTGATAGCTCTTCCACGATTGACAGTGAAAGCATTGACCCCGAAAATCCGCGTTCGTCTACGCGTTCTATAACAGGCGGGTATACTGATAGCGGGACTGCTGTTAATACTCGAACGGGCACACAGACTGTAACTGATAAAGGCGGAACGATGTCGTCTATTTATGGGTATAATAGTGAAAATCCTGTTCCGTCGTTGCTTGTTGCGCCTGAAAGTGAATTAGGCACGACTTCCGAGACTTCTTACGGTGAGGACGGTTTGAAAGATTCCGAAACTTCCGGCAATACGAGGACGTATACGGATTATAAAGACGCTCTTGTAGAATCCGGTAATAAGGAAAATCAAACGATTCGCTCTAACTCCGGTAGTAACAAGAGGAATGAAGTCGAAAATAAGTCCGATAGCCGTGTTATATCTGGGCATGATGTAAATAGCGGTATTGACACGGTTTCTGAAACTGGACGCAAGTATGATAGTCTTATCAATGAGTATCTTACAATTTTCATGTCGGCGGAATATATCGACTTTTTGGAAATTGTATATGCTGACTGTGATAAGGTTCTTACTTGTCCGTTTTATGTGAGGTAAGTATGAAATGGCGTGTAACAATTACTGATGGCAGTTTTCTTGCCGACGCGTTTTCGGCGTCGTCTACAGAGCTTATCGCAATCGCAAGTGATAGTCAATATCGCATTCGGGTAGTACCTATTGCGAATGTCGTGAGCATTACGCCGATTACGGTTG
>JAZSPG010000082.1:0-7524 GCA_045537295.1 Candidatus Scatosoma sp. | reverse complement strand
ACTTAAAGAAAATCGGGAAGGATTACGATTAAACAGGGGGTCGCAATTATGAAAAAGATAATATCGGTATTTATTTTAGCATGTATTTGTTTATTAAGTTTTGCGAGTTGTGACCCGGGAAGTAATGTGCTCGATATAGACTATTTGCTTGAAAATACAACTAAAGTTGAACTGGTTTTTTATAATAATGAAGAGCCGGAAATTCTTAATCTAAATAAAACAGAAAAGCCCAAGTTCGATTTCAATAAAGCGACTTTAATTGAAACGCTTGACATTGCTTATACTGAAGACATTGTGAATGAACTTGTAGGTGGGGATTTTCTTGATTGGAATCGTGCTTTGAATGAACCAATAGGTAAAACGATAATTTTATATCAAGAAAATGGGGATATGTATGTCTTTTATAAACAGTCATATACGGATAAAAAAGGTTCGGAAAGATACCCTAGAGAATGTGTCAGATTTGATCAAAACGGAAAATTTATTGAATATATAGGCGATCTTGACGGTAGTCGTGCATTTTATTTAGAAGAAATAATAGAGGAGTACTTTTATCAAGGTGTTGAAACAATTCAATGAAATGGATGTAACATAGGGGAAGGCGATGATATAAATATGAGATATTATAATAAACAGTCATTTTGTAGTTCTACCCTATAAAAACAGGGCGATTTTAGAGATTTTGTCGTACTAACGCACGAAAAAGCGCACTTTTGGGTGCGCTTTTTTCGTTACTGGATAAGGGTGAGAGTTCCCGTATTAGCGGGTGTTCGCGCGAGGAGCGAGAAAAGAAAGGAAAGGGGAAGAAGTATGAGGATAGGCGAGCGACGACACTTTAATGACGAAGTCAATAAAATCACTTATCCCCAGCCACGAAGAGCGTGCCTTTGGGCGCGCTTTTTTCGTGGCTGGATAAGGGTGAGAACTTCCGCATTATCGGGTGTTCGCGCGAGGAGCGAGAAAGGGATTGAGAAGGGATAAAAATTTTATAACAAATACTTGCCAAAGGCGAATAGAAATGCTATAATATGTATATTCGCGAATGAATGCAACGCTTTTTGCGAAATACAACAGGCGCTGACGTTAGCAGTATAAATGAGGAACGGTATAAACGAGAAAGTATATTTTTTTGATATGGATGGTACGTTGATTGACTCAATGCAACCCGCTTGGAATAAGGTGATTTTGAAATATTTACAGGATAGAGGGATTGCCTATCCCGAAGATATTATCGTAAATATCGTCACCAAAGGCTTTATGGGGATAGCAAAATATTACGTGGAACGATTAGGCGTGAACGCAACCCCGCAAGCGTTGTACGATTATTTTATGGAAACGCTCGAACCTATGTATCAAAACGAATTTCCCGCAAAATTCGCGCGGTAGAGGCAATACGACGGCTGAAAGAAAAAGGTTGCGTCGTGAACGTGATTAGCGGTAGTCCGTTGCGGTTCGTCATACCTTGTTTTAAGCGGTTAGGACTTTACGAGCTGTTTGACAATATCTGTTCGTTGGAATATTTTAAGCTTACGAAATCGGACAGGGAATTGTTTATCAAGTTAGCGGAAAAAATGCAGGCGAAACCTGAGGATTGCGTGGTGGTAGACGATAGCGTGAACGCGATAAAAACGGCGAAAAGCGCAGGGTTTCAAACGGTGGGGATATACGAACCTATGGTGAAAAACAGTTGGGACGAAATGCTTACCGTTGCGGATAAAACGATAATCAGCTTCGCAGAATTAAAATAAATTCAAGAAAGGAGAACGGAAGTATGGTTAAAAAATATATATTAGGATTAGACCAAGGCACTACGGGTACTTCCGCTCTTTTATTTAACGAAAACTGGGAACAGGTAGCGCACGGCTATACGGAGGTAAAGCAATACTATCCAAAACCCAGCTGGGTAGAACACGACGGCAAGCAATTATACAAAACGCTTTTGCAGTCCACGCAGAACGCCTTAAAAAGCATAGGTGCGAGCGCGGAAGAAATTAAATGTATCGGTATAGACAACCAAGGCGAAAGCGTAATAGCTTGGGATAAAGAAACGGGCGAACCCGTATGCCCCGTAATCGTTTGGCAGGACAGACGCACGTCGCGCGAGGTGGACGAACTGAACGAAAACCACGGCTCGCTTTTTTTGCAACGCACGGGCTTGCAATTAGATTCGTATTTCGGCGCGACCAAAATACGTTGGATACTCAAAAATATACCGCTTGCGCAGGAATTATTAAAAAAGAAACGCTTGCTGGCAGGGACTTTGGACAGTTGGTTTATTTGGAAACTCACGGGCGGTAAAGAATTTGTTACGGATTGCGTAACGGCGAGCAGAACTTGTCTTTTTAACACGAAAAAGCTTTGTTGGGATAAAGAAATTTTAGCCTTGCTTGAAATCCCCGTTGAAATTTTACCGCAAATCAAAGAAAACGCCTGTTATTTCGGCGAAACCAGCCCCAACGAATTTTTCGGACAGGCAATACCCATTACGGCAAGCATCGTTGACCAACAATCCGCGCTTTTAGGTCAAGGTTGTTGCTATAAAGGCGACGTGAAAACGACTTACGGAACGGGTTGTTTTATGCTTATGAATACAGGGGATAAGTCCATACAAAACAATCAATCGGGCTTATTATCTACGCTTGCGCTGGTGCAAAACGGAAAACCCAGCTTTGCTTTGGACGGAGGAATTTATATTGCGGGCGCGGCAACGAAATGGTTGCAAAACGGTATAAAGCTCACCAAAAGTTCAAGACACGCGGACGAGCTGGCAGAATCGGTAACGGATAACGGCGGAGTGTTTTTCGTACCTGCGTTTACGGGTCTTGGCGCACCGCACTGGGATTCCTACGCCCGTGGCGCAATGTTCGGCATAACGGCGGGTACGACCGAGGCGCATATCGCCCGTGCGACCTTGGAATCGATAGCCTATCAAGTTAAGGATATATTCGATAAATTAAACGAACTCAACGAATCGCCTATCAAGTCTATGAAAGTAGACGGCGGGAGTACGAATAGCGATTTTTTAATGCAATTCCAAGCTGATATTTTGGGTATACCTATCGAAGTACCCGTAATTAACGAAACAACGGCTTTGGGTGTTGCGTATCTTGCAGGGCTTGGGATAGGGGAATTAACCTCGTTAGATGAAATTGCGTCGCTTTGGAAAAGAAAAAAGGTGTTCGAGCCGAAAATGAGCGAGGACAATAGAGAATATTTACTTCGCAAATGGCGTCGCGCCGTAGAACGCGCAAAAGGCTGGGAAATAGAATAAGTATTTGTATGCAAAAAAATAAAAAGCCGAATATTTAGTTGCGCCTACTGAGCAAAGGAAATTGCTCAGTAGGCGCGGTTGTTTTTTCTATACAGGCAAAAACGCCCCCGTTTCCCCAAAACATCATAAGTTTTGGCAGTAAGATGACAAGTTTTGACATGGACATTCCAAAAAACCTATGTTATAATTATTATATAAGGATTTTTAAGGAGTGTAAAAATGAGGCTGATAAACGGAAAAGCGTTGAAAAAACTGTTTTTAATCACGGCGGTTGCGTTATGCTGTTGCTGTACCTTTTTCGGTTGCAATTCAACCGAAGAACCCGAAAGTTCTTCGTCTTCGTCTTCGTCTTCGTCTTCGTCTGCGCCTGCCCCCGAGGTACATACGCATACCTTAACGAAAACGGAGGAACAGTTGCCCACTTGTACGCAGACGGGTAACGAGGCGTATTATACCTGTTCGGGTTGTGAAAAACTGTTTGCGGACGCGGAGGCGAACGAGGAATTGACGGAAATCCCCGTTTTGCAAAAGACGGAACATAGTTATACCGCTACCCTCGTAAGCGAAACTTACCTTGCCAGCTCTGCGACTTGCACGGCAAAAGCGACGTATTTTAAGTCCTGTACTTGCGGTTTGGCGAGCACGAGCGAGACCTTCGAATACGACGAAACCTTGCCCGAAAGCATCGTCGTTTCGGTAAATCCGAATAAAATGCAATACGCGAACGGGGAAAAATTCGACGCGACGGGTATGGTCGTTACGGCGTATTTGCGTAACGGCGAGGAGGAAACGGCAACGGATTACACCCTTTCGCATAACGTATTATCCTATCCGTTCGATAGCCTTAAAATTTACTATAAGGGCGTAGAAACGGAACTTTTAATCACCGTGTACGAGTTCACCGTAGCGGACGTTATCGTGGAAGTAGCGAACGCGTACGATAGACAAAACGGGCAAGTGCATTACGAACAGTATAATTCCAGACGTACCTTCACCGTGTCGCCCGAGGAGGCAACCGCGCAAAAGTATATTTATCTCGATTGCAGTTCGTTTGTAAACACGGTATACCGCGAGGCGTTCGGCGTGAATATTATCCCGTTCATACCCACGAGTTTAGGCTCGATGCCCGACGGTTCGTGGGCGCCGAGTACGGGGAATTATAGAAAATACGCTAAAAATTACGGTGATAACGCGGACGTAATCGGGTACTGGGAAAACGCGAATTATACGACGACGGCTGAGCAAACGGCGCTTTTGGCGGAGGTTAGAGGTATGTTGCAGGTCGGCGACGTGCTGAACTACCGTCACGTCAACAGTAAAGAAGTAGGACACGTGTATATTTATCTTGGCGACGATATTTTTATACATCATTCGGGCTCAGGCGATTATAAATACAATAGTAACGACCCCGCGCTTTCGTACGACGTAGAAGGAAATAAGTCTTACGGTTCGATAATCACGAATACGGCGGACGATTTGTTCGTGGATACGACGCATACGAGGTATTTATTTAAGAACACGACTAGCGATAAAGTCGTTTCCTTTGCGCTACTTAGACCGCTTGCAAGAGGGCTTTCGGTTACGCAAAAATCGATAGACCGTATGAAGATTGCGGGACTTTCGATGGAAAAGACCTCGTCGGTGGGTATCAATTCCGCGGTGCGAACGGGCGATATGATTACCTATACGATTACTTTGGACAATAAGGTTACGACCAAGCATACGGGCGTTACCATTCGCGATATCTTGCCTGCGGGAACGGAATACGTGAGCGGTTCGGGTACGGCAGGCGTTTCGGTGGACGGGCAAAACCTGACTTGGACGGGGGACGTTGCGTCCAAAACCCAGGTAACCGTTTCGTATAGCGTAAAGGTAACGCAAACGACGTCGGGCGCGCTTATCGTAAGCGATTCCACCTACGTAAGCGGGATAAAGCTTAGTAAAATCGTGCAAACGGTATCGGGCTTTACGGTAGAGCAAACGAACGCGCTGGTGGCGAAAGCAGGCGAGTATATAAGTACGGCGAAGTCGTTTACAAATCCTATTTTAATGGCGCAAACGCTTTACAGCGAGGCGTTGGGTAAGACGGTGTTTAACTATGCTACTCCCGTAGACGCGCTCGGCGATATTTTGGATAAGCAAAAGCTTACGAAAAAGACGGATACGGATATTTCTAAAATGGTCGCACCGAATTTGTACGGTGGGTTGGATATTGCTACGGGGCAACGAAACTTAGAGGACAGCGAGCGTTGCCGTTTGGTAACGGAAGAACAGCTTGCCGTCGGGGATATTATTCTTGCTGAGTGGAGCGGTGGCAGTCGGGTGTTCGTGTACTTAGGTAATTCTAAACTCATTTGTTGCGCGACGGATAACCTTACCTGTCAAGAATTGACTATCGGCGATAATATTTACGAGGGAGCGGATAATATTTTGGTAACGTTTATCGCATACGACGGATACGCGGTGTTGCGACCTTCGATGGTAGCGTAAAAAACTGTATTTAACGAAGAATAAATATCCCCGCGTTTTCACGCGGGGATATTTATTTGTCAAAATATATAAAAAATTAATTCTTCGTCTTGCATTGCTCGCGGTATTTTTTTGGCGACAGCGAAAATGCTGACTTGAACGCGTTCGAAAAATATAGAGGACAGTTGTACCCGCAAAGCTCGGAAATGTGCGTTACGCTTTCCTCTAAAAGCCGTTTCGCGAATTTTAGGCGCGTTTGCATTAAATAGTTTTTTAGCGTCGTAAAATCAATTATAAATTGTTTTTTGCGTTGTTATGGTTAGGCCTTTGTCCAACGGTTTATACAACGGTAAGAGTATTTTTCTTGGGGGATTTGCCTGGGGAATATTCTTTCTCGATTGCAGGTCAGCTTTCGTGGGTAAATCTTCTTTATGAGTTTTTAAGCGAAGCAATCGTTTTGCCGTTATTCTTCTTTATAGGAAAGGTTTTGACGGATAAAAAAGAGTTTGTAAACCGTATGCGGATGGGCTTAATTATATCCGTCAACGCGTACATGGTGCTCTCATTTCTGATTATTGCGCTTGCAAAACCGTTGCTTTCTTTAATGGCAACGGATAAGGCAATTATCGACGCGTCGGCAACCTACATAAGAATAGAAAGCGTGGCGAGTATTTTTTCACTCGCGTTCAACTTTGTAATGGTCGGTATGGTAACGCTCGGTAAAGAAAAGCACGTTTATATCTTGACGGCGGTAAAACTCGTTTTATGTTTGCTTGTCGATACGTTTATGCAGTATGTGCTTAATTTCAGCGATATAGACAAGCTGTTTGAACTTGTGATGGTGTTGCTTGGGTTTTATATGCTGTACGCATTTCAAAACGTGTTCGATTCGACGTTCTACGGACTCGGCAAAACGAATTATATGCTGTTTGAATCGGTGGTAACGAATACGATTTATTACGGCGGAGCGTTTATTCTTTATCTTTGCGGAGCATGGACGCCGTCGCTTATCGGCATAGCGTTGCTGTTTGGTATCGGAAATGCGTTCGGCGCTGTTGTATCGCTTGTTGCGTATATGTTCTTGCTTAAAAAGAAAAACATAAACATTTTAGTAGTTGAATAAGCAAAAGGGGTGACGGAAAACAAACCGTCGCCCCTTAAATTTTAATGCGCGGTAAATAAAGAAAAGGGAAAAGGTTGAAATTTTATTAAAAGTATGCTATAATATAACCATAAACAAGAATTTGACGCGAGGTTATGTATGCTTGAAAAAATGAGTGATTTCTTTGAGGCAAGACTTGACGGATATGATGAGCATATGATGACTAACATCGAATGCGCAAGCGAGTTCTATCCTTTTACGGCAAAGCAATTACCGACCACTGAAAACTGTTGCATACTTGATTTGGGTTGCGGTACAGGATTGGAACTGCAAGAATATTATAAGCTTAATTCTTCGGCAAAGGTTACGGGAATAGACCTTTCGGAAGGAATGCTAACCGAGCTTCAACGAAAATTTGATGGCAAGGATATAACATTGATTCTTGGCTCATATTTTGATGTGCCACTTGGTGAGAATGTGTTTGATGCCGCTGTATCGGTGGAAAGCTTACACCATTTCACAAAAGAAGAAAAGGTGGGCGTGTATTCTAAATTGCATATCGCATTAAAGGATGATGGCTATTTTATACTCACGGATTATTTTTCCTTATCCGATGATGAGGAACGGATGCACCGAAACAATTTGATAGCTCTGAAAACAGAACAAGGTATTACCGATGACG